>JAFVZG010000121.1 GCA_017508285.1 Lentisphaeria bacterium | reverse complement strand
CGATGATGCAGAGGTCGTGGAAAAGTATTCCACCGCCAAAACCGGATATCTTGCCGGAAACAGCATCATCATCGGTTCGCTTTCCCCCAAAGGTAAAAGCCGGATAAGTTTCCGCAATTTGAGCGTTGCCAATACTTCGGTCGCCGGTTATCTGGTCGATGGAGCGTTGCTGGTCATCCACAAACCCAATGAAAGAGATCTGCCGGTCTCTCTGCTCCCGACGGTCGCGCAGAGAATACCCGCCCGAAGCGATCAACTTACCGTCGATCTCACCCCTGCCGATCACTCCCGGTGGGTGAAAATCGGCAGTAAAGCCAATTTTGCCATTCAAAATGACGGATTTCTGCTCAACAGCCGGATCAACGGCCCGATCATCCGCCACCGGCTTCAGGCGAAATGCGATTTTCTGGAGGTGCAGTTCGCCTTTACCGTGAAAGATAAAATGGAAAGCAAACCCCAGCTGCAGGCATTGGTCATCCTCGACGGGATCGCCGGTAAATCCAATTTGTGGGGCTTCCGCTTTACCGGAAACAGCGTCCGCTTTGCCGATGATGCTCCGGTAAAATTTCCAACTGCCGCTGACGGCAAAGTTACCGGCAAGATCGTCATCGACCCGGCTTCCGGAGCCGCAGAAGTCTATATCGGCAAAAGTGATTCCCCGGTGCTGCGCCACCGCCCGATCGTGGTCAAGCGTACCGATGAAACCGTCTCTTTCGGTGACGGCAGCGTGGCGGTCAAAGGTGAAACTCTGCTGCACAGTGCCAAAATCATCATGCACGGAGCCAAACCGCCGGTAACGATCAAAGATAAACTGCCCGCCAAAGCTGCTGCGGAAACGGTGATCACTCCGGCACAGCAGAAAAATTGGCAGAAACTCTTTTTCAATTCCGCCAATCTGGTGACTGCCAAAGAGTATTTCCGATTGGATAACCGGCGCGGCGGCCCGATGCTGCGTTACAACTTTGCCAAAGGAGATATGCGTTTTCTGGCGATCGGGTTTGAATTTACGCCACTTGATGAAAAGTGCACCAAAGGACAACTGCAGAGCACCATCATCATTGACGGCAAGGAAAATAATAAAAGTTACCTCTACGGCTTCCGGTTCGGCAAAGACCACTTCCGCTTCCTCGATGAAGCACCGCTGCCGGTGAAACCGGGTGCCGACGGCAGAATACATGTGCTTTTGCTCATCGACCGGGAAAATGATCTTGCGGAAATTTTCTTCAATCATTCGCCTTTCCCCGCCCTTACCCACAAGGCATTGAAAATCAAACGGGGCACTCCGGGAATAACCTTCGGCGACGGCAGTTCAGCGGTGGAAGGAGCATGCAAGTTCTACCGTGCCGAAGTAAAAATTTATTGACCACCAAACACTTAAACAGAGGTATTGATATGAAAAAACAATTCGCACTTTTGGCAGCGGCAACACTTTGCACCGGAGTATTCGCCGCAGAGACCCTGACCATCCCGGCAACTGCCCCGCTTCAGGAGATCACCCTCACCCCGACCAATCACCGCCACTGGAAAAAGTTGAGTTTCAACAGCCGCAATCTGCTTTACAGTTCCCAATCCATCACCCTCAACAGTCAGAATACCGGACCGATCTTGCGCCATGCGATCACCGGAAAAACTCCGGCTTTCCTCGTTATCGATCTGGTTTACAGCGGAACCGGTGAAAATTATCCCGGCCCTCAGCAGCAGACTCTGGTGACCCTCAACGGCGCAGACGGCAAAGGAATATTGTGGGGGTTGCGCTTCGGCAGAAACAGCGTGCGCTTTCTCGATGAAAAGCCGGTCACATTCTCTTTGCCGGAAGACGGAAAAGTTACCGCCAGGATCCTGATCGATACCGTCAGTCAGTATGCCGAAGTGTATATCAATGGCGGCAATACCCCGGTTTTGCGCTGCAAAGCCTTGAAACTCAAAGCCCCGGCAGCAGAACCGTCAGTTTCCATCGGCGACGGCAGCGTGGCAGTCAAAGGAATTTGCGAATTGTATCAGATGAATGTCAAACTTTACTGATTTTTGCGGAGAAACAATATGAAAAAATTCAAGAAAGGG
>JAFVZG010000013.1 GCA_017508285.1 Lentisphaeria bacterium | reverse complement strand
GGCATCAGTAAAACTTTACTCGAAAACCGGCGACAGCAAAGCTCAGGAAATTCAGAGCGGTATTGAAAAGAAATTCGGGCGTATCCCTGAAGTTTTTCAGGCGATGGGCCGCAGCGGGGATTTTCTGGAATCGGCTCTCAAAGTTTCCGAAGCCGCCGGAAGTAATCTTGATCCCAAAACCAAAGAATTGATCATCATTGCGGTAAGTGCCGCCAACGGCTGCACCTATTGTCTGGATGCTCACCGTTCCATGGCGTTGATGCTTGGCGTAAGTGATGAAGAGATCTCCGGTGCGATCGAAGTGGCAGGAGCGATTTCGCTTTTCAATACTTTCAATAAAGCCATTGATTTGAAATCCGATCTTAAAACTCCGGTAAAGTGATCGTTTTGTATCTGCGGTGAAGGGGGGAGAAATGACGGTTTTGTCAAAGTGCTCTGCGACAGCGGTTCTTTTATGTTTACTGATTCCCGGTGCACTCCGGGCAGGAAACGGCGGTAAAAGTACTCCGGGGTTCCGGAATAATTTGTTTACCACCGGCGGCAGAGGTGTGCAAACCACCGACGGCAAGATCAACTTCGGTGATATCAACGGGCGTTTGCGCCGTCTGGAAGAGGATATCGAAGAGGCCGAGGAGAAGTTGAGCCGGAGCAAGCCCAACAGCAGGAACCGTATCTATTTGCAGACTTTGAGAGAAAAACTGGCATTGGAGATGGTTCAAAGTGCCCAGATATATTTCTATGAAAACGGCACATCAAGGAATGACGGCAGAACCAGAAAACTCTATTTGCTTTTGCAGAATGAGAGTAAAGTCCTCCAGCCGACTCTGAAAAAGATCAAGGAGTTTCCTTTCCCTGACCGCCTGACCGAGATCTCCCAGGTCATGCTTGATATCCGTGCCGGCAGAGCCCGGTTTGACGGCAAGGTGCCGCGGAGCAACTCTGCGTTGCTCAAAGCGATCCATGAAAAGCAGAGCGATCTGCTCAAGGAGTATCACAAGGAAGTCAGACGCAACCGGGGAAAAGATAAGAGCAAGAGCAAAAAGTGAGACAATTGCCTTACTTGCTCTTGCTGCGGATGCCGGCAGTGTTATCCGGGGGGCTGCCGGGAAGAGCGACTGCTCCTAAAGGATCGCAAATTTTTCCGATGGTTCATCCTGCTTCAAAACTGAGAAGCGGCAGTTTTCCCGGTTGAGTTCGCGCAATCTTCCGGCGCATAATCCGGCAAGTTTATCGTAATCATTGCACTCCCGGCTGACATGTGCCAAGAGCAGCAGCCGGGAGTTGTCATCCAGCAATTCCCCCAGCAAATCAGCCGTTTCCCGGTTGCCGAGGTGCCCCCGGAAACCGAATATCCGGCGTTTCAATTCCAGACGGCGGTCAGAATTCATCAGCATTTCATGGTCGTAATTGCTCTCTATCACCAATGCGCGGCAGTTGCGCAGATGCCGTTTGACATTTTCATTGACACAGCCCAGATCGGTCGCGATGCCGATGGCGATATCAGAGTATTCCAGACGGAATCCCACAGTTTCCACATCGTGAGAGAGTGCAAAACTGGCGATATTGAATCCGGCGATATTGAATTTCGCCCCCGGCTCAAAACTGCGCACCAGTTTCGGCAGTTTTTTGGTTCGCTGAAGTTTCAGAATCGTTTCAGCAGTGGCGTAGAGCGGCACACCCAGAGTATCGCAGAATACCCGCGCTCCGAGAGAGTGATCGCCATGTTCATGGGTCAGCAATGCTCCCCGCAGTTTTCCCGGGTCGCAACCGGCGCGTTCCATCCGGCTGAGCAGTTCTTTGCGGGAAAAACCCTGATCGATCAGCAATGCTCCTTCCGGAGACTCCACAAAAAAGGCATTGCCACTGCTGCCGCTGCCCAATGCGCTGAGAAATACCGTATTATCATTCATTTTTCAAAAAAAATTACCGCTTTTTGCATTTTGCAAGTTGAAAAAAACATTTTATAATCTAAATTGTATCAGATCACTTGTCAAATCGTTTTGACAACAAATTCAGAAAATTTTAATTCAGGTTCAGGAAAGAGATAATGGCGGAGCAGAAATTATCTGCCGGCATGAAGACCGGATTGGAACAGCACCAGCATCTGTCGCATAATTTGCAGCGCAGTCTGGAGCTGCTTGCTTTGCCTCTGCCTGAATTGGAGAGCCGGTTGCTCGCTGAACTTGCCAATAATCCGCTGCTCGAGGAGATCACTCCGGAAGATCCCGGCGAATTGCCGGTCGATCCGTCAGAAGAGCTCAACAGCAGTGATGGTGATTATGAGAGCGATGACGAGGATGCGGCAGAGCTTCCGGATGAGTGGCGTGATGATCTGCCGCTGCCCGGGGAAAAAGATGCGGCACCTGATATATTCTCTTTTTTGGCAGCTCCGGCGCCGGAGTTGCGCAGTATGCTTCTTCTGGAATTATCCATGATGCCTTTGAGCGATCTTCAACACCGTCTTGCCACCGAGATCGTGACTGCTTTGAATGATGACGGTTACCTGACCTCCACCCTTGCCGATCTGGCAATGCGGTGCGATGCCGATATGGATGAAGCAAAAGAAGCATTGGAAACCGTGCAGAATATTGCTCCTGCCGGTGTGGGGGCAAGAGATATTGCCGAATGTTTGCTTTTGCAGTTGGCTCGAAGCGGCAGATTGACGCCGTCACTTCAACGGCTTTTGCATGACGGTTTGGAGGATTTGGAGAAAAACCGCTTGCGGGCATTGGAGAAAAAGCTGGGGGTTTCTGCCGGTGAGTTGGAGGAAATGTTGAAAATTCTCCGGTCGCTCAATCCGGCTCCGGGCAGAGCCTATTCATCGGCAAATACTGCTGCGGTCGTTGCCGATCTTGAAATTACCTGTGATGATGACGGTGAGTACCGGTCGATCCCCCGTGATGGCGGCAGCACCCGCCTGCGGATACCGGAATTTTATGAAAATCTTCAGAATGATGACCGGTTGTCTGCTGATGACCGGGTGTATATCTCTGAAAAAATGGAACGCGCCAGAGAATTGCTCCGGGCATTGGAAATGCGGGGGAGCACTTTGAAGCGGCTGGGAGAATTTCTGATCCGGCATCAACGGGATTTTCTGGATAACGGGGTCAAGTTTCTCCGGGGTATGACGATGAAAGATGCCGCAGAGGAGTTGGAATTGAGTGAAAGCACCATCAGCCGGTGCGTGGCGGATAAGTTTGTGAAAACGCCTCAGGGGATGTTCCCGTTGAGGTTCTTTTTCTCCGCCGGGTATCGGGGTGATGACGGCAGTGACCGTTCATCACAGGCGATTCTGGAGGAGATCCGGTCGATAATCGCTTCTGAAAATCCTTATGCGCCTTTTTCTGATGATGAGATCGCCCGGCAGTTGAAAAAAAACGGGGTGGATATTGCCCGGCGCACCATTGCCAAATACCGGGATATTTTGAAAATCCCCTCATCATCCCGGCGTAAAAAATATTTTTGAATATTTGCCTTCTCAGGTGCAAGCGGATGCCGCCGGCATCCTTATCTGCCGGATGATGAGTAAAAATTCATGCTTTTCTCTCCAAAAAATCCTCTTGCGACTTGCTTTTTTGGAAAAATGTGATATTTTAATTATCTGTCAATGAATTTTTGTGCATTATTTGTATAAGTAAAATAAAGGAAAGTGAATATGGCGCACACCAAGTCTGCTGTCAAACGTCTGGCGACCAGCAAAAAAGCGAACCTCCGCAACCGGGCGCGGGTCAGTGAATTGAAGACCATTGAGAAGAAATTGCGTGCCGCAGTCGCCGCCGGCGATGCTGCCGCTGTCGAGTTGGCAAAAACCTTTGCCAGCCGTTTGGATAAAGCGGTCAAAGCCGGTACCATCCATGCCAACCGCGCTGCCAACAAAAAATCTCAGGCTGACAAATTGCTCGCTGCCAAGTAATTTTACTTTGACGGTGCAATAATGACCGGCTGCAGCCGGTGCAAAATACCAAAAACCCTGCATTTCTGATTGGATATGCAGGGTTTTTGTTTATAATCGGTTCCGGCAGGGGTGGTTGATTCAGATATGTTTGACGATTTTTTCGGCGACACTTTTTCCGATACCGGGAACCCGTCTGACGATCTCTGCCGCATCGGCACGGCGCAGTTGCGCCAGTGAGCCGAATGCCCGGAGCAGCTGGCGTTTACGGTTTTTGCCTACTCCGGGGATGTCATCCAGCATGGATGCCTGAATACGCTTTTCCCGCAGATTCCGGTGATAAGTAATGGCAAACCGGTGAGCTTCATCCCGGATGGATTGAAGCAGTTTCAAGGCGTGATTATGACGGTCAAGTACAATCGGATCGCTGCGGCCGGGGAGGAAAATCTCTTCATTGCGTTCTGCCAGACCGATCAACGGCAGGGGAGGGGCATTTACGCTTATCAGAGCATCTACGGCACTGGATATCTGGCCTTTGCCGCCATCGACCATCAGCAGATCCGGCAGGGGGGAGTTTTCCGCCAGCAGCCGTGAAAAATGCCGGGAAACCGCCTCTTTCATCATGGCAAAATCATCGCTCTGCATTACGGTTTTTATCCGGAAACGGCGGTAAGATCTGCGGTCAGGCTTGCCATCGGTAAAAGTCACCATACTGGCGACCGCCAGAGTGCCGAGGATATTGGAGATATCAAAACAGATGATTTCGCGCGGCAACTCCTTCAAGCCGAGAGTTTTTTTCAATGCCTGCATGCCCAATTCACCTGGAGGATACTTCTGGTCAGGCAGAGAAGGATTTTCAAAAATCCGGTTGCGCTGACCGAATACCGCATCGATATTGGCGGCGGCATCCCGGTAACGGGCGGCAAGTTCAAATTTGCTTTCCATTGCGGCTTTCTGCATCTTCTCCCGGATCGCATCCATTACCGGTGCGATATCGCCCTCCAGCACTGCCAATGCTGCCGTGAGCCGGGCGCGATACTCTTCCTGAGAAACCTTCCCGGTGCATGGTGCGCAGCAATCTTTGACCAGTTTTTTCAGACAGTGCTTGCGGGTTTCTTCATCCGGGTCACTGCTTTTGCAGCCGCGCAATCCGAAGTGTGAAAGCAGAAATTCCCGAGTCATTTTCAAGGCGGTTCCATGGGGGAATGGGCCGTAATAGCGGGCGTTATCCGGTTTTTTCAACCGGGCAAGCGTCAAGGTCGGGAATTTTTCACTCAAATCTACTTTAAGCAGTAAATAACGCTTATCATCCCGCATAAGGATATTGTAATGCGGAGCGTAATTTTTTATCAGCTGGGATTCCAGAAGCAGTGCTTCATCTTCATTGCGCACCAGGGTGTATGACCAATCGGCAATGGAATTTATCAGCGAGCGCAGTTTGGCATCGCCGGTGCGTTTGCGTGACGGCTGGAAGTAGTTGCCCAGTCTCCGGCGCAGATCTCTGGCTTTGCCGACATAGATGACTTTGCCGAAGCGGTCACGGAACATATATACTCCGGGTTTCGGCGGGATTTCGGAAGGGTGATATTCGTCAAACTTCAAGGTGGTTACCTGACTTCTTCTCCGCTTTCGGCATCCAGCAGACGGAACTCCTCATAATGGAGAGACGGATCGGCGCGGAAACTGAGTTCATTTTTGTATTTTGCTTCCAGATCGTTGAGCAATTCGGCATCTTCAGTGCGCAAGCGGTCGAGGATATCCGGATGCATCACCACCCGTAATGCGACGCCGCGGTATTTTTTGTTGCGCATTACCGATGCCAGTTCGCGCTGGATCTCCGCGCTCATGCTCAGGGCGGATTTGACCAGACCGGAACCGTGACAGTAAGGACATGGATCGTAAACCTGATCCA
Source organism: Lentisphaeria bacterium (assembly GCA_017508285.1). Classification (GTDB taxonomy): domain Bacteria; phylum Verrucomicrobiota; class Lentisphaeria; order Victivallales; family Victivallaceae; genus UBA1784. The sequence goes on along the minus strand of JAFVZG010000013.1, from coordinate 4,392 downwards.
GAATACTCTCATGTTCACGCTGTCGGGTCATCTCCATCAAGCCGAGTTTACTCAGCGGCAGAAGTTGGGTTTTGGCACGGTCGTCTTTGACCAGTTTTTTCATATAACGGAAAAGCTCATCCCGGTCGGAAGCACTTTTCATGTCGATGAAGTCCAGCACCACCAGACCGCCGACATTGCGCAGCCGCAGCTGCCGGGCGATCTCTTCGGCGGCTTCAAGATTGGTTTTAAGGACAAATTCCGGTTGTTCAGCAGTTTTTCTGCCATGCCCGGTATTGACATCTATGGCGATGAGAGCTTCGGTCTCTTCGATCACGATCGCGCCCCCGCCGGGAAGTTTAACTTCCCGCTGAAAAACGCTTTTAAGCTGTTCATCGATCCTGTAATAATCAAAAATTTGGGCAGTTCCTTTGTAAAAGGTGACTTTAGAGGCAAGTTTACTGCCGCCGATCCGTTTCAGAGTATCCTTGATATGTTTGCATGCGTCGGCATCATCGACGACGATGCCATTGATCTCATCGGTCATGAAATCTCTGGCGGTCCGATCAATAAGATCCGGTTCGGTAAAGAGACGCATGGGGGCAGTGCCGCCGGCGACTTTGGTTTCGATTTTTTTCCAGTAATCCAGCAGTAATCCGAGGTCGCGCTTGAAGAAGGCGGCTTTTCTGCCTTCGCCATTAGTCCGGCAGATGATACCCATATTTTCCGGAATTTCCAATTGGGAAAGTATTTTACGCAATCTTTCTCTTTCGGTGCCGTTTTCGATACGGGAAGATAATCCGATATGATCGCTGTATGGCATCAGCACCAGAAATCTGCCGGGGATGGTGATATCGGTAGATACCCGTGCGCCTTTGGTACTTATCGGGGCTTTTACCACCTGAACGAGTATTGCCATGCCGGGTTTGAATATATGGGGAATATCCTCCATGGTGATCTTCTTTTTCCGGCGGGATGCTTCCTGGGAAAGCGGGGAGTTTTCCGGAGCGGCATTTTTTCTGCTTCTTTTGGAAGGGATGATATTCTCTTTGCTTTCCTGATCTGAACGGTATTGCTCCACCAGACCGGAATTTCCCGGCAGCATCTCTTTGAAGTGCAAAAAGGCATTCTTCTTCGCCCCGATATCAACAAATGCCGCCTGCAAAGAGGTGTCGAGATTGACGATCCTTCCGAGATAGATATCCCCGGCTTTGGGGAGGTCGTCGGTGCGTTCAAGTTTGTATTCTTCAAGTTTTCCGTGGTTGAGCAGGGCGAAACGCTGTTCCAGTTTACCACAGTTGAGGATGATCTCTTTACTCATAGTAATCCGGCTTCCGTCTCTGTGATAAATTCCGGCAATTCTCCGCGCAATCCGTTGCGGAACGCCGCCGCTGTCATCCGTTTCCCGCCGGAAGGGATCAATTCCATTATTTCCAACGCCGTACCATCTCCGCAGCCGACGATCAATTTTCCGGCTTTCCCGGTACACTCTCCGGGAGCAGGCGGCGCGTCAGCAATATTCACCGGTCTGGCTGAACAGATGGAGACGGTCAACTCTTTCCCCGCTGAATTACGGCACTTGGCGATCGCTCCGGGCCACGGGAAATAGGCTCTGGTCATCGCTTCGATATCCCCGGCTGAATGATGCCAATTTATTACGCCGTCGCGTTTGGCTATTTTCCGGCAGATGGTGACTCCTGCCGGGTCTTGCGGTATGGGCGGCAGAGTTTTTTCAGCGATGGCATGAAAAGTTTCCACGGCATGCTTTGCCGCCAACTCTCCCATTGCCATTTCCAAATCATCGGCATATTCGCTGCCATCCAGATCCATCGTTAAAGTCCGGTATACCGGCCCTGAATCCAAACCTTTTTCCATTTGCATAAAGCAGACTCCGGCCTGCGTATCCCGGTTGATGATCGCCTGTACTATCGGAGAAGCCCCGCGGTAACGGGGAAGCAATGAGGCGTGGATATTGACGCAGGCAACTTCCGGGATCGCCAGTACGGTCGATTTAAGAATCTGCCCGAAAGAGACCACGCAAAGTATATCCGGAGATTTCTCTCTGAGAAAAGCGGTAAACTCCGGCGTGTTGATATCAGCGCACCGGATCACTTCCAATCCCATATCCAGTGCAGCCGCTGCCAGCGGAGTCGGAGTAAGGATCCGTTTTCTTCCTGCCGGACGGTCGAGTTGTGAGATCACGGCCTGCAATTCGATGGAATCATCTGATGCCAGAATTTTCAGCAGAGGGATCGCAATCGGGCCGGAACCTAAAAAAATGACTTTTAACGGATTGGACACTTGAAAAAAACCTTATAAACGACCATATTAAATAAACTTCTTATTAATATAATACAAAATGTTGTAAATTTCCAGAAAAGATGAAAAATATGACGCAAATAGCCGTTATGCTCGGCGGAAATCTTGCCGGTACGCCTGCTGCGATGAAAGAGGCGGTGGAAAAATTTGCCGCCGCCGGGGTTTGCGGTTTGCAAGTCAGCAAAGCAATGAGTTCTCCGGCGGTGGATTGTGTGCCGGGAACACCGGACTTTCTGGATATGGCTCTGACCGGATTCTGGGAAGGCAGTGCCGGAGAATTGCTTGAGCTCTGTCAGCAGATCGAAATATCTGCCGGCAGACCGGCGAAGCACAGCAGCCGGGAATCGAGGATATTGGATTGTGACATCATTTTATTCGGGGAGATGGAGTTGGAGTCTCCCCGGCTGGTGATACCGCATCCGCGGGCGCGTCAGCGGGATTTTGTCTTAAAGCCGTTGGCAGAGATCGTGCCGCAGATGCGTTTCCCCGATGGTATGACGGTAGAAGAAGTTTGGATGAATTTTCAAAAAGAGGCACTTGCCCGAAAGGAGAAAAATTATGATAAAGGTCGCTCAATGTTGGGATGATGGAGTTATAAACGATATCAAGGTTGCTGATTTGTGCCGTAAATACGGGGCAAAAGCCACTTTCAACCTCAATCCGGCATTGCATCATGCCACCGAGAGATTGATCAATAAGCAGCCATTCAAGGATTCCAACTTTTATTCCGGCAGATTGGCATGGAATGAAGTTACTTCAGTATATGAGGGATTCGATGTCGCTTCCCACTGTATGTGTCACTGCAATGCGGCAGTGGTGGATGCGTCGGTATTTCTTACCGATGCTTACGGTGCAAGATGTATCCTTGAAGATCTCTTTCAGAAAGAGTGCCGCGGCTTTGCCTGGCCTTACGGTCAATATACCCAAAAGACCGCCGATCTTTTGCTGGAAGCTGGATTTGCTTACGGCAGAACGACCAAAAACAGTGACCGGGTGACCGGTTTTGAACATCCCATGATCCTCCACTCAAGCTGCCACTTTCTGGTGGAGGATTTCTGGGAAAGATTTGAAAAGGTCAAGAGTACAGACGGGGTATTTTACTTCTGGGGACACAGTTACGAGATGATGGATGATCCGCAGCTTTGGGCGGATTACGAAGATAAACTGCGCCGCTTTGCCGAAGATCCGGAAGTCGAATGGATATCCACCACTGAATTGGTCAAAAAAGATCTCTGAAACGGATGATCAATCGTTGTTTTTGCTCTGGTAACGGTTGGTGTAACGCTTGATATACTCCGGATCACTCTTCATCCGGTTGACCGTTTCCAGAAAATTTACTGCGCACTCTGACCACTTGCCGACATCCAGAGTATTGTTGCCCAGCAGCATGCCGTGATGACCCCAGTTGCAAAGATACAGCTGGCAGGGGCGTTTATGCTTTGCCATGGCATTGGCAAACTCGATACTGTTGCGGTAACTTACGCCGGTGTCGCCGATGGTGTGCATCAGAAATGCCGGCGGAGTATTCCGGTTGATTTTGGGAGGCAGGGAATATTTTGCCGCAATTTTCACATAGTCATCACCGAGCAGGGCCTGTTGCGTACCTTTGTGGCTCCACGGTTCAAAAACCAGTACTCCGTAACAGAGGATCATGCCGTCGGGAACATGGGAAATTTTGTCATATTCATCGTTGGCAGAAGCATCCACCTGATCGCAGATCGTTCCCAGAGAACCGGCAAGATGTCCTCCGGCTGAAAATCCGCAGGAGTAGACCCGTTGCGGGTCGACCTGCCATTTCTTTGCATTGCCACGGATGATTTTCATTGCCCGCATAGCATCCTGCTGCGGCGCCGGCCAGCGGTTCGGTGCTGTGCGGTAATCAAGGACAAAGGCGTGATATCCCAGTTTGTTGAAGCGTCTTGCCACCGGGTGCCCTTCGGTATTCCAGCAGACCCCGCGATATGCGCCGCCGGGGATCACCAGTACCGCCGGGCGCGGAGTGTTGCCGGGAACCAGAAACGGAGTTATTGCCGGGCGGCGTTTGCCGTTTTTGATATTCTTATCCTGCCAGAGGCAGACCGGTGCAAGTTTTTT
>JAFVZG010000120.1 GCA_017508285.1 Lentisphaeria bacterium | reverse complement strand
ATTGACAGTACTTCAAGTATCTCTGCCAGAAGTTTTTCCGGATATGCCGATGTGACTTACCTGCTTGGTGAGAATTCAACCGGCGAGAAAGCCATGATTTCCAGAGATGTCGATTTTGTCCGGCATGCCAGATCGATCACGATCGATGCCGCCGGTGCGGAAAACGGGGTGTACCGGCTGTTTGGCGGCAATTTTTACAATCTTACTTCTGCTTCATACTGGAAAGATGTGGTTTTTGTTGTGAAAGACAAGAAGGGTTCTTCTTATGAGTTGAAACTGGGCGATGATACAAATGGTAATTTCTCCATAAAAATGCAAGACAATTTTGAGGGAGATGACTATATTGAATTGACCGTCAGCAATTATGCCGCTGATAAAACTGCTCCGGTGTCTCCTGCAAATTGGAATTTGACAAGCACCGTTGAAAAAAATTGCAACAGTGCCTCAGTCAGCTGGGCAGCTGCTTCGGATGATTGCCTGCTGGATGGATACATCGTCCGTTACGGGAAAGATGCCGCAAATTTGGATCAGGAGAAGTTTTTCGCTTCCACTTCCGGCACATTGACCGGATTGACTTCCGGTAATTACTATTATCAGGTGTGTGCTGTCGACCGCAGCGGCAACCGCTCCGGTTGGAGTTCTCAAAAGAGTTTCACGGTTGACATCACCGATACCGAGGCTCCTGAGGTGGTTGCTCCGGCAGTGAGTATCAGTGAAAATGATAAAACCAAGTGGTTTTATCTTGGTTTTTCCGATGAAAACGGTGAAGCAGGCTGCAGTTACCGGATAAAGATCGGTTTATCTGAAAAAGGGTGCCGTGCTTCGTCACTGATTTATGAAGCTGACCAGTGGAGTGAGATATTTTCTTCCAAAGATATCGGGAGCGTCATCTATTACAGTATTCAGGCGATCGACCGGGCGGGGAATGTTTCGGAGTGGAGCGAAGTGAAAAGTTTCACCCTTGAGGATAAAAATGCTCCGGATATTTTGAGCGGGGTCAAAACTGAGCGCAAGCAAGATAATGTTTTCACTGTGACATGGGATGAGGCGGAGGATTTCTCCGGCGTGACCTATGAGTTCCAATTTGCCACCAAAGCGGATTTCAGCGATGCAAGGATTTATACCATTGAAAACGCCGAAACGAGAGATTTTCATCTGCCGGTAGGTGAATTTTACTGGCGCGGAAGAACCGTGGATGGTGAGGGCAATGCTTCGGAGTGGTATAGCGGCGGAAACACTACTGTTAAAAACACATATTTTTCGACTCTTGAGGGCGACGACAGTCAGAATGGCTGCGTAGTATACTCTGACTTGCTGGTTAAAGAGGGATTTACCACCGCCGGATATCTTTCATTTCACGACAGCAATCTCACTGTTACCTTTGAGGGGAATAATGCTGTCGACGAAGTGTATGCCGGCAGTTATTATGAGTCTGTGCCGGAAGGTATGCTTGAATATAAATACGGTGACCTTACAGTTAATTTGAATGGCGGCTACTTCAAGGGCACTTCGATCAAAAGCGATGGTTTGACACTGAATATTGCTGATGATGTTGAAGATTTTGTGTTGAAGAATAATGATGGGTATTGTCTGTACAGCGGAAAAGATTTGACGGTCAATGGCGACCTTTCCGGAGTTTTTCAAAGCATCTATGAAAATTCATGGGGAGAAGGGGCAGGGACCTGTATTAGAAGTAAAGAGAGTTTAACTGTCACCGGAGATATTTCCGGAATCTTTCAAGGCAATACCGGCATCAGTGCCAAAAATATCAGTATCGGCGGGGAAATCTCCGGATTTGTCGGCGGCGGAATATCTGCGGCAAGCGGGGATGTTGTTGTGACCGGTATCATTTCCGCATATATGGCTGCCGAGTACTCAACCGATCAGATCGAAGCATTTTTGCAGGATCGCAAGTCGCTCATCGCCGAAGAGACTCTTCTCGGGAAATATGCTACCGGCGGTTTACATACCGGCGGCAAAGTTACGGTCAAAGATGAGGGGATCATTTCCGGTAGAGTTACTTGTACTGAATTGGTCGTGAATGACAATGCTTATCTCTGCGGTCAAGTTTACAGTTATGGTGATGATTACGACAATCAGCTTGCGATCACTGTAAGCGGCAGCAGCCGGTTATTCAGTGATCTGCATTCCGATAAACTGGAGTTGACCGTTGACGGCAACAGCAGTTTTTGTGGTACAATACATGACCGTTACATAGCGGGCGTTGATGGTCAAAACATCCGGCTTTTGCTCAGTGAGAACAATTTGACCAATTGTTCAGTCGATGTCAAATCTTCCTGGATGGGCAGTGAATATATCTCGTTTACGGTCAATGCCGACCGGCTGACCGGCAATGGCACTTACAAACTGATCACCGGTCAATCCGTCAACTATATGAAATCGATCACACTGGAAGTTGATGGCGGCAGTTATATTCTCGGCACCGGCAAAACGGTCGAAGTCAACGGTGCCAAATATTCGCTTGCCAGAAGCGGTCAGGAATTGCGGCTGACCGTTGCCGATCTGATCCGCCGGGATATCATCGCCGAGTCAAGCAAAGCGGTCAAAGCGGAAACCCTGACCGTTTCGCCGGGAAACAGCGATGATAATGTTTCTCTGAAAATAACTCTCCAATCTGAAGATAGTGTCAGATTTTACAACTATTCCGGTCAATCCTATACGGTGGATGACAATTCCGGCAAGAATACTCTGAATGCCGGTTTGACTACTGATTTATCCAAACTGGTTGCCGCCGAGAGCGACGGGGCGGCAGATGTTTTCTTTATCCGCAGCAGCGGTCTCTGGGGATCATTCTTCTCAGCGGTGCACAGCGATTTGGATTTGGATCCGGTCGCTCTGACCGGCAAAAATCGTATTACCGATATTTTTGTCGGTGCTGAAGATGCCAATATCCTCTTTTTGACCGACGACAGCAACGGTGATGCCCTTTTTGGTGATGATATATATTCCGACTCTTACAAAGCAAATGGTTCTCCCAGCTGGGCATCCGGGGCAATGCGTTTGAAAAATCTTGATGAGATTTGCGCCGGAGCCGGTGATGATGTCGTTGATTTGAGCAGTAACTCCTTTGAGTATATCGGGGATTCCGGATTGGTTATCCGCGGCGGTGACGGCAATGATGTGATCTGGGGTGCAGATAAGAGCAGCACGCTTTTCGGTGATGCCGGGAATGACCTGATCGCCGGAGGTTCAGGCAATGACCTCATTGTCGGCGGCAGTGGTGACGATGAACTTATCGGCGGCGGCGGGGATGACCGCTTCTGCTTTGCCGGTGACTGGGGCAGTGATGTCGTCAGTCAAAGTGACGGCACTATCGAATTGGTCATCGATGGAGGCGATGACCAATATTGGAATGCTGAAACCCGGATCTACAGCGATGGTAACAATAAAATCGAAGTTTTCGGTGATTGCCAAGTCACTTGTGTTTACGAATTTGATGCTGCCATCACGGCAGCCGGAGTATCCGCCTCTGACTCATCCGGCAGTATTTATGATGAGGATGGTAAAGGATTTATTGCAGTTTTGTGATTTTTGAAAACATAATAACATAATAACAGTGGAGGGTTGAAATATGGCTGTTACGGCGACAACTGTTGTAGTTGACAAAAGCTTGACTGAAGCAAAAGCAGCAAAAGAGGGATTGATTTTCAATGCAAATGCTTTCAAGGTGCTGGCGGATTTTTATTCTTCCGGCAGTATTTGGGATAACTGGAGTGCGGGTACGCTCTATTTGCGCGATGCCAGTTCGGTATTGACTCAGAGCGACTTTGAAAACCTTGACGGTAGAGCATTGTCGATAACCGGCAATGTGACCGATGACGATACCGGTACGATCCCCGCAAAGAACAGTTTGACTTTCAATGGGGTATCTTACACGCACGATGAAAACGAAAATCCATTTTCTGTAACTCATTTTCTGAATATTACTGTTAAAGACAGTGTTTTTGCCAATACTGTGATCAGTAAAAATTATACAGCCAAAATGAGCAGCCGTAATGATGGGTCTTATGCGGTTGATTATTCAAATAACGGCAGTGCCAATATCAGCAATTCAACCATCTATGTATTGGATGGCTATAAAAATGTGACGATGCTCAACTCCTCGGCAGCAAAGGTGACTTCTGATCCGGAAGGCAGACTGACACTTACTCCCGGGGAATCCGGGGAGTTGTCCGGAACCGGGACTTTGGGATTCGGCGGCTCATTTACCGCTAAATTTGACCGGGAGCAGGAAGACGGCTACAAGATTGATGGAATCTCCGGATTTAAGAATGTGACACTTACCGGTCTTGATCCCCGTAAATTCCCGGAAAATACGACCAAGATCAGCGTCGGCAGGATTGTCGGCGGAAAATTCGGTTATACCGGCGATCTCGAAAATCCCACAGGTTATTCCGATGGTTCATTTTCGGTCAGCAACGGTATAAATGTTGCTGCTGTATCCCTCTTCGCGAATGTGACGGTCAAAGATTCATCTGTGGGAGATATTGTTGGCGGAGAATCCGCCATGACCGTAAAATCAGTTACCCGAAACGGCATGGAGACTCTTACCGCCACCTGGCGTACCGGCGGCAGAGTGACGGTAAATAATTCAAGTGCCGGAAACATCATTTATTATGATTCTGTCGCTCTTACCAACTCTTCCAGCGGCAATATTTTCCGTGATCCGCTATCCAAGATGGAAATCATCAGCGGCGTCGGCGCGATTCAATACACTGCCTCATCCGGCAGCGTCAATGTCAAAGCGGATAAAAACTCCAAATCAAAGACGATCACGGTCGGCAAATCAGAACCCGGAGAAGAGAATACGGCGATCGGCGGTTTCGCCAATGTCAATATTTCCGGATATCGTGACAACCGGGCCCCGGAAAACAATGTCAGCGTGGATGTCGATGGGGATATCGTTGGCGGCAATGCAGAAATATTTTCAAGCGATACCAGTAGTGATACCGCCACCGGTTCAATCACTCTTGCCAATGATGTTACAGTCAATGGTGATCTTTTCTATTTTGCCAATGTTACGGTCAAAGACGGTTCTTCAGCAGGAGATATTGTTGGCGGAGATGCAGTTGCCACTGAAAAAATCACTGTCAAAAACGGCATAGAGAGTGTTACTACCACCTACCGTACCGGCGGCAGAGTGACGGTAAATAATTCAAGTGCCGGAAACATCTTTTATTATGATTCTGTCGCTCTTACCAACTCATCAAGCGGTTTGATTTTCCGTGATTCTTTATCCCAAACGGTTACTACCGGTGATACCAACTACGAATATTATACCGCGGCGGGCAGTGTCAATGTCAGAGCGGATGCCAAATTTGCCGGAGCGGGTACTGAGCGTATTATTTCCATCGGCGACAGTGAAAATGACTATGATGCCATTGAGGGGTATGCCAATGTCAATATTTCCGGCTACCGTGACAACCGGGCTCCGGAAAACAATGTCAGCATCGTAGTCCTGAATAATATCATCGGCGGAAATTATGGATATTATGGGATTGACCAATGGATGCCCATGGCGAAGACCGCCACCGGGTCAGTCACTCTTGCCAATGATGTTACAGTCAACGGAGCATTGTTGTATTTCAGCAATGTTACGGTCAAAGACGGTTCTTCAGTATCGGGTTTGATCGACGGCGGAGAATTCGTGGGCAGCTCAAGAAGTGTCAAACGCAACGGTATAGAGACTGTCACCACCACCTGGCGTACCGGCGGCAGAGTTACGGTTGCCAATTCAAAGGTAAATGATATTAAAAATTACGATTCTGTAACTTTGACCAATTCCGGTTCCGGAGCAATCTATCGTGACACCCTTTCCAAATGGGAAAAAGTCCGCGATGCCGAAGATGAATTGATTTATTCATTAGTCACCGAGGAATCCAAGGGCAGTGTCAATGTCAAAGCGGATGCCAAATTTGAAGGAGAAGGAGCAGACCGGCAGATCGTTATCGGCAAGTTTGAGGGCATTGGTTCTATTAACGGTTCTTCGATTTATGGTTATGCCAATGTCAATATTTCCGGCTACCGTGACAACCGGGCTCCGGGAAACAATGTCAGCGTAATGGTCAAAGGGAATATTACCGGTGGTAATTTAACTTATGATACACTGACAAACGACGATGAGCAAACTACCGCTACCGGGTCAATCACCCTTGCCAATGATGTTACAGTCAACGGCAAAATCTCTTTCTTCAGCAATGTCAATATCAAAGACAGTGTTGTCGGCGATGAGATCGTTTACGGTGATCGCAAAACCACTTCCAAAAATTCCACGAAATTTTCTTCAGATCCGTCTTCTGAATATCGGTCTTTGGTTACAACTGTAACTTATAAAAATGATGGCAAACTTACGGCAGTCAATTCAGAATTGGGTCAAGTTAGCGATTATGCAAATGTTTCTTTGACCAATACCGATGGCGGTAATATCAGTCGCAATATGCTGGCATCTGATATCATTGCAGAATATCAGGAGCGTCAGAAGAATGAGGAGGGCAAATGGGGAGATTGGCAATCCTCCGGTAGTGAGGAGCATCACACTTATTCGGCAGCCGGCAGTGTGACTGTCAGGGCGGATAAAAGCGGTTGGGATCGTGCGACAATGGATGAGCATGGCGGCAGATATTTCAATATCGGGAATATTGTCGGTTATATGAATGTCACCGTCAATGGCTTCAATGACCGCAGTAAAAATAATCAGGATATCAAAGTCCAGGCAGGAGATATCACCGGCGGAAGTTATGAGGGTGTCAGTGACGGTGGCAGTGCTTTGGGCAGTGCCAACTTCAATTTTGCCTCTGTCGGAAATGTTTTCGGCTATAAGAGCGTGAATGCCGTTGATACCAATATCAGTGGCAATGTCATTGCCGGATCGGATGCCGGATTTTACGGATTTGATCCTGAGAGTAACGACGGGGAAGTTTCAGCGTATTACGGCTCTTACACCTATTCTTCTAAAGGAACTGCCAATGGTTTTAATGCATCAGGTGTGGCAAAATCAGCAGACCGGTTCTCTTTGACCAACGGCTGGGTGGAAGGAGATGTCCGGGGATATAATGTTGTCACCTTGACCGGAGGAGATGTTGACGGAACCGTTGATCTCGGAGTGGCATATTCTGATGGTCATAGTTATAGTGATGTGAATGGTGAAAGTTCCTCTGAATACCATAAAACGACTGCGACCGCTTCGGCAACCGTCAGAAACGCAGAGGTCGGCGGCGATATTACCGGTTACCGCATGGTGACGGTTGATAACTCAAGCGTAGGGGGCGATATTGAGTTTATTGATGTCGAAAGAGAGGATGACGCCATTCAGATCAGCACATCTTACTTTAATGATGGGTCTGGCAGCAGTAAGGGTGAGATCACCGGCAAAGAGATTGCGACCGGTTCACTTACGGTCAGAGATTCCGAGGTCAATGGCGATATCCGCGGCTATAACAGTGTAAACTTTACCAATGGCAGTGCCGGAAAAGAGAAGAATATTAACAACTGGATTTATAATTACAATGCCAAATACAGTATCAAAGATGGGGAAACTGTTGAAAACAACGCAACTTTGGAGTACAAGGCATCCGGTAATTTTACTGCCAGAGTTGATAAAAAGGGCGAAAGTGATCTTTACCAATTCGGTTCGATCTCAGGATTTGAGAAAGTGGCGATCTCCGGCTTTGCCGATAAAACTGCGCAGAAATCCGTGATCGTCAATGGCAGTATCACCGGCGGTAAATTGAGCATTAAAGGCGAAGCCGAAATTTCTGCTTACGGATTTTTAATTGATGATATTCCGGAAATCAACGCTTCCGATTCGGTTTTTGCCGCATCCGGTTCGGTGGTTCTTGAGAAAAAAGTGACCGTCCGCGGAGACATTTACGGTTTTGACAGTGTGACGGTCAAAGATTCAGCGGTTGCCGGAGAGATCAAAGCAACTCCGTATGAATTTGACTTTAAAGCAGTACCTGATTATGTGGATTACAGCGAATTCGCTGTAAGCGGCAAGTTGGTAAATTTGACCGACGGCAAAGCCGGCAGAGTGACCGGTTACAAGCAGGTCAATATCTCCGGCATTTACAATGAGATCGACTATTATACCGGTACTGCCGGTGACGATACTCTCAAGATCGCCGGAAACAGTGCGCTCAGAGTCAATTCTCTTGATTTCGGTGAAGGTGAAAAAGATAAACTGCTCCTTGAGGGGACTTTGATCATTGATGATCCGATCAATCTGAATTGGGCGCTTGAGAGCGTTTCCGGCAGAGGTGCGATCGCCGCTGCAACCGACAATTTGGCAGATGCAGAAAGTGTTTGCGGCACAGATATCAATTTTATTGATCTGGGCGATGTTGCTGACGGATTCAAAGGTGCAGCTTGGGAACTTGCCGATGACAGTGCAGTTAAGGCTGCTTTCTGGGATGGCGAAAGCTTCCTGACCGGCTGGCTCTGCGGGGATTTTGACAGCAATTATAAAACTGTCGTTGATACAGTGGATTATATCAGATTCACCGCAACAGATGATGGCTATTTGGGTTTCGGAGGAGACGCGAATATTATTGCTGTATCCGGTTGGGAAGTCGGTGCTGAAGATAAGCTCTTTACCTCAAACAATTTTTATGTCGCTGCCGGCAGTGAATACATTATCAAGTTGGAAAGAGAGGATGCGAATTCCGCAAGTTACACCGTGAAATTCAATTCGCTTCCGCTTGCTTGAAACCGGGCGTTGGCAAGATGACTCTGCGGGGAAAAGCCATTTTTCAAAAGGCTTTTCCCCGCATTTTTTCTACCCGATCTCTCTTCTGTCGCCGTTGATGGGAATTTTTGAGAGTCGTCTGCAAACGGTATGCTTGCAGACGGGGAATTACGCCGGTCAGAGTTTGCATGCTTTGGCAAATAACAACGGGGATGAGCGCAAAAGTGCTCATCCCCGTTGATCAGTGTAAACCTTTTTGAACCGGGCGGTCACTCTCCGGCAAGCCGGAGGATTTTGCGGTAATCGGCAATTTCCAGAAGGGCACTTTCTACCTGACGGATCTTCCATTCCAGATGCCATTTATCTCCCACATACTCCATGCTCGGCTCCCAGCCGATACGGGAATCCAATTCGACAAATTCCATGGCATTGCGGGCATTATCCATCTCCTTTCCGGCAAGAGCAACGATCTTATCAAGGATCTCTTCTCCCTCTTTGCCGGAAGAGATATTTTGCAGTTCGCGGTTGAGGCAGTACCACTCTTTGGTATTTCTGCAGGTTTGCACCGCACAAAGGATGTATTTGCCGAGATTGAGTTCCCTTTCCAGATATTCCCGGTTCGCCGGTGCAGCGGCAATCACCTCTTCATAGAGGGCGATACCTTCGCTCCACAATTTCAGAAACTCCTGCAGACTGCGCAATTCATTGGGGTAACGCAGGGCAGCCGGAAGCTGATTGATATTCTCGTATGGCTGATACAAGGTGAATATGATCCGGTTGCCGAAGTGAGCATTTGGATCGGCGGGGAAGGCGATCTCCTTTTTCGCCATCGTTCTGGTGATATTGGGCTGGAAGATCAACGGATACGCCGGGCCAACCCGCAGAGGGCCGTATTGATCTTCATTGGTCGGCGTAAGATAATCGAATGCTTCGCTCCACTTCTGCCATGCCGCCAGCAGAGTACCGGCTTTTTCTCCGGCATACCGGCGGGCGATCTCCGCAAGTTTTTCCTCAAGATCGCATTGGGGAGAATTGAAAAATGCTCTGCCCAATTCGGTGATGACCGAGGGCCACCAGCCATAGTGGTGGCAATCGTAAAAGGCATCAAGATTGCACCCTTTGCGGTATTTTTCCAGCTCCTTGAAGCGGGTTATCCACCTTTGGGGAACGGGGACATAGGGGATGACACCGATATCCCAGGTGGTTCCGGCGGTGTTGGCGGTAGCCATAAGCGGCCGCTTGAATTCCGCCGCCGCCTGACATTCGCTCTCAAAATAGTAACCGGGGTGATCGGCAACGATGGAGTAATCCATCACCCGGCGGGTCTGACCGAAAATATCCAATTTGGAAAAGATATCAAATGTCACCTGCACGGTGATCCCTTCCGGCAGATTTTTCAGGAACTCCCGGCGCACTTCCAGATCCGCCCAGCCCCAGTTGTAGGTGTTGAATATGATTTTGGCATCCGGGATCGCTTTGCGCACCGCATCGCGCACCTTGGTGAGCCATGCCGGATAATCTTTGCAGGGCCACCAGCCGGGGCTGATCCTGGTATCCGGAATACCGTCAGTGATACTTTCGCGGTAGCGTTTGCCGCTGGTCATCGGGTCTTTGCTGGGAAATTCGGAAGTTTCACCCACCAGCATCAAACCGGCGACTTGCGGATGTTTTTCCAGAAGCCGGGTATAGGTGTTTTCGAAAAATTCATCTGCATCCGGATCATCCGGGTGTTTGAAACTGGGCAAATAGGCGTAAAGATATACTTCAATATCATATTTCGCCGCCCGGGCGGTAAGATCATTGAAATCCAGTACGCCGATATTGGTACGGTTGCTGCCGGTGCAGAATACGGCGATCGCATCGAATCCGGCGTGCATTATGGCATTCAAATGGGAGTCCGGGAAGAGTTCGATCCCCCAGCCGGAGTGAACGATCCGGGGCGTGATAAGTTTTTCATGGCGGCTTTTGCCGCACTTTATTGCCGGGATGCCGCGGGCGGTAAGTTGATCTTCCAGCCAGACGCCGCCCCGGCGGATGCCGCCGGGAGTGGAGGCGGTTATCGTGACCGTATCAGAAGTGACAGCGATTTCAAAAGCACCTTTTGGCAAATCCGCCTGAGAGTCGAGATTAAGGATGATTGCCCGGTCGGCAAGTGGTTTGACGGCAACCGGTATCTGCATGGCATTTATAAAGTAATCGGCAAGGTCGCAGGCGGTTTCTCTGACCGCTGCCGGGGCATCGGCAGGGTAGTTTATGCTCCAGGAGCTGTCAATGAGGAGTTCATCTGCTGAAGCTGGCTTGGCATCCGGCAAAAGCGACGGATGGTGAATGATATCTATCCGCCGTCGGAAATCGTAGTTGTTTTCTCTGGTAAGCACAATATTTCTCCTGTGGTAAGCGGTCAGTTCACGCTTGGGTTTCTTTGGCAAGCTGCCAGCTGGGGTGATCCATATCCATCAAATCGAAGTGCGGCAGTGCCGGGGTGTGTTTTTCAAATAATTTGCCTGACATACCGTTGTTTTCGATCACCTCTTTGTAGAAAAAGGCACTGGGTTTCGGGGTGCGCTCAAAGGTGTTTCTATCCACCGATGCCAATCCGAAGCGCATATCGAAATTGCCCCATTCATAGTTATCCATCAGAGACCAGTGAAAGTATGCCTGAATATCCACTTTGTGCAATTCGATCGCCGTCCGCATGGCTTCAAACTGCTGCATCAGATAGATGATACGGAATTCATCCGTGTCGGTGCAAACTCCATTTTCGGTGACCCATACCGGTTTATCTTTCAGAGTCGAGACTGCATCCACAAAAACTTCCGGGCAGAACTCCCGGTTGGCGGCGAAGTCTTTGCACATTCTGAAGTTGTTGAAGTGCATTTTGTCTGCCGCCATTGACTCTTTGCGGGAATCCACCTGACGGCGGTGGTAATAATTTATTGCCCAGTAATCGCAGGAATTTTTCAATTCCGGATAATAGAGCATATCCATCCGCGGCAAAACGATTTCTCCGGTGCGCACCCCGTGGAAAAAGTAATCATTGGTCACCCAGTTGCTGACATTCGCCGCGGCAATATCCAGCGTGTCATGTGCCCGCAGAGGGTAACAGGGAATAAGCGCATGAGCCGCTGAAACCGGGGCGGATGAGAAGGATTTGACCACTGCGGCACCGCGGGCAAAGGCAAGCAGAAGATTTTTGCGTTTGTTATTGTCTGAAAATGCGGCAGAGATATTTATCTCATTTACCACCGTCCAGGAATCGGTGTAGGGGGCAAGCTGCGGGACGGCAAATTCCAGAAAGTCGGTAAAGTGACGGATATTTTCCTCTTTATTGAATTCGCCGAGTTCTTCAAACCATTGCGGGGTGGTGAAGTGAAGCAGAGTCACGCAGGTGAATATCCCGGCTTCTTTGAGTTTCTGCAAAAAAATGATATAGTGGTCAAGAGCAGACTGATCTCGCTTGCCGGGGGATGGTACTATCCGGCTCCATTCGACGGAGAAACGGTAGGCCTTATGGCCGAGTTCTCTGAGCAGACGGATATCATCATCCATCATTTCCCAACTGTTGCAGGCTTTCCGGAAGCCTCTTTGATCGACGGATCGGAACCGGTTTGTTCTTTGTGCCACCATTGATTGTGGATATTATTCCCCTCGATCTGGTGGGCGGCTGAACCGCTGCCCCAGATGAAATTTTCCGGGAATGTATACGGCGGCATTTTGTGAAGATTGAGCATTTTTCCGCTCTCCTGTTTTACAGCTTTCAAGTATTTTATAAAATAGCATCGGATCATACTTTTTGCAAACCGGAATTTGAAAAAGATACCGTATGGGTGTATCTTATTGCAGCAACGGATATTTTTTTATAAAAGGGGTTTTTTTATGCATAAACCGATAACTTTGAGCACCTGTGCATTTCCGGTTTCACCGTCTGACCGCGACGGGGTGGCAAAGCATTTTGATATGGCGATGGAAGCCGGATTTGACGGCTTTGAGTTGGCGATGGTGCCGATGGAATCAAGCGGGATATTGCGGGATGCTGCACTTGCCTGCGGGGCAAAGGTGGTGGCAATTCACGGTATGCTGGATGGCGACAGCTGTTCACCTGATCCGGCGAAGCGGGCGGCATCTGCGGAAAAAGCCTGGCGTTATCTTGAGGAATTTGCCGGATTTGCGCCCTCTCCGATAGTTGAACATTACCACAACCGGTTCAACGATTTGAGCCGGGGAGAATATTTCCGCGATGCGGTCGCGCAGCTGCTTGAAAAAACTGAAGCGGCAGGGTATACTTTCTGTATGGAAAATGCTCCTTACAAACCGGAGTATGATGAACGCTTCCCCCCGGTGGCAGAGATCGCAGATTTTGCCCGTTCTTTCGGCGAAAACCGGATGTTTATGACCTTCGACCTCAATCATGCCAATCTCCATGAAGACCCGGTTGAGGTCGCGGCGCAAAATGCTCAACTTGTGCGGCATATCCATGTTTCCGACAATCAGGGCCACCGGGAACAGCACATGCTTCCGGGGATGGGGGTTATTGACTTCAAGGCGGTGTTGAGCGCGCTTTACAACAATGGTTACGATGGACCGTGCAATCTGGAAGTGGTCTTCCCCAAAGGAGCAGTCGTTGATGTCAATGCCTACCGGCAAGTGTATGAGTATATGAAAAATATTGAAATTTCCGGAGAGTGATCCCCGAGGATCGACCATGTTTGAACTGCCAGAAAATGCCCTCCGCTGCTTTGAGACTTGGAGCCGGACGACGGTATCGATCCACGGTTACAGCAATGAATATGAGTTGATGCTCCCGGTAAGCCGTACCAAGCATCAGCATCCGTTTTGCATGCATGCCAAGCGGATGCCGGTGGGCAGCCGCTGTGTGGCAACGGATGTGCAAACTCTTGGCAGTGAAATAAACCGTTACCGTAACGGCGGCATAAAGCGTTGTCCTGCCGGTGTGATGGAGTGGTTTATGCCGGTGTGGGATGGAATTCAGCTGCAGGCGATTTTATTTGCCGGAGTAAGATCTGCTCCGCCGGATTGGGTATCCGGTGTACCGTTGCTTGACATCGGCTTTGACCGCCGGATGACTCCGGCAGGCGTCGCTGAGATATCTCCCGGCGAGGATGCGCTGGTTTTAGAGGGACTTGCCCAGTTGGGGGCGCGGTTGAAGCAGTTTTTTGACCAGATAAGGGATAACGGGATATCTGATTACCGGAATACTCCGAGGGAAACGCTTATCCGTTATCTTATCTGCCGCCATTATCAGGTTCCCGGTCAGAGTCTTGAGGTTATCAGCAAGGCTCTCTCTCTGAGCAAGAGCCGTACTTTGCATGTGATAAAGGAGGAAACCGGGCAGAATCTTCTGGAGCTGCTCAATACTGTCCGGTTGAATAATGCCTGTTTTCTTTTGCGTTCATCTTTGAAACCGGTGCATATGGTTTCGGAAGAGTGCGGTTTCGGTAATATTTCCAATTTCTTCCGCCTTTTCCGCAAGCGGCTGGGGATGACTCCATTGCATTATCGCAAACAGAATTTTCAAAAAGATGCAAAATAGCTGAAAATGCAACTTTTTCAGCCATTTGCCATCTACTATTTCCGGCGATGTTGTGTAATATTATCTGTATGGTCATTTTTATTGTAAAAACGGCTTAATCAGCAATGGGAATGCAGATAAAATGAATATACAGTGGAATCAGAAAACCATACCGGTGATCTCCGACAGTGAAGTCGCGGTTATCGGCGCCGGTCCCGGTGGTCTCGGAGCGGCTGTAATGGCAGGCAGACGGGGCAGAAAAGTTGCTCTTTTTGAAGGATCCGGCCGTCCGGGAGGAGCGGCTGCATTGTGTGAAGTATCTCCTTTTATGTTATCCGGTGATACAGAGAAGTTTTTCGATGCTCCGGTATTTACCGGCTGGCTCGAAAGGATCATTTCTTATCTGCCGGATGGATTGCAGCAGAAACAGGCTGCGGCTGAATGCAAAGACTCTTCCGGCAGATTGATCACTCCGGCGATCGCGGCACTTGCCGCCGAGGATATGCTGCTGGAAGCCGGGGTGAAACTGTTTTATCACTTCCGTCTGGTGGATGTGATACTCAGCGATGATAAAGAAAAGATAGATTATGCCGTACTGCACTCAAAAGGCGGTTTTGCGGCAGCAAGGGCGCAGGTTTTTATCGACTCTTCCGGTGACGGTGATCTGGCGGCACTTGCCGGATGTCCTTTTGAGTACGGTGATGAGATGGGCGGCTGTCAGCCGATGACCACCTGTTTTGATATGGGGGATGCCGAGGTGCTTGGCGGAGACGTGCGCTGTCAGGAGTTTCAGGAGGTTTCCCAGAGTTGTTTTGCTCAGGCGGTCAGAGACGGCAAACTTACTTCCCCGCGGGAAAATCTGCTCTGTTTCAATGCTCACGACCGTCATGCCGTTCACTTCAATACCACCCGGATCATCGGTTTGGATGCTACTGACAGTCTGATGCGCTCGGAAGCGGAGATCACCGGCAGACAGCAGATCAGAGAGTATATCAAATTTCTCCGTGAATATATGCCCGGATTTGAAAGATCCACCCTCCGCACATTCGGTGATGCCGGAGTGCGTGAGAGCCGCCGGATCTGCGGCAGAAGTTATCTTACCAGAGATGATGTCAACCGCTGCTGCCGTTTTCCGGATGGTATTGCCCGCTGCAATTACGGCATAGATATCCACAATCCCCGCGGCAAAGGAACTGAAGTGACCTATTTCAAACCGGAAGATTATTACGAAATACCTTTTGCTTCGCTGGTGCCGCAGAAAATCACCAATTTGCTGATCGGCAGCCGCTGTATTTCCGGTGATGTGGCAGCGCACAGCAGTTTCCGGGTGATGCCGACGGTCTGTTCCATCGGGCAGGCGGCGGGAGTCGGGGCTTCGCTGGCGGTGGAAAATTCTTTGCAGGCATCAGATGTTGACGGCAGCACAGTTCGCCGTGAGTTGAATATTATGGGCGCACAGTTGGATTGAGAACCTCAAAATAATTGAAAGGGTGTGGCAAGATGATTAAAACGAGTGCTTTCCAGAATCTCCGGTCAAATGTTTCAAAAAACTGTTCATTCCGGCATGCCGGAGTAAAGCCCATGGGCTTTACCCTGATTGAATTGCTTGTTGTTATTGCGATAATTGCAATTCTGGCAGCGATATTGCTTCCGGCATTGAATTCTGCCCGTGAGCGGGGCAGGGCGGCAAGCTGTATCAATAATCAGAAACAATTCGGTTTGATGAGTTTGCAGTATGCTTCAGATAATGATGACTTTTTCACTGCTCCGATAGGTAGTATGAATATGAAACTTGACCGGCTCTATTTCGGCGGTCCGGCTGGTGGACCGGCTGACCGGTTGTTTTCAGAGAATTTTACCTGTCCAAGTAACATGCCTCCGGTATATGTTAATGCGACTTTCGGCAAATGTTACTGGATAAAACAGATCAGTTACGGTCTGAATAAAGGCTTGAGCTCTACGGATACTGACCCGATAAAAACAACCAGAGTCGGCAGACCGTCTTTCATTGTTTACCGCCTTGACCGCAATAACCACTATACCAATGTCGCTGCCGGTACCGACCCTCATCATACCTACAGTTATAGCCAAACGGTTCACTCTCCCGGAGTACATAACAAGAATGTAAATATTCTTTTTATTGACGGCCATGTGGAAACGCAGAGTACCGATAATACTGAATTTATCGGCACCGGCGGAGTACCTTTGAGACGCCGTTGGGATTATACATATACGGAGTAAACGGAACGGAAAAATGAGCAGGATTTGGTATTTTCAAAGAGAAGCAGTACCGGCTGAGTTGGCTGAGGCGCTTGAAATCATCGGCAGTGAATATCCGGTCGCTGCCGCAGCTGACGGAAAAAAGGTCGATCTGGAATTCAAAAAGGTGGATGATCCGGAAGTGTTTTGCCGGACGACTTCGGTTGACGGTAAATTTCAAGTGGAATATTCCACGCTTTCCGGCGCGTTGCGCGGGGTCGGCAGTGTGCTTGCCGGTATCGAAGGCAGTGAAAGAACTCCTTTTGAGCGATTGGGGATCATGCTGGATGTTTCCCGCAATATGGTAATGAAGGTTGAACACTTCAAAAAGTGGCTCCGCCGTCTGGCTCTCTGCGGCTGCAATCAGGTGCAGTTGTATTGCGAAGATACCTATACTTTGGATGATGAACCGTTTTTCGGGGTCTACCGCGCGCCGTATACTCTGGAAGAACTGCAGGAAATGGATCGTTACGCCGATGCTCTCGGCATTGAATTGATCGGCTGTATCCAAACCCTTGCCCATCTGGAACAGATATTGCAGCATCAGGCATACGCTGATATCCGGGATAATGACAAGATCATGCTGGTCGATTCTCCGGAAACCGAAGCATTGGTGCGCAAGATGATCTCTTTCTGGAGCCGGGCGTTGAAAAGCCGCCGTCTTCATGTCGGTATGGATGAGGCTCACGGTCTGGGCAGAGGCAGATTCCAGACTCTTCACGGACCGGAGGGCGAATCTTCTCTGATGACCAGACACTTGAAACTGGTCGCCGGAATTTGTAAAGAGTACGGAGTAAATCCGATGATCTGGTCGGATATGTTTTTCCGCATGACCAATCCCGGGCATGTTTATTACGATTTTGATTCACCGTTCCCTGCCGGTATTGCCGGTAATATCGATCCGGAAACCATTCTGGTCTACTGGGATTATTATCACCGTGACCGTCAGTCGTATACCCGGATGATCGCCCGTCACCGGGAACTTGGCAAAGAGCCGCTGGTGGCTTCCGGCATCTGGACTTGGAGCAGGATGTGGTACGATCACCGGAAAACGGTGGAAACCGCCATCCCCTGTATCGAGGTCTGCCGGGAAGAAAAGATCAAAGAGTTATCCTTTACCATGTGGGGTGATGACGGGGCATACTGTCATTATGATTCGGCATTGGCGGGGATAATTTATTGTGCCGATGCCTCATTCGGTGTGAATGAAGAGCAGTTGACCGCCCGCCGTTTTGCGGCATTGTGTCAGGCGGATTATTTTGCCCAGACGGCGTTGGGAGATATCCACGGCGAGACCGGCGGCGTGGCAGATGATGATTCGGTGGAGATTTTCCCGGCGATGGTTTTGTGGGATGATCCGCTGCTTGGTATATATTACAGCAACTGCAAATGCGCGCATAAGGATTTTGACACCCGTTATATTGCTGTTTTGCGCGGCATCCTTGACCGGGTGAATGATTTTGCCGCCGATGACAGGGCAGGTAAAATCGCTTATGGTATCGCTCTGGTGCGGGCATTGATAAAGAAATTGGAACTCCGGGCTGCTTTGGAGGCGGCTTATGAGAGTAAAAATATGACAAAATTGTCAGATATCGCCGCTTCGGATGTGCCGGAAATGATCGCCTTGATGAGCGAGGTTGCCGACCGCTTCCGGGATAACTGGCTGGAGTGTGCCAGAGCCAATGGTATGGAAAGGATCCAGGCCCGTTTTGCCGGTCAGATCTGCCGCTTGCAGGAGTTGGCGCGCCGTATCGGAGAATTCTGTACCGGTAAGGTCGGGTGCATCGATGAGCTGGAAAATCCGCTTTCCCGGGATCTTACGGCTCAAAGGATGAATTTTTATCACCGGGTTTCCAGCGGATCAAATCATATTTGAGGCAGGTTAATGGGCATTAAAATTACTGTCGCCGCCGGTAATTCAGCGGCGGAAGATAAAAAACGGGCAGATTTTATCTGCAGCGGAAGTCACGATGAAGCGGTCATAAATCAGGCGATCTCCCTTTTGACAAAGGGAGGAACTTTGCAGCTGCTGGATGGAGATTACTTTATTGAAGATTTCTCCAATGAGGGGAATTCGGCGATTTATGCCGGTTATAATGATGGCAATGCCAGAGTTGTCAATATCATCGGCGATACGGAAAACAAATCTTACAACACCTGCTTCGGGGTGGTGCTGCATGTGCCTCAAAAAACGATGCAGGCGATGGATGAGAGTTTGAGTTACCGGGTCTTTTACGGTTGTTCTGCCAAACCGGATATGGCGCCGGATTGGTTTACCTACACCCATGTCAACAATGTGAATTTTGAAAATTTTTACATAAAATTTTTCGATGCCTCCCGCAAGGTCATCGGCATCGACTGCAGTAATTTCGGTTCCAGCATGATCAAACAGGTCGGAATCTATACTGACCGTTATTTCCCGGATCGTTTTCTGCATTTGAAGCCGGCAACTCCGGTACCCGGCAGTATCGGGGTGATCAGCAATCCCTCTTCCAATGATGAGATGTCCAGAATCGGTATGGATACCGTTTGTGCCGGAGGTTTGCACACCGCATTTTATATCAATGAAACGGATAAACTTATCATGCGCACCTGTACTGCGGCGCGCTGTTGTTACGGTTATATATTCAAAGGCGGATTGAAGACATTGACACTGCTCAATTGTTCGGATGAGGGCAATACCCACTTGCCGTTGTTTACGGTAAAGCCGGGGCGTCCCGGGCATATATCCAATATCGACTTTAATATTGAACGCTTCAATGCCGACTATATTCCCGATGATCCGGAGGGGAATAACGAACCTCATGCAGTCGAAGAGTTTCCTGATTCATGGTTCGGCTTTATTTCTTACACTTTGCAGGGAGAGGCTTACGGCTTGAAACGCTTCTGGAAAGAGGGGCACGGCAGAAATATCACTACTGTAAATCAGAATCACAGCCGGAGTGTTTTACCGGAGTACCCGGAATATCTGGAGACTTTTTTTGATCCGGAAACCAATAAGACCCTGACTTACAACGGTAAGAATTGGGTGGATGCCATGGGCAATACCGTCAAGTGACATAAACCATAAATATCTTAAATCAAAGAAAGGGAAGATATGAAAAAAATCATTTCATGTATTGCGCTTATCGCTGCAGTTGTTGCAAGCGCAGCTGAAGTGCCGCTTTATCCGGCGGTGAAAAAAAATACTCCGGTGCAAATGGCAGCTTTTGAAAACAGTGACGGCACTTACCGTCTTGC
This sequence comes from Lentisphaeria bacterium, assembly GCA_017508285.1. Classification (GTDB taxonomy): domain Bacteria; phylum Verrucomicrobiota; class Lentisphaeria; order Victivallales; family Victivallaceae; genus UBA1784. Next base: position 3,306 of record JAFVZG010000120.1, on the reverse strand, counting down.
ATTCAAACTTGCTTCCGGAACTGCGGAAGATTTCGCTCTCGGCGGAGTATATGTGTTTGCTGATGAAGAACGCTCGACCGGCAGAAAAAATATCGGGAACGAGTATTTTCTGGATGTGACAAAAAAAATGGTGTCGACCTACAGTGCCGACGGTAAAGGAAAACTGCATCGCAAAGCGGTGAGTGCCGATCGCGTCGGGGATTGGTACATTTTAAGTTTTTCCGATAAACTTGCTTCGGAAACGGTTTTGAAAGAGTTTGAGATCGTATTCAATGTCGGCAAGAAGAGTGACCGCATCGTTTTGCGCGGAGTTGCCCCGGAAAAGGTCGGATTCCCGACAGTAAATAAGGAGTTGAAAAGAAAATGAAGTTGTTGTTTTCCATAGTGAGCGCGGTGATGATATTCGCCGCCGGATATGCCGCTGAAGGAGTGTTTTATCCGTTGAATAAAAAGAATTCTCCGATTCTCGGTGCGGCATTGGCATCCAAAGGAGATACGCTGGCATTTTTATTCAAACTGTCAGCCGATGCGAATAATCTGACTTTTGCCAATATCTATGTTTTTGCAGATAATGACCGGAGTACCGGCCGCAAAAATATGGGGAATGAGTACTATTTTGATATTGCCAAAAGTATGATATCCACTTATGCTGCAGATGGTAAAGGTACATTGCACCGCAATGCGTTTTCGCAATTCCGCAGCGGTCAATGGTATATTATTACCTTTGACAGGGGGATCACCGCAGAAAAACCGCTGAAAGATTTTGAAATAATTTTTAATGCCGGCGGCAAACGGTTCCAACTCAAATTGACCGGCAAGGGCGATGCCGCAGAAAAACTGCCGGATTTCCCGGAAAGAGCCGGTAAAAAGAGCGTGAATAAAGCCGGTAAGAGCGGAGCTGCAATTCCGGCGGCAAAAGCGGTAAGTGTCGGTGAAGTGGAGATGTTTCTTGCCCCGTCTCTGACCCGGATCAACTCAGCTGCCGACTCCACCAAATTGAAAAAATTGGAGATCAATGCCCTGCGCAATGCGTTTGAAGATTTCCAGCTGGTGGTATGGTACGCCAAGCCTGACCGTGGAACACTGGGGCTTTACTGGAGCGACATCAAGGATGCTGACGGGAAAAAAGTTCCGGGCAGTAAGCTGAATTTCTTCCGCTTGATAAAAGTACCTTTTTCCGAGCCGATCGCGCAGGATGCCAAGCGGCTGATCCGGGTGTCATCCAATGTGCCGGTCAGACAGAAGATGGTGCTTGACCGTTTGACTCCTTATACACAGGGGGCAAGGACGGGGGATTACAAACTTTATCTTTCCAAGACTCTGACTATCTGGTACGCAACGGCATATTTTCCGGAAAATGTGAAACCGGGCAAATACAGTGCTGATCTGCGGGTGACTTATCCCGGTGGTGAAGATAAGTTGCAGGTGGTTTTCAAAGTTCGGGATTTCATAGTGCCGGATCGTCCGAATTTCGTGATGTTTGCCGATATGCCGCGTCTGGTAAATTACACCTCTCGCTTCAATGAGAATAAGGCTTACCCCAATGCCATGACCCTCAATCTGGAAAAGTGCTTGAAAAATATGAGTGAACACCGGGTGGCTCTGCGGTCATTGCCGGCAAAGGTGGGGTTGCGTTTCGATGCAAAAGAACAGCCGGTGCTGGACTTCTCCAAATTCGATCCGCTGGCATCCTATGTGCTGGATGAATTGAAGATGAATACCCGTATGGAGATGCCGCTGGCGATGGTTTCTTCCGGGCACAGCAGTAATTACACCAAGTTGTATGGGCCGATTGACAGCAAACATATCAGTGATGAATTCCGGCGGAAATATACTGCCACTTTGCGGGCGACTTTGAAACATCTGCGGGAAAAGGGGTGGGAAAAATACTTCTTTGCCTACTATTCTGACGAACCGGCACGCTCGGATTTCGGTCAGATGGCTGAGGTCGCAAGGATCATCAAGGCTGCGGATAAATCTCTTGAACCGTGGATCTACGGGCCGGGGCCGCGGGAAGAGTTTATGGATTCACTGACCACATGGATGGGCGGCTTCGGTACTCCGCTGGAAGAGGGCGAAATTCAGGGCGATGCCAATGGCAAATGTATAGCCGAGGCGATCAAGCGGGGGGATAAGATCGGGGTTTACAATCCTCACAGTGCTTATGCGATCAATGTGCCGCCGACTTTGACCAGAACTCTTTACTGGTGGGCGTATCAGCAGAATCTTTACTGGATGAGCATGTATTGTCTGGGGTATTTCACTACCGGGCCGCAGGATTTGACCAACCGCCGTTACTGGCACTACTGGGTCTATCCTCCGACTCCGGGCAATGCTGATTGCTGGGAAAACTCCATCCGCTGGGAAGCGACCCGAGACGGTATGACCGACTATGAATTGCTTTTTGCCGCTGAGAAGTCGGTTGAAGCGTTGAAAAAATTGATTCCGGCGGCGGCAAAACTCCCGTCAAGAGCGGTTGCGATGGAGTATGCCAATGCGGTCAGTCACAGCCGGGAAAACCGTTGTGAAGATGCGGCAGTGGTCGGCAGGGTACGGGATATATTGATTTCTGAAGTTGAGTATCTTGCCAAAGCGGTCAAGAGTGATCTTCCGGCATTTGCCCATTACCGTTTTGACAAAGATATGGTGATCCTTGAAGTGTATGCTCCGGAAAAAACTCAGGTGAAATTCAGCTGCGGCGGCAAAGAAATCGGCAGTGCTGTTGCGGCGAAAGATGCTCCGGCGGTGTTGAGGATCTCCGCGAATGCCGCCAAAGAGAAAACCTTTGACATTCAGCTCAATGGCAAACAGGTCATTCAAAAGACGGTACTTTCTCCTTACGGAAAATAAGTGTTAAAAGAGAGCATGGCTGCTGTCAAACCGTTTTGAGGTTTGGCAGCAGCCATGTTTGTTTATTGTTGTGACACATCCAGATATATAACACACTTGCAAAGTTTAAGAAGTATGTTATATTTTTCTGCCGGTCGTTCCGCAGTCGCCGATGGTTGGGGCTTGTAGAGTTTGAGAAGTATGCTATATTGTTCCTGACTTGGTGTCAGTCGTACCATTTGTTGGGGTTTGTAGAGTTTAAGAAGTATGCTATTTTATACTGTTTGCAGACTATTTTCTGTCAGTGGTTGGGGCTTGTAGAGTTCAAGAAGTATGCTATATTGCAGTATAAGCGGCGGAGTCAAAAGTAAGAGTTGGGGCTTGTAGAGTTCAAGAAGTATGCTATATTCTGGGGTCAAATGACACGCCACCGAAATTAGTTGGGGCTTGTAGAGTTCAAGAAGTATGCTATATTCT
>JAFVZG010000119.1 GCA_017508285.1 Lentisphaeria bacterium | reverse complement strand
ATGGCTCTGGCAAATGGATATCACCATGCTTCTGGCAGCCGCCATCCGCGGAACATTCATCTCGCTTGACATCATATTCATTATTCTCGGAGCGATTTTACTGTTGAATGTGATGCGCACCAGCGGCGCGATCAACAGTATCAATCAGACCTTTTCCGGCATCAGCAATGACCGCCGCATCCAGATAATCATCATCGCATGGCTTTTCGGCGGTTTTGTGGAAGGAGCATCCGGTTTCGGTGCGGCTCCGGCTCTGGCGGCACCTTTGCTGGCGGGGTTGGGATTCCCGCCGCTGATCGCCGCCGGAGTATCCTTGATCTGCAATACACTGCCGGTTCCATTCGGCGCGGTCGGGATACCGGCAAAAACCTCGGTAAGCTGTCTTGAAGCTGAACTTACGGCAAACGGCATGAATATAGAAAACTTCAGAATGGCGATGCTGAATGACCTGACGATGTTTTCCGGCATTTCCGGAGTGTTTCTGCCTCTGCTGGCGATCGCTTTTATGATCGTGCTTGCCGGAGGGAAAAGAAAAATGCGTTCCATTGTGGAAATTGCCCCTCTGGCACTCTTTTCGGCGGCGGCATACATCATCCCGTGGCGGCTGACCGCCCTCTGGTTCGGGCCGGAACTGCCTTCGATGACCGGGGCATTGGTGGGGTTGCCGTTGACAATAATCATGGTCAAAAGAGGATTTCTGGTACCGGCTCATGTCTGGGATTTCCCCGGAGAAAACGATCGGATTCTGCCCCAACCTGAGAATTCCTGCCGGATGATCCCGGCTTATCAGGCATGGATGCCCTATTTACTGCTGGCGGCGGTATTGATGGTGATCCGCTTTCCAGGTTCACCGATCCCCGGATTTCTGGCAAAATTCCGGATAATCCTGCCGGATATGTTCGCTATTCCCGACAGCGGAAGTTCCTGGGCGATCCTGCTCAATCCGGGGCTGACTCCCATTGCGATCATTGCAGTTGCCAGCGCACTTATCTGGAAGATACCTTCCTGCGGCATAAGTAAAATTGCCAAAGACACCTGGCATCAAACCGCCCCGTCTGCCATTGCCATTGCCGCCAGCACCGCCGTGGTACAAATCATGGTTGCTTCTGAAACCAATAATGCCGATATCCCCGGCATGCTCAATTGTGTAGCGATCGCAGCGGCAAACGGTATGGGCAGATTTTTTGCCGTCATTTCACCATTTATCGGAATATTCGGCACATTTTTTGCCGGTTCATGCACCGTTTCCAACATTCTTTTTTCGCCGCTGCAATTCAAGACCGCTCTCTACCTCGGTCTTGATCCGGCACTTTGTGTCGCTTTGCAGAATATCGGCGGCGGCTTGGGAAGTATGATCAGAATAAGCGGAGTGATCGCCGCCTGTGCCACCGTAAATATTTCCGGCAAAGAGGGCAGATTGATCATGCTCAATTCGATCCCGGCAGCAATAATGGCTCTTTTGGCGGTCATTGCCGCACTTATAGCCGGATGAATTCAAATCAGAGTGATTTTGCCTGAAGCATTGCGGCATGCCTCAAGCATAATGGTCACAGGGCCGTCATTGCAGAGAGACACCTGCATATCGGCACCGAATTTACCGCATTCCACCGGAACAAAACGGGCAGCATCAGCTTTGAATTTTTCATAGAGTTCATCAGCCAATCCAGGAGCAGCCGCATTACCGAAATAAGGGCGGCGCCCCTGAGTGGTATCAGCAAAAAGCGTGAACTGGGAAACGACCAGCATACTGCCGGATATATCCGCTAAAGAACGGTTCATTTTACCGGCATCATCCTCAAAGATCCGCAAAGTAACACATCTTTCAGCAAGGAATGCTGCTATTTCCCCATCATCCTGAGGGGCTACCCCCAATAATACCAGAAGCCCCGGCCCGATACTGCCGGCAAATTCTCCGTCAGCAACGACCGAAGCTTCTTTGACCCGTTGAATCAATGCTCTCATCGGATCAACCGGGTAAATTCATTGCGGGTGGCAAGTTCACGGCGGAAACTGCCAAGCATGGAACTGGTGGTCATCACCGAATTCTGCTTTTCGACTCCCCGCATCTGCATGCAAAGGTGACGGGCATCCATAACCACACCAACCCCTTCGGCATCAAGAATATCCTGCAGGGCATGGGCGATCTCTTTGGTCAACCGCTCCTGCACCTGCAACCGGCGGGAAAACATATCCACGATGCGGGCGATCTTGCTCACGCCGATGATTTTCCCTTTCGGGATGTAACCGACATGGCACTTGCCGAAAAAGGGAAGCATGTGATGCTCACACATACTGAAAAACTCAATATCCCTGACGATCACCATATCATCGGATTCCGCTTCAAACAATGCACCATTGACCACCTCTTCCAGCTTCTGGTGGTAGCCTCTGGTCAAAAAGCGCAGACTGCGATCGACCCGTTCCGGAGTTTTCAACAAACCTTCGCGCCCGGGGTCCTCGCCCAATTCGACGAGGATCTCCCGGATATTTTTCTGCATATCCATAACTTAACCGCGTTTGCTCAAAACTGCATTTTCATACTTTTTGATGGCATCCATGACCGCCATACCGGAAGGAACACCGTTACGGTCGCAATACTCTTTCCAGATCGCGCCGAAAGGCATGCTCTTGACCTCCTCAAGCAGCATCAGGCGGCTGGCAAGATCACCGGAATTCTCGGCATCAGCCAACAGTTTTGCCGGTTCAAGCAAAGCAAAAAGCAAGGCTTTGTACATATTTCTGGCACCGATGCTCCAGGCAGCCAGACGGTTGATGGAGGCATCAAAGTAATCCAAACCGATGTGGACGCGTTTTTCGTAGTTGTGACGGATGATTTCAGAAGCGATCGCCTGAAGTTCATTATCCCAGCAGACCACATGGTCGCTATCCCAGCGGACACCGCGGGAAACATGGAGCAGGATGTCATCCAGATAAAGCAGCGCACTGGAGATTTTGTCTGAAATCACCTCGGTCGGATGGAAGTGACCGGCGTCAAGGCAGAGCAGTTTGCAGCGGCTCACCGCATAGCCCATGTAAAACTCGTGGGAACCGTAGGTGCAGCTCTCGGCACCGATGCCGAAAAGTTTGCATTCGACCGCGTCAAGGTTGTATTTCGGATCGATCTTCTCAGCGAAAATCGCATCCAGAGAATCCATCAAACGCTGACGGGGAGCAAGACGGTCATAGGGAGTATCTTTGGCACCGTCGGGGATCCAGATATTGGTCACACAGGTGTTATTCAACTCTTTACCGAAGTCGGCGGCGATCCGGCGGCAGGCAATGGCATGCTCTATCCAGAATTTGCGCACTCCGGCATCGGCACTGGTCAAAGTACCATTGGTCGCCAGCGGATGGGCAAAACAGGTGGGGTTGAAATCCAGACCGATATTCTGCTCTTTGGCAAAATCCAGCCAGTTGGAAAAGTGGCAGGTTTCCAATTCATTACGGGCGACTTTGCCATTGGTTTCAGCGTAGATAGCGTGGAGATTGAGCCGTTTTTTGCCGGGGATAAGTTTCAAAACTTCAGCGATATCGGCACGGAGTTCTTCCGCATTGCGGGCTCTGCCGGGGTAGTTGCCGGTAACTGCCAGACCGCCGTCAAGTGAACCGGAATTTTCAAATCCGGCGACATCATCGCCCTGCCAGCAGTGCAGACTGACCGGGATCTCATCCAGACGCGCCATTGCCGCTTCAACATCAACACCCATTGCCGCATAAAGGGCTTTGGCTCTTTCAAAACATTCAGACATAAGATTTCCTCCCTGTTTTTGACAAATTCAGAATTATCAAACAAAAGTTGACACACTAACAATATAACACCGGAAAATGAGTTTTGCATCTTTTTTTTCTGCCGGAAGTGCATTTTTTACGATTTTTCCGGAAAAAAAGACTTTTAAGCCGGAACTTATCATAGTATATTATTACCATGACAATTTTTCAAAACCGGGTATCTCTCTTATGAATAACACTCCGAAATCATTGCGTTTGCAGTTGGCTCTCTGCGGCAGGATCAATGCCGGTAAATCGACACTCTTCAACCTGATAACCGATCAGGATGCATCCATCACCTCTCCGCAAAGGGGAACCACCACCGATGTAGTGGAAAAAACGATGGAGCTGCGGCCGCTGGGCCCGGCAGTACTGCTGGATACCGCCGGATTCGACGATCTTTCGGCACTCGGTTCCCGGCGGCAGGAAAAAACTCTGCGCGCCATCGACCGGGCGGATGCCGTACTGCTGGTAACAGCCCCCGGATGCTGGGCAGAAACAGAAGAAAAGATCGTAAAACTTGCCAAAGAGCGCAAAACCCCGGTCATACCGGTGGTCAATATCCGTGATGCACACCCGGATGCAGCTTTCCTTGATCTGCTGAAAGAAAAAACCGGTATCGCTCCGGCGGAGGTGGTGGCAAAAGATCGCAGCTGCCGCAGTGAATTTCTCAATACCCTCACGGCACTTTTGGCAGAAATTCTGCCCGAATCCCGGCTGGAACTGCCCTTTCTTCACGACCTGATACCGGCAAACTCCATCGTATTGCTGATGACCCCCATTGATTCTCAGGCTCCCAAAGGCAGATTGATAATGCCCGAAGTGATGGCGATCCGGGATATTCTCGATGGCAATGCTGTTGCGGTGACTGCGAAAGAGAGTGCCTTCCCGGATATATTCAGCAAACTTGCAGAAACTCCGGCATTGGTTGTCTGTGACTCGCAGGTGGTTCACAAAATGATCGCCACGGTACCGCCGTCAATACCGCAAACCACATTTTCGATATTGATGTCCCGGTTGAAAGGGGATATTGAAATATTTTCTGCCGGATGCGCCGCGATCGAATCGCTCAAACCCGGTGACAATGTGCTGATCGCCGAAGCCTGCACCCACCATGCCGCTGACAATGATATCGGTAAAGTGCTTATACCTGAACTTCTGCAGAAAAAATGCGGCGGAAAACTGAATTTTTCTTTCTCTGCCGGCGCAGATTATCCGGCTGATCTTGACCGATACGCATTGATCATCCACTGCGGCGGCTGTATGCTCAACCGCAAAGCGATGCTCAACCGCCTCAATTCCGCCGTAAATGCCGGAGTGCCGGTATGCAATTACGGGATGTGTATCGCCGCTTGCAAAGGAGTGATCGGCAAAGTCCTCTCCCCGTTTCCGGAAGCGTTGAAAAGATACCGCCTTGAACTTGACAAGCAATAGAAAAAGATGTATTTTATATGAATATGATTTTTTTGTTTTTCACCTGAAAATCAAAGGATAAAACTCCATGGAAAAAGATTTCGGTTTTCTCGAAACCATCCCCGCCGATCCCGGCAATCTGATCAAGGGGCTGCAGCTTCTGCAAGCCACCGAAGGGTACATCTCAAATGAAGGTATCCGTGCCGCTGCAAAATACTTCAACCGGCCGGAAGCCGATGTAGAGGGAGTCGTCTCCTTTTATGCCCAATTCAAGCGGGTAAAACCCGGCAAATTCCAGATATCCGTCTGCGACGGCACCGCCTGTCACCTCAAAGGTGCGCCGCTTATCCACGAATGGCTCCGGCAGGAGTTGGATCTGCGCCCCGGAGAAACCGCTCCGGATGGAGTTTTTTCTCTGGAAACTGTCGCCTGTCTTGGCTGCTGCAGTCTGGCTCCGGTAATGAGCGTCAACGGCAGAGTACACGGCAAACTTGACCGCAAAACCATGATGAAGATATTAAAGGAGTACGCGGCAAAATGAGTACCCGGAATATCACGAAATTCAAAATCGGTCTCGCCAGCTGCGGTATCGCCGCCGGAGGAGAAGCCGTTCTTGCCGCCCTGCGCGAAGCTACCGATTTGCCGATCCTCGAAGTCGGCTGCATCGGACACTGTTACGCTGAACCGATCGTGGAAGTCTGTTTCGATGATGGTTCATCGGTCATGTACGGCAATGTCAAAGCCGATGAAAAAAGCATCCGCAATATCCTTGCTCTCGGTACCGATGACCGCTTTGAGATCCCGGAGGCAAGAAAAGCCAGAGAGTCTCTCAAAGTCCTCGCTCTTGCCGGGCGTATCGTGCCGACAGATTTGAGTGATTACACCGCCAATGGCGGATATGAAGGCTTGAAAAAAGCCCTTACCCTCACTCCGGAAGAGGTCATCAATGAGGTGAAAATTTCCGGATTGCGCGGTCGCGGCGGCGGCGGCTTCCCCACCGGAACGAAATGGGGATTTCTCGCTGCCAAGCCCGGTTTCGATAAAACAGTCATCTGCAATGCCGACGAGGGAGACCCCGGAGCATTCATGGATCGCTCGCTGATGGAGAGCGTGCCGCATCAGGTGCTTGAAGGCATGCTGATCGCCGCTTATGCCACCGGAGCCGGCCGGTTGATCATCTATTGCCGCGCCGAATATCCTCTGGCGATAAAACACCTCAAAATCGCCATTGAACAAATCAATCAGGCAAAACTCAACGACTTCGGTGACCGCACGGTGGAAATTTCCATCAAAGAGGGTGCCGGAGCATTCGTTTGCGGCGAAGAGACCGCCCTGATCGCCTCGCTGGAAGGTCAGCGCGGCATGCCCCGTTTCCGTCCGCCATTTCCGACTGACCGCGGATATCAGGATAAACCGACCATGATCAACAATGTGGAAACATTCGGGAATATTCCGGTCATTCTCCGCGAAGGAGGAGAAGTTTTCGCAAAAACCGGTTCCGACGGCGGCAGAGGAACCAAACTCTTTGCCCTCGCCGGTGACCTGAAATATCCCGGTCTGGTGGAAGTGCCCATGGGAACCACCCTCAACGAGATCGTCTTTGAGATCGGGGGAGCCGATCCCGGCAAGGTCAAAGCCGTACAGACCGGCGGCCCTTCCGGCGGCTGTATCCCGGTGGAACTTTTTGACACCCCGGTCGATTACGATTCGCTGCGTTCTCTGGGAGCGATCATGGGATCAGGCGGTATGATCGTCATCGGCAATGACCGCTGTATGGTCGAAACAGCCAGATACTTCCTCGACTTCACCCACCGTGAAAGCTGCGGCAAATGCACCTTCTGCCGGGTGGGAACTACCCGGATGTATGAAATTCTGGAAAAGATCGTCGCCGGCAAAGGCTGTGAAAATGATCTTGAACTTCTCGAAGATCTCGGCAAAAAAATCAAAGCCGGTTCGCTCTGCGGCCTCGGACAGACCGCCCCCAATCCGGTTCTGGCGACTTTGCGCTACTACCGGGATGAATACCTCGAACATGTCAACGATCACCAATGCCGCGCCAGACAGTGCAACGCTCTGGTGGATATCGCTCTGGATAAAACCAAATGCATCAAGTGCAAACTTTGCATCAAAACCTGTCCGGTCAATGCCATCAGCAGTGATTTCGTGATCGATCCAGCCGTCTGCACCCGCTGCAACAGCTGCCTTGACTGCTGCCCGAAAAATGCCATTTCCCGCGTCGCCAAAGGAGATAAACAATGAGTATCGAATTTTTCCTTGACGGCAAGCCCGTCACTGCCGAAGCCGGTCAGACTATCATGGATGTTGCCAGAGCCAACGGCATCAATATCCCCGGTCTTTGCGGCGAAAAAAGGATAAGTAAAACCACCAGTTGTTTCGTTTGCGTGGTCAAAGATAAAAAAACCGGTAAATTTCTGCCGTCATGTTCAGCAATGCCTGCCCGGGGTCAGGAGATCGAAGTCACCACACCGGAGGTGCTGGATATGCGCCGCACCGCTTTGAATCTGCTGCTTTCTGAGCATAACGGCGACTGCGAAGCCCCCTGTACCCTCGCCTGCCCCGCCCATGCTGCGGTGGAAGAATATGTCCGCGCCGCCGGAAACGGCAACTTTGAAGAGGCTTTGAAGATCATCAAAGAGCGCATCCCGATGCCGATAACTGTCGGCAGAGTCTGTCCGCGCTTCTGCGAAAAACAGTGCCGGAGAAATATCGACGGTGAACCGGTGGCGATCAATGAATTCAAACGCCTTGCCGCAGATATGTGCTATGATTCATTTATGGAAGAACTGCCGGAGTTGACCGGCAAAAGTGTTGCCGTGGTCGGCGGCGGTCCGGCGGGTATCTCGGCGGCGTACTATCTGCGCCGGATGGGGATCAAGCCGGTCATTTTTGAAAAAATGCCCGCCGCCGGAGGCATGACCCGTTACGGGATACCGGAGTACCGTCTGCCCAAAGCTCTGCTGGATAAAGAGATTTCCCACTTCGTCAAAATGGGTATCGAATTTATTTACGGCAGAGAACTCGGTAAAGATCTGCAACTGGATGAGCTGCAAAAAGATTTCGATGCCGTAATCATCGCTATCGGCTGCTGGCAGGCATCCGGAATGCGCTGTGAGGGCGAAGAATTGGCTCTTGCCGGTATCGATTTTCTGCGCAATGTGGTGGAAAACGGCTGCGTTGCCCCCAATCCCGGCAAACTTCTGGTGATCGGCGGCGGCAATACCGCCATGGATTGTCTGCGTACCGGTATCCGTCTCGGTTCACCGGATGTAACTTGCATCTACCGCCGTACCGAAGCGGAAATGCCCGCTGAAAAAATTGAGATCCATGAAGCCAAAGAAGAGGGGGTCAAATTCCAGTTCCTCACTGCTCCGGTAAAACTGGAAAAGCGTGACGGCAAACTTATCCTGACCTGTCAGCAGATGGTTCCCGGCGAACCCGATGCTTCAGGCAGAAGAAAACCGGTTCCGCAACCGGGCAGTGAATTTGAGATCGCTGCCGATACCGTGATCGCCGCCATCGGTCAGAAAACTGCTGCCCCGGCAGGGCTGCCGGTCGACCGTTACGGCTGCCTTGCGGTCAAAGAAGACAAAGTGACCATCTCTGAGAGATTATACTCCGCCGGTGATTGCGTTTCCGGAGCGGCAACCGTGGTCGAAGCGCTGGCTTCCGGCAGAAGTGCCGCCCTCGCCGCCGCAAAAGATCTCCTCGGCATCTCCATTGCTCCTGATAATCCGATCAATGTCTCCCGCGGCCGCTGGCAGGAACTTTCCCGGGATGAAATAGTCGTTTTACGTGATGATCTGTCACGGGAACCCAGAGAGAAACTGGATTTTATCTCTGTCGAAGAACGCAAAAGTACCTTCAAAGAGGTCACCGCGACCATCTCTCAGGAGAAACTTGCCAGAGAGGGGAAAAGATGTATCGAATGCAGCTGTTCTGATAAAAATGAGTGCAAATTGCGCCAGTTTGCCGGAGAAGCCGGATGTAAAACCGATGCCTATTCCGGAATCCGTCAGAGTGCCAGTTACGATGTGCGCCATCCGCAGATCATTCAGGATCGCGGCAAATGCATCAAATGCGGCGTTTGTGTAAAAATTTGCAAAGAGGTGGTCAATAAATCACTGCTCTCTCTGCAGAAACGCGGCTTTGCCAGCTGCATCGGCACCGCTTTTGATCAGGGCTTTCCGGATAGCTGCCGGGAGTGCGGCGAATGTATAAAAGCCTGTCCGACAGGTGCGCTGGATTGGCGCAAAAAGCGTTGATAACACTATGACAACGACACCTCTCCGTGCGACCATCATCACTCTCGGCTGCCGGCTCAACCATGCCGACACCGCCTTACTCTCATCCCGGCTGCAAAATGCCGGGTATGAGCTGGTAAGTGATTGCAGTTGCCATCCGGAGTTGATCGTATTGAACAGCTGCGCCATCACGGCAGAAGCTGAGCGCAAAAGCCGTCAGCAGATCCGCAAACTGCGCCGGGATAATCCCTTTGCCAGAATTGCCGTTGCCGGTTGCGCCGCAGAGACAGATCCGGAAAAATTCCTTGAATGCGGTGCCGACATGATCTTCACCAATCCGGATAAAAAATCATTTCCATCCCGTGCATGCGGCACATTGAGCAGTGATCTGCCGGCAGAGAACTTCAGTGAAAACAGTTTTTCTCTCTTTCCTTTCCGCACCCGGGCATTCATCAAAATTCAGGAGGGGTGCGATAATTTCTGCTCATACTGCATCGTTCCCTATGTCAGGGGCAGATCCCGTTCCAGAAATTTTGCTGAAACCGTTGCCGATTGCTGCAATGCGATCCGATCGGGCTTTCCGGAGATCGTATTGACCGGCGTGAATACCTGCAACTACCATGACGACGGCAAAAATCTTGCCGATCTGATCCGGGAAGTTGCCGCGATCCCCGGTGAGTTCCGCATCCGCTTGAGTTCCACCGAACCGCATCCGGATGATATGAGCATACCGGAATTGATCGCCGATCCGGCAAATAAACTGTGCCGCTTTCTCCACCTCTCGATGCAGCACGGCAGTGATCCGGTACTCAAAGCGATGAGAAGAAATTACTGTGCTGAAAAATTCATCAGTTTTGTGCAGAATATCCGGAAAAGTGTCCCGGATATCCATATCGGCAGTGATTTCATCGTCGGCTTCCCCGGCGAAACGGAAGAGGATTTTGAACGGCTTATCGAAGTGGTAAATGAAGTGAAGTTTGCCAATATCCACCCATTCATTTACTCGATCCGCCCGGGCACTCCGGCAGCCGGAATGCCCGGTCAGATACCCTCACCGGTTGCCAAAGAGCGAATGCACCGCCTGATCGCCGCTTCAGAGAAGTGCGCCGGAGAGTTTGCCGCTTCGCAGGTCGGCAAAAAGTTGCCGGTGATTTTTGAACAGGAGAGCCGTGATGGTTTCCTTCACGGCTGGAGTGACAACTATCTTGATGTCAGCGTACCTGCCGGTTCCATGCCGACCGGCAAGATCGTAAAATTAACGGCAACACCGGAAAATCTTGCCGGAAATTTGCAAAATCACCTTTCGGGGGATATCTTATAGTTATGAATAAATTTATCACTATTCCAATCATCACAATTTTACTTGCTGCCGGATGCGGCAAAAGTGAGCACCCCGATCCGCCGGTGGAAAGGGTCGGTCTGGCTGTGCGCTTTTTCAAGAGTATGGCAAAACGCGACGCCGGTATTGCGGTGCGGCAGGGGAAAAATCTCCTTGCGCTTGACCGTTCACAAAACAATATCCGTACTATGATCGCCATACAGGAGAGTAATCAGGCGATCGCAGATGCCCAGAAACTGCTGGATGAAGGCAAAGTAGATCAGGCTTTGCAGGTCATTGACCGGCGGCTGCAGGAATTCCCCGACAATTACGCCCTCGCCGGCACCCGGGCTAAACTGCGCCAGCTGCGCAACGCGGAAAAATTGCTGAATGACATGAAGCGTGCCAGAAACGCCGCCGCAATGAGCGGTGCCAGAAGTGCCGCGGAAACCGGACTTTCGCAAAATACCACCACGAAACTTGCCGATTTCTTCCGTAAATACGAGGCAAAAGAGAAAAAAATCGCCGCCCTTGAAAGGAAAAATACTCAGGCAAGTCTTGATGCCGCCAGTGATGCCGCCGAAAGAGCCAAGGCAGAAGATGCCCGCCGGGAAGCTGAAAACCTCGCCTTCATGCAGGAGATGGCAGAAAAAACCGGCGAAAGCGAAAAAATGCGTAAAGAAGCCGGGGGCGTGCCTTTCGACCCCTCTGCCGGCAGCGGGGAAAAACGATGACCGCTTTTGATTTGAATGAATTTGCCGCTTCATGCGGAGTAAAAAATCCGGCGGAATTTCTGGAAAAATGTGAAATATTGCGAAAATTTCTGGAAGAATACAACCGTAATGTCAATCTCACCCGGCTTACATCACCGGAAGATTTCTATGCCAAACATGTCGCAGACAGTCTCAGTATTGCCCATTTTTTTCCGGAGATCACCACTGAAAAATTGAAGATCGCCGACATCGGCTGCGGAGCCGGTTTTCCGAGTTTGATCCTCGCGCTGGCATATCCTCTACTGGAGATAACGGCGATAGATTCGATCGGCAAAAAGATCACCTTTGTCAAACTGGCATCAGAAAAACTGCTTTTGGATAATCTCACTGCCATCCACGGCAGATCGGTGGAACTGAATTGCCGTCAGGAGTATCAGCACCGTTTTGATATCGTTACTGCCAGAGCAGTTGCGCCTTCACCGAAAATCTGCCGTGAAGCCAGCCGCTTCCCGGCAAAAAACGGCAGATTCATCTTTTACAAGACCCCGCAGCAATCTGCGGAAGAACGCCCGGAGCTGGATAAATTATCCAATATGCGCTGGGAAAATTCTCCGGTATTCACTCTTCCGGGTGACGCCGGAGAAAGATTGTTTTCTACAGGGAAATATTTAAAAAATTCTTAATCGTTAAAATTCAAGGAATTCCCATGGATATCCAGATCCCCGACACCCCGTCAAAGTACCGTCCTGCCCCATTCTGGAGCTGGAATGCCGATTTGAAACCGGAAGAATTGCGCTGGCAGATACGGCAGATGCATGCCGCCGGATTGGGAGGATTTTTCATGCACGCCAGAGGCGGATTGCAGACAGCTTATCTCTCTGATGAGTGGATGAAGTGCGTGGAGGCATCCCTGGATGAAGCCGGCAAACTCGGCATGGATGCCTGGCTTTACGATGAAAACGGCTGGCCAAGCGGTTTCGGCGGCGGTCTGGTCAATGCCCTCGGTGAAAAGTTTCAGTTGAAGTATCTCCGCTGCGAAATAATTGATGCCGCCGATACTTCCGGCAGAGATAAAACCATCGGTTTTTACAGTGAAAAAGGCGACCGTTTTCTCGGCACAGAACTTTCCGGGGATATTTCCGGCAAAGTCATGCGCTGTTTTTATGAAGTAAATCAATTTTATGTTGACAATCTCGATGCCGGGGTTGTGGCAGAATTCATCCGGGTCACTCATCAGCATTACTATGAGAAACTTCCGGAAAAACTGCTGAAACATCTGCGCGGTATTTTTACCGATGAACCGCAGCTTTCACGCAACGGGATGCTCTGGTCATTTGTCCTTGCCGACGAATACCGCAAGGCATATAATGAAGAGTTGATCCCGAAACTTGGAGAGCTTTTTTCCGATCTGCCGCAAAGTGCCCAAACCAGGATACGCTTCTGGAAACTTTGTTCCGATCTCTTTTCCAAAGCATTTATGAAACAGATCCATGATTGGTGCAAACTGCACAACTGGGAACTTACCGGTCACCATGTGCTGGAAGAATTTCTGAGTTTTCAAACCAATTCCAACGGTTCGATCATGCCGCAATACCGTTATTACACCCTCCCCGGAGTCGATCATCTCGGCAGATCGCTGCCCTCAAATATTGCGGCAGTGCAGCTCTTTTCGGTCGCGCAGCAATACGGCATAAAACAACTGCTCACCGAAAGTTTCGCATTGACCGGCTGGGCATGCAACTTCTCAGGCATGCGTTGGATCTATCAATCACAGATGGCGCACGGGATAAATTACCTCTGCCAGCATCTGCAAAGTTACTCCCTGCGCGGATGCCGCAAACGCGACTATCCCCAGAGCAGTTTTTATCATCAGCCCTGGTGGAGTGATTACAAGATACTCAATGATTACTTTGCCAGAACCGGCAAGATCCTTGCCGACGGCACCACTGATACGGAAGTGGTGGTCATTCACCCGATAAGTTCCATGTGGAAGGTCTTTGCCGGAGATTGCGATGCTCTGCGCAACTTCTCTTCCCAGAAAAGTCTGGAAGATCTCACTGCCGCACTGGATTCCCGCATCTGCCAGCATCACTACGCCGATGAGATCATCGTCGATGAGTGCGGTTCAACAGATGGCGACCGTTTTGTTATCGGCAACTGCCGTTACCGGATCGTCATCATCCCCCGGTTGACCAATATTTCCCGGAAAATTTTCACGATGCTGACCAAATTTCAGCGCAATGGCGGCATAATTCTGAAAATCAAGGAGAAAGAACGGGATGGCGCAATGACCATCGACGGCATCCCCGCCGATCATTATGAATTGGATTTCCTCAACAAAATCCCGGCTTTTGATTCAGAATATACCGCCGCAGAATATGTTGCCAAAACAGTTGATAACCCGATCAATGTGCTGGAAAACGGCGTCGCCGCATCTTCACTGGTCGGCACCTGGCGCGATACTGAAATTTCCGGCTTTACCGGTCGCTTCTACTTCTTTGCCAATAACAACTATCATTGCGGCGGCAAATTCCATCTGGAATTACCCGAATCCGGCAAAAAAGTCGCCTGCATCGACCCGGCAGACGGCAAACTTTACCGCCTGCCGGAAGTAACCGACAATGGTAAAACTCTCTCCATCCGCTGGGATGCCGGTGCTGCCGATGCAATTTCCCTTTTTGCCGCCGATGGTCTGCCGGTGGATGAATTGCCGGAATTAAAGCGGATATCGGCCGATGCTTCAGCGATCCGCCTGCTTATGGAAAATAACTGGCAGGTGACCAAGGTGACGGAAAATATCCTTACTCTGGATAATTGCCGCTACTGTATCGACGGTAAAATCACCGGTTCATGCGCCCCGATCGACCTGCAGACCAAACTGCTGGATCTGGAACGGCCCTGCGACCTTGAATTGGCATTTGACTTCAATGTTGATGATGACTTCGACCGGAATACCCCGGTTTATCTGGTCGTCGAATCTCCGGAAAAGTACTCTTTTGCCCTCAACGGCGAAAAATTCACTGCGACCCCGGATGGATATCTTTTTGACAAAGCTTTTGCCAGAATTCTTCTGCCCGGCAATATCCATACCGGGGTAAATACGATCTCAATGCAGATCCGATTTGAACAGCCGCCGGAAACTTATGAGATGATCCGCCGCGCCAGGATCTTTGAGTCAGAATACAATAAACTCACCTTCGAAACTGAAATAGAGAGCATCTATCTCTGCGGAAACTTTTCGATCCGCCATCACGGAGTTACTGTTCCTGCCGGTAAAGACGCCTCTTTCCTCAAAGGCACTTTTGCTCTCGGCTCCCCGGTCAAAGGAGACATAGTCAACTGCCGCAATCTGGTCAATTCAGGATTGCCGTTTTTTGCCGGTAAAGTCACTTTGAAAAACAGTTTTACCCTCACCGCTGAAGAGTTGAAGAAAATTGAATTTTTCTCTTGCACCCCCAAAGGCAGCAACTCCATAAAAGTCAGAGTAAACGGGGAAGATTGCGGCAGTGCATTCTGGGCTCCATTTGCCGTGCCGGTCAAAGATAAGCTGCAGCAGGGATTCAATACGATAGAACTAGATCTGACCATATCCCTGCGCAATATGCTCGGCCCGCACCACCTTAAAGCCGGAGAAAGTTACGGTGTGACCACTCTTTCATTCAACCTCGAACCGACCCTGCTGCGCCGTAATCCGCAACCATCCACCCCGGATTACTGCATGGTCGACTTCGGTCTCAGTGAAATAAAATTCACCGATTGATGCCGGTATCCTGTTAAAACAAAAAACGGATCGTTTCCCACCTTTTTCAAGGTCTGGAGAACAATCCGTTTTTTTCACCCGGAACCGGTAAATTTTAATTATGGCGGCTGGCGATACGGTTGTTTTCATCCAATACGATCACGGTCGGGTGGTGATCGGCAACTTCGCTCTCATCGACCACGGCGAATGCCATGATCGTCACCACATCACCGACATTACCCAATTTTGCCGCCGGGCCATTGAGGCAGAAAACGCGGCTGCCGGGTTCTCCGGGGATGGCATAAGTTTCCAACCGGGAACCGTTGGTGCGGTTGGCGACCAGAATTTTCTCATATGGCATGATATTTGCTTCTTTCAGCAACTCCGGATCAATCGCCAGACTGCCTTCATAATCGACTACGCAATGGGTGATCCGTGCGGTATGGATCTTGCCATTCAACATTTGACGCTGCATTTTTAATCTCCTTGCCTTACCGTAAACGATTTCCCTTTAATATACCACCGATGATGGGATTTTTCAAAAAAATTCTCCGGCTGCATACGATAAAAACCGCTTTTTCCGGCAACAACCGGAGCGATTTCAAAATAGTCTCTCTGCCGGATGGATATTGCTTGCAAAAAACTCTCTGATAATGTATATTATCAGCAGCAATAGAAAAAATGTTGAATATTTGCAAACCCGGGAAGAATTTAATGACAAAAGATAATTTGCCTATTTCCAGCAGTCTGGAAGATTATTTGGAGGCCATCGCTGAGATCCTCGAAGAAGACGAGCATGCTCACACCAAGGATATCGCCACCAAACTCGGTGTTTCCATGCCGTCTGTCACCAATGCGCTGCAGGCACTTGCCGCCAGAGACCTGATCATATACCGTTCCCATGCGCCGGTGCAGTTGACCGATACCGGAGCAGCCAAAGCAGCGGTCATCCGCCGCCGTCACCAGGCATTGTGCCGTTTCCTTTCCCGATTGCTGAAAGTCGATCCCGCTGAAGCCGATGCCGCCGCCTGCCGTATCGAGCATGTGATACAGGAGCCGATCACCTCCAGAATGACGGCTCTGATCGAAGCGGTCGAACAACGGGAGGATTGTGCCGCTTTGAGAAAATATCTGGATGAGATCATGCCGGATATCAAGCCGGAAACCGGTCAGGGATTGATTCCGCTGAGCAGCCTCGGCAAAGATCATTCCGCCGAATTGGTCTATGTTTCAGAAAATTTACGGGGAGTAAAAAAGTTCGCTGATATGGGTCTGGTCTCAGGAGCAATACTGAAATACGAAGGAACTGCCCCATTCGGCGACCTTATCCGGATAAAGTTGATGGATACTCAATTATCCTTGCGTAAAGCCGATGCCAAATATATCTGGGTAAAGGTGCTGGATTAAATGGATTTCCACGGCGATTATCAGGCGGTATACCGCCTTACCGGTGACAAATTGCTCAATTCCGGTTCCTGTCATGACTTTGACCACACTCTGCGGGTGATGAAAAATGCTGAAATGCTTTTGACTTACCATCCGGATGCAGACCGGGAGATAGTCATGCTTGCCGCTCTGCTTCACGATATCGCCCGCCCGGAAGAAGATGCCAGCAAAGGCAAACGCTGTCACGCCATGCTCGCTTATGAAATGGTACCGGGCATCCTGAAAGATGCCGGATTTCCGGAACATATTGCCAGAAAGGTGGCTCTTGCTGTAAAAACTCACCGTTTCCGGGGCAAAAATGAACCGGAATCTCTGGAAGCCGATCTGGTTTTCGATGCTGACAAACTTGATTCTCTCGGTGCAGTCGGCATCGGCAGAGCGTTTCTCTTTGCCGGTCATGAAAATGCCAGACTTCACAATACACAAAGTGAAGCGTTAAACTCCCCGGCTTACAGCCGTGAGGATACCGCCTACCGGGAATTTCTGGTAAAGCTGCGTTATCTGCCGCGCCGGATGCGCAGTGCAGCCGGAAGAAAAATTGCCGTGGAAAGAGCTGCTTTCATGACCGCTTTTTTTGAACAGTTGAATTTGGAAACCGGCATAGCAGAAAGTAATATTCAACCGGAAGAGTGATCTGACGGATATCAAGGAGGTTTTGATGAAAATCGTATTTATTTCCGACATCCACGGGATGCCGGGAACTCTGGAAAAAGTTTTGAAACATGCCGATGCTCTCCATGCCGACCGAATGGTGCTGCTCGGTGACATCCTCTATCACGGCCCGCGCAATGGAGTGCCCAACCAGTACGACCCGGTGAAAGTCGCCGAATTGCTCAATGAGCGCAAAGAACAGATCCTCGCTGTCCGCGGCAACTGCGATGCCGAGGTCGACCAGATGATGCTCAATTTCCCGATCATGGCAGACTACGCTGAATTGATTTGCGATGACCGGAGATTCTTTCTCACGCATGGTCACCTGTGGAATGAAAGGAATCTGCCGGATATCCCCGCCGGATCGGTTCTTGCGCATGGACACACTCATATCGCCGTATTAAAGCCGCTTGCCAGCGGAATAACTCTATTCAATCCCGGCTCGGTATCTCTGCCGAAAAATACGGTCATCCGTTCATTCGGCTTCTTCGATGGTGAGAGTTTGAGCATACGCAATATAGAAGATTCTTCCATTGTCAGTTTTTGAATTTGATCAAATATTAAAGTTGCTATGTTAAAAGAAAGGAAATTATTATGATCAAATTGACATACTCCAACAATGTCGTCAGGGAATTCAACAAAACCGGAGACTATACCCGGATCACCGTTGAGCCGGAAAAAGGTGCAGACAAACTGGTCATCGAAACCAATATCTCTCTGGTCGATCTCCACGAATTGTGGTTGAGTTCTCTGGTCGCCGGTCCGGAAAAACGCAACCTCCCCTGGGTCATGGAATTGGATTCCGGTGCACAGAAGAACTTTCCCTACATCGCCGCATTCAACTCCGCAGGCATCAACCGCGGTTCATTCAGCACCACCGATTTGCAGGATGACACCCGCATCCGTTTTGAAATGAATCAGGAAAAAGGCACTTACGATATCACCTGCACCATTGCCCTGTCAGAAGAGACTGAAAAGTTTGATATCATCCTCGATTGCCGCAATATCAACTGGCAGGATGCCCTCGCCGACTGGAGAAAATCTCTGGATCTTCCGGCGGTCTCCTATCCGGCAGCCACCGCCGATCCGGTCTACTGCACCTGGTACGCTGTCCACGGTGCCGTAACTCAGGAATTCATTGAAAAAACCTGCCCCGTCGCAAAAGAACTCGGATTCACCACTTTGATCGTGGATGACGGCTGGTGCTACGATGATATGAAACGCGTTTCCCCCTCCACTATCGGCAGCTGGTATGAGATGATCGGTGACTGGAATGTTTCGGATAAAAAATTCCCCGACTTCAAGGCTCATGTCAAACGCATGCAGGCTCTCGGCATGAAATATATGGTCTGGACCGCTCCGCACCTCTGGGGGTTCAAATCCGATCTTTACAACAACAATCCCGGCATGACCATCGACAATCCCATCGAAGGTTATGACAAAATGGATATCAACAAAGCCGATTTCGCTCCATTGGTCAAAAAACTGTGCGCCCTTGCCGCCGATAATGGACTGGATGGTCTGAAGATCGACTTCCTCGACATCGTGCCGCCCAACATTGATTACCCCAACGGCCGTGCCACCGAAAAACTCATTGCCGAATTGACCGGCGGATTGAAAGCCGATAATCCGGATGCTTTGATCGAATTCCGGCAGAGTTATTCCACCCCGGTAATGCTGAAATACGGCACCCAGTTCCGCGCCGGTGATGTGCCATTCAACTGGCTTTTCAACTTCGGCAGAATGGTGGAATTACGCCTTTCACTCGGCAATCTCGGCCCGGTACACGCTGACCCGGCTTACTGGCCCTTCGGTGAAACCAGCGAAAATGTCGCCCGTCACATGATGGCTATGCTGGTCGGTGTTCCCATGCTCTCAATGGATCTTGCCCGCCTTACCGATACTGAAAAACGGATCATCCGCTACTATATCGACATCTACAACAGCCACCGTGACCTGATCAACCACGGGGAATGGAGATTTATTTTCGGCTTCTCCGATATCGAAGCGGGTATCGTGGAAAATGACAAAGAGCGTCTGGTCATCATCTGTGATGCCGGTAAATTTGCCGACTGTCTCAAAGATGACGGGAAAACGACCACCATTCTCAACCTCTCTGACCGGGCAATCAAAGTCAAATGCGAAAACGCCGTCAATGCCGAATGTATCGCAACTGACGGCAGCGAAATTCCGGTTGCCGGTTCTGCAGTGATCAGATAATCTTCCGTTATCCGCTCTCCCGTTCACCGTATCACACCTCAAAATGCGGTCGGCGGGAGAGTTTTTTTATGCAACCCCGAAAAGGCATTACGGTATATCATCCGGCGGCAAATCAATTCAACGGCAAAAGTACGATGTACTCTTTACCCATAAACCGGCTCTTGCGATATATGATATAGCCGGGCAGGAAAATTTCCCGGTCGCAGATTATCATCGGTTTATTTTCAGCAATATAATGCAGCTGCCGTTTTTCATAATCGGGATACTGGCGGCTTTTTACTGAATAAAAGCACAGATCTTTGAAACTGCACTCTTTTACCATCGCAAGAAAAAGCGAATCTTCTCCAAGCACCATAAAGCCCCGTTCTTTGATCGCCTCCGGCACATTACCGCCAAGAACGGCTATCTCCGTCAACCGTTTTTCGGAGTTATGCACCATGATCCCCCGTACTCCGGCGACAATTCCGGCACTCCGCCTGAATATATTCCCTCGGATCGCCATTCCGGTAAAACGGACAAATACCCCGGATACCAAAACCAGCACCAATATCCCCAAAACGGCTTTATTCAAGATTTTTTTACCGGCAAAAAGTTTATTCATCACCAATATATACGCTCCGATCATCGGCATACCGCCCCAAAAAAGGTGCCTTATACATGCCACCGGGTAATACTGGTGCCAACTGCCCAAACCGAGAATCAGCAACGCAATAAACGGCAGCTGACCTCTCATCGCTTCCGCTCCGCCGAGCAACCCTTTGCGGCAGCTGAAATAAAGCAGGATCAATGCTGTCACCGGCATCAGCGCAAACAGTGAGTTGAATAACCACAAGCCATCCTGATAAAACGGGAAAATACTGTCACAGAAAAATTGCCAACTCCCTTTACCGCCGCGGTTGTGAACAAAATCAGTAACATAATTGAAGTTCTGACGGATAAAATCATCCACCCCGCCGGTAACATAAATATAGATACCTGCCATCAGAGCGATCAGCAATGCTCCGGCAAAAAACAGCAGATTTTCCGGAAAGATCTCCCGCCATTGCTTACCGGCAAAAAAGTTACCTCCGGTCAATACCATCAATGCCGCCAGCACCGTTACCACACCGCACGGCATCCGGCACGCCCAGGTCAATGCCGCCGAAATACCGGCAAGGAATAAAAACCATTTGTTACCGGGAGTTTTTTCAAGATATGCAACGATACAGTAAGCATACCCAAGCATAAAAAACAGGGCATAAACACTATTCCAGCTGTGAAAAGTCGCCATCGTGCACGGCGCAAGCAGAGAAAACAGCACCGGAACCAGATATGAGATACCGGATGGCAGAAAACGCCGCCACAAAAGATCCAGCAAAACTGCACTCCCGGCATAAAAAAGTACGGTCAACAACCGGATGACCAGCAATTCCGCTCCGAAAACAGCTACCGCTCCACCCTGCAAAAGCGGAACCAGAAGACCGTACTGACAGAATACATCCCGGAATACCGCCGCTCCCTGAGAAACCCGGATAGCAGGAATGAGCATCACTCCGTCGTGATGCGGATCAATGCCGATCAACGCCCAATACGCAAAAAAAAGACAGGTGAAAGTAAATATCAGAACTTCACGGAACCACAAAGGAATATGTTTGAAAGCAACCGGAACTGCAGGTTCATCCGAACCGGATAGTTTTTTAGCGTTTTTTTCAGCGGCGGCCTTCACGGTCACGCCTTTGCCGGCTTGGCAAGATCGCCGGCTTCTTCCACCGCCTCAACGATCCGCTGATTGAGTTCAAATTCCACGCACTCAGCTGAAACCCGGATGGCATTGCGCACCGCGACCGGATTGGAGCCGCCATGCCCGATGATACAGATGCCGTTGATACCAAGCAGCGGAGCTCCGCCGATGACATCGGATGAACCGTGAGCTTTCAACTCATCAAAAGCACTCTTGGCAAGCACCGCACCGACCACCCGGGCAGCATTGCGTTTCAACGCCTGTTTCAACCAGTAACCGGTCGCCCTTGCCAATCCTTCGGCACTTTTGAGCATCACATTACCGGCGAATCCGTCACTGACCAACACATCGCAAACCCCTTCAAAAGCACTGTTAGCTTCAACATTGCCGACAAAGTTGATCGGCAGCTGCTCAAGACGCTTGAAGGTTTCTTTGGTCAACTCGCAGCCCTTGATATCCTCGCCGCCAACGCTGAGCAAGCCGACCCGCGGACGTTCCTTGTGGTAAAGATAGCGGGCGTAAACTTCACCCATCAACGCAAATTGCACCATATTATGCACGCCGCAATCCGGATTGGCTCCGGCATCCATCAGCAAAAAACGGTCATCTTTCGCCGGCATACTTGCACCGAGTGCCGGGCGGTCGATCCCGGGAAGAGTCCGGGCAAGAACAGTAGTTGCGGCAACCGTTGCTCCGGTGTGACCGGGGGTCGCCATAGCATCGATCTCCTTTGCTTTGAGCATTTTTGCCAGCAAAGTGATCGAAGAATCGCGTTTCGCACGCAGAGATATTGCCGACGGCTCCGACATTTCACACACGCTGGGCGCGTGAACCAATTCAAGATGCGGATTACCGGCAATACCGTATTTTTCCAGATAAAAAGCAACCCGGTCGCGATGTCCTACCAACACAATGTCGATATCAGGAAAATCGACCAATGCCTGTGATACGCCTTCTACGACCACACCGGGGGCGAAATCCCCGCCCATTGCATCTACGCCGATTCTCATATTCACTCGCGTCCGGGCTTGACGGTCAGACAGACCGCTTATGCTTCAACCGTGATGACCTGCTTGCCATCATACTGTCCGCAGCTGGTGCAGACACGATGGGGCATCACCGGAGCACCGCAACCGGTGCAATAGGTGGCGGCAACGCCTTCGTAACGGTTGGCGGCTTTGCGCTGACGGCGCTGCATACGGGAAGTTTTTCTCTTGGGAACTGCCATTTTTATTTGCTCCTTATTTAAATGATATAACTTTCAAAATCAAGACAAAACTTGTTTCAATCTATATAATATACCCCACTTTGACAAATTTGCAAGCACCGTCAGCACTTTTGCATGGAAAAATCACCGATATCCACTGATTTCAGGAGAATATCTTGAAAAAAACAAAAGTGACTATATATTAAAAGAATGTTTTTATTCGGAAAGGCTTTTTATGAATGATTGGATGCTCATCCTGATTATCGGATGCGTGGTATTTACCTCTTTCACGGTGGAAGGGATCGCCGGATTCGGCGCAACTGTTATGGCTCTGCCATTTGTTGCGATGCTGACCGGCATAGACAAAGCCGTCCCCATGCTCTCCTCCCTCGGAGCATTGCTTTCTGCTTTTATTGTTCTGCGCTCATGGAAAAATTTGGATTGGAAAGAGTACCTTTTCATCGTACTGCATGTCGGTCTGGGCGTTCCCTGCGGTTTGTTTATGATGGATCATCTTCCCAAAAACTGTTTGATTGCGATATTGGTATGTTTCATGCTTTTTGTCGGCATCAGGGGATTGCTGGGAGTTTTCAGAAATACTCCGGGGAAATCTCCGGCGGCGATATGCCGGAAAAATCTCCTTTCCCGCCTGATACTCTTTCTGGGGGGATTTATTCAGGGGGCATTCAGTTCAGGAGGTCCGGTCGTGGTCATGTATGCCTCAAAGGCACTGCCTGAAAAGACAAAATTCCGGGCGACACTCAGTTCTCTGTGGCTGACTACCAATACCATCATGATCACGAAATGGACTTTATCCGGCAAAGTCTGGACACCGCAGCTTTTCGGTCTGATATGCGGTGCACTGCCTTTCATTGTCGGCGGGATGATTTTCGGAGATCATCTTCACAACAAGGTCGATCAAAGAAAGTTTACGATCCTTGTATATATCGTTCTTCTTATCGCGGCATTTATGCTGGGCGGAAATTTGATTCGCAGCATACAGGGGTGAATACTTTTCCCGCTATCGGGGAAAGAGATATTTTATTATAAATTTGTCAAAAACATGAAGCGATTTGATTGCACCCGGTGGATTGCAACCGACTTGTCACGGCGTAGTGCAACGAAGACGGACGGTTAGATTTTATCACAACAAATGACAATAATTATAAATTCGGAAAAATTTGATGTTAAAAGAAAAAACCTTCGCAAAAGCCTTTACCGCCTCACTGCCGGTACTCATGGGATACACCGCCATGGGCATGGCGGCCGGACTTCTGCTTGCCGGCAGGGTCAACCGTCCGGATATCGCATTATGGGCATTTTTCAGCAGCATATCCAGTATATCCGGAGCATTGCAATTTGCCATGGTCGATTGGATCGTCAACCGCACCGCACTGTTGGATGTGGCTCTTTTGACCCTCTTTCTCAATATCCGCTATGCGATGTACGGTTTATCACTGCTGGAAAAATTCCGGGGTATCGGATTCTGGAAAAAGTGTTACCTCATCTGGAGTTTGACTGACGAAACCTTCGCGCTGGAAGCAGACAGCCGTTTCCCGGATAAGAAAACCAATACCCGTTACTGCCTGCAAGTGGCATTGCTCAATCACAGTTACTGGGTATTCGGAGTGACTGCCGGAGCATTGGCGGGGAAGATCATTCCCTTTTCCACCCGCGGGATCGATTTTGCCATGACTGCCCTTTTTCTGGTGGTACTGACCGATCAGTGCCGGGAAAGAACCAACCGCATTCCGGCAATGATCGGCATGATTTCCGCCATTGCCGGAAGAGTATTTTTCAGTGTTGACAATATGCTTATTCCGGCGATGATACTGATGACGGCGGCATTTCTCATCTTCCGCAAAAAATTGGAAAAGCATCTTGCGTCAGGAGAAAATTGAGATATGGAAAGTCAGACTGTTTTTATCATATTGATAATTGCCGTAACTGCAGCGGTGACGGTTTTGCTCAGGGCATTCCCTTTTCTGCTCTTTTCCACGGGAAAAAAGTGTCCGGAAGTAATAAGTTATATCGGCAAAGTTCTCTCTCCGGCGGCAATAGCGATGCTGGTGATATACTGTTTCTGTTCAGTTTACCGGGATAAAACTTTTGCTTCCGGCGGCTTCGGCATCCCCGAACTCGCCGGAAGCATCACCGTAATCGTGCTTCACTGGTGGAAAAAAAATCCCCTGCTATCAATAATCTGCGGCACAACTGTATATATGTTGATTTTACAAAACTTTTTCTGAATACCGTCACTTGATTTACGCGCGACAAGACAGTATATTAGAGTGATCATGGAGTTTTTATTAGTATGTCAAATAAAAAAATAAACTTTATGCCTCTGCTCGGCAGTGCATTATTGATATTGCTTTATACGGTCTCTCTCCGCTACCGCGGTCTGGTTGCGGAGGATGAATACCGGATGGCTTTGCTGTTGAAAAGCTTCTTTCCGGGATTGCACGGCACATTCATGCCGAAACTTCCGGCATCGGCTGCGACTCTGGCGACCGGGGCACTGCTGTGGCTGGCGGCATACAAATACCCTCTGCGGCATCCCGGGATCGCTCCGGGCATCTACCTCTGTTTTCCGCTGGTCTGGTGGGTCGGGACATCGGCTTCCATCACTCCGCTGCCGGTTTTGATGATAACCATGTGTGCAACCGGCATCTTTCTTTTCCGCCGGGAAGAGAAATTCCGGCTCAGGATACTCTGGACATCAATGGCGGCTGCCGGAGCCGCCGGAGCGGCGGTACTCTTCCGTTTCGGTCACTTCAATATTGAAGGTATATTCATGGCTCTGCTGCCGGCTCTTTTCTTCTTTGTGGCAGTAAGAGTGGAGAAAACCGAGCACCGGGATCCGGCAGCCAAACGCCTCAACCGTCTGGCAATATTTCTGGCACTTCTGCTGATTGCCGCGCTGGGATTTATGCTTGCTCCGCAGGTGTGCCGTTTTCTGAAGATAGATTATCCGTCATATCTGACGCTTTTCAATTCCGGAGATTCGATCTGCCGCCCGGCACTTGCCCTGCTGGCTCCGGTCTTATGGCTCTATCTGGTAAAGGAAGCTGAAAAGTGCGAGGATAAAATCATGGTGATCCTTATCGCAGTCGGTTTTCTGATGCTTGCATTGCCGCCGTCTCTGCCGTGGCAGAAGTTTACGACCGCACTGCAATACGAAAGGCTCAAACAACTCGACAGAGAGTTGAAACTTCAGGATACGCAGTTGTTTGCCGACAGCAACACCGCTCCGGCATTGCGTTACACTTTATCCCGAAAAGTGATACAAACCGGATGGGCAAAAAAGGAACTGCCGCCGGGTCTGCTGAAAAATGCGATTTTGCAGGCTACCCGGGACTCAGATGCCGCAGTGATCTCAAGCAACGGGGAACTGGAACAATTCCTGCCCCGGATCAACAACACAAAATATACACTGAATAAAAATTGTAAAATGTACCTTTTTCCAAAGGTAAAAAAGGGGGATAAAATATGAAATACTTCGGTTGGATATTTCTGTTTTTCATCATGCTTTATATTGTGCCGCTCGGCAGCCGTCCGATGCTTTTCCCGACAGAATTCGACCATGCGGCAATTGCCAAAGAGATGGTCGAAACCGGCAGCTACGCAACGGTCATGATCAACGGAGATGCCGCTGCGGAGATCCCGCCGATGGCGTACTGGCTGACTGCCGGAAGTTTCAAACTTTTCGGGGTCAACAACTTTGCCGCCCGTCTGCCCTCTGCGCTTGCCGCAGGGATAACTGCCTTGCTGATCGCCCTGCTGGTGCGTCAACATTTACGGGATGAGAAACTTGCCGCTCTTACGGCAACGGTCTATCTCTCTTTTCTGCTGGTACTCTTTATCGGCAGTATCAGTCAGGTGACGATGATTTTTATAATGGCAGTCACCGGGACTCTCGGAACCACCTTTCTGGCGGTACAGGAGCCGAAATTCAACCGCCGCAAACTGCTTCTGCTGGTACTTTCCGGATTATCTGCAGGTCTGGGCTTTTTAACTGACGGCATGCCGGCACTCGTTCTGCCGCTGCTGGTAATAATACCATATCTGGTTATTTCCGGAAAGTTGAAAGAGTTGCTTTACATTCTGCCGATAACCCTGATATGCGCAGCAATACCGGTGACACCGTGGCTGATGCAAATGACTCTTGAACCGGAAACATTCGATAGATTTTTCTCCTTTACTGCTTTCAAAGAATCCATCGGTACTTTACCGTGGTACCTCTATATTCTGGAATTGGCAGCCGGAACTTTCCCTGTGTGGATTTTACTGCCGGCAGCATTGATGACCGGCAGAGAATCCTGGAAAAAGATGTTTCATCAGGATTTGAGTCAGTTTGCCGGATGTCTGCTGATCATGCCGATGCTCTATTTTCTGATATTCCGCAACGGTTACGGCAGTACGCTGTTGATCTCTTTCCCGGCGATCGCCCTGATAACGGCGATGGGACTTCAGGCGTACTTCAATAATGGCGGTCATCACCGTTCTTTTGACTGGATGCTGAATATCTGGGCTCTTTTGCTGTTGATATGCGGTTTGACATCGGTGATATTGTGGTTCATCCCCGGTGCGGTACAGGTGTGCTTCAAATATTTGCCGCTGGATCAGGTGGTACTGCTGGTCTGGGGAGTCACCGCGCTGATCGGCGGCAGTGTGCTGCTTTACAGCAAAGGCGGCAGCTGGCGCAGCCGTCTTTACCTCTTCTTTTTCACCGTTGCCATTTTGCCGCTGGGATTTTCCTGGTGTCTCCGCCCCTGCGCTATCATGCCGGAAGAAACGGTAACTTCTCTGATTGAAGAAACTTGCATCATTCCGGCAAAAAGTGTGATCTACACCGATGCGGAATTGCTGCCGCTGGTCAGCTGGTGCGCGGATAAAAATATCGTGATCCGCGACATCGGGGAATTCAACGCTAAAGATCTGACGGATAAGGATAATACCGTCTGCATCATAAAAACTTCAGAAGATCCGGCATGGATGACTTTGCCGGTTGCCGACTGCTTAAAGACCCGTGGGATCTTCACTTGCGCCGTTTATCCGGCAGCAAACCAGGAAAGCACCAGATAAATGTTCTACGAATTATTCCTTGCCGGCAGATATCTGAAACCGCGGCGGAATGCCGTTTCCCTGATCACCCTGACCAGTATTCTCGGGGTGACTCTGGGCGTGACCGTTTTGATCGTAGTCATGGCGGTGATGACCGGATTCACCTCGGAAATGAAAAAGAAACTGATCGAAACCCAGGCCCATTTCCAGATCCGTCACCCCCGCAGAGCCATATCCGGCGTGGAAAGCAATCTTATATGCAATGAATTACTGCGCGCCGGAGCCTCCGGCACCCCGGTGATCCAAAGCCCGGTGCTGGTGCAATTCGGCAAGCGTTCTCAAAGACTGGATACTCAGACGGTCATGTTTGCCGCCTCTGCGGATGCTCTTAAAGAACATCTTGATCTGAAAAAATACCTGAAAGCCGGTTCACTTAAGCTTGGTTCATCTTTTGCCGATGATGCCCATTACGCCATTATCAGCACCTACATGGCAGAACGCTGGCAGCTTGGCATCGGTGATAAATTTCTGGTGCACTCATCCAAACATCTGACCGATCTGGTGAAATTCAATGCCGCCGGCGGGATCGAATTGAACAATGATTCTTCCGCGTATCTGCCTGCTGAATTCACCGTGGCAGGCATCTATGCATTGGGAAAATCCGACTTCGATCAGATCGTATTTTTTGCCGATCCGGATGATGCGGCAGAATTGTTTGACCTGCCGTGGGGCAGTGCCACAACCATTTACGGCTGGGGCAAAGATCCATTCAATCAGCAGAATCTGCTTGAAAAACTTGCCGCCGCAATGCCGCAATACTATATAACCGGCTGGGAGGAAGCAAACCGGAATTTCCTCGAAGTTCTGGCAGTGGAAAAATTGATGATGTTCTTTTTATTGATATTTATCGTCTTGGTGGCGGCATTCAGCATCACCAATACGCTTATCACCTCGATTTATCAGAAAACCAGAGAGATCGGCCTGCTGAAAGCCATCGGATGCACCGATCTTTCGGTGATGCGGATATTTATTCTGCAGGGTTTTCTGGTGGGGGTGATCGGCAGTTTATCCGGAACTGTCCTCGGATATCTGGTGATCCATTTCCGTCAGAATATCATCAATGCCGCCTCAAAGATCAGCGGGCAGAATATCTTTCCGAAAGAGTTTTATTTTTTCGATAAACTGCCGGCAGAGATCGTCACTTCAGATGTCGCATTTATTGTGATCTGCAGTATACTGCTTTGCACCATCGGCGCGCTGCTTCCGGCACTCAGAGCGGCGCGGCTTCAACCGTCGGAGGCGTTGCGCTATGAGTAAAACGGTATTGACCTTGCAGGATATCCACCACTCCTATTCAATGGGGAAAAATCATCTGAAAGTGCTTAAAGGAGTAAACTTCACACTCGATGCCGGTCAATGGTGCGCGGTCTACGGCGCATCCGGCAGCGGGAAAACCACTCTTTTGAATATCATCGGCGGTTTGGAACGCCCGGAATGCGGTTCAGTAACGATTTGCGGCAAAGATATCTCCGGCTTGTCGCGGCGGCAGGCGGCAGCTTTCCGGGCAAATAAGATCGGATTCATCTTCCAATCCTACCATTTACTGCCGGAATTGACCACATTGGAAAATGTCGCTGTCGCCGGAGCGATTGCCGGCAAAGGATTTTATGAAGCAAAAAAACGGGCAGCAGACCTCCTTGACCGGGTCGGCTTGAAACACCGGATGAATCATCTTCCCAAAGAACTTTCCGGCGGAGAACAGCAGCGGGCGGCGATCGCCCGCAGTCTGATCAATGATCCGGCATTGCTGCTGGCTGATGAACCGACCGGCAATCTCGATCCGCATACCGGCGAAGAGATACTGAAACTCTTTCAGCAATTACGCGGGGAAAACCCGGAATTGGCGATATTGATGATAACTCACAACCACGACATCGCCGGATTATCTTCCCGGGTCGCTGAGTTGAAAGAGGGTATTCTGCTGGTCTGACTTTTTATCCGGAACTGCTGTCATGTTCAATAATCAAAGCAAAGGCATCATTTTTGCCGTACTTGCCGCCATCACCTACGGAATGAATCCATTATTCGGCCTGCCGCTTTATGCTGAAGGTATGCAGCCGCCGTCAGTGCTCTTTTACCGTTTTTTCTTCGCCTCGCTCCTGATGGCAGGAGTCCTCTTTATCAGCGGCAAAGATAAATTCCATCTGCCGCGCCGTTACCTGATATTGACCGCAACTGCCGGAATATTGATGGCACTGACCTGTTTATTCTGGTTTTTCTCATTCAGTTTGATGGATTCCGGCATCGGTGCATCGCTGCTTTTTGTCTATCCGGTAATGGTGGCATTGATAATGCGGATATTTTTCAAAGAGAAACTGTCGGCGATGACGGTTACCGGAATGGTGACGGCAGTGGCGGGAGTGGCGATCCTCTGTTCCGGAAGTTCAGGAGGAAAAATCACAACCGCAGGCGTGGTGCTGATAATGCTTTCGGCATTGACCTATGCGGTATATCTGGTGATGGTGAAAACCACTTGTCTGCGTGAATTAGCTCCGGCGGCACTGACCTTCTATGCGATGCTTTTTTCCCTGCCGGTGTTTCTGATCCCGCTGCGTATGGGGATCGATCTGCAGGCGATCCCCTCATGCAAAGCCTTGCTTAATGCTGCCGGTCTGGCACTCTTCCCGTCGCTCTGCTCTTTTCTCTTTGCGGCAGTAGCCATCCATGCGATAGGACCGACCGGAACAGCGGTTCTGGGAGCTCTTGAGCCGGTAACTGCCGTAACCATCGGGATAGTGGTGTTTCACGAGAAACTTTCCTGGCTCAATTGTGCCGGAATAATCCTTATTCTTGCCGCAGTCATTATCGTTATAAAAGGCAATCAACAAATAAAAAGGTAATATTCCAAATTTTGTGAAACATACATACAAGACCGAATGAACACATTTTATGGCGACACATAGAATATATCACTTACATTATGATTGGTCAAAAACATAAAACGATTTGATTGCACCCGGTGGATGCAGCGGGCGGCAATGTCGTGTTTTGCGCCGAGTACGGTGCGGGAGTGTACTACCGTACTCGACCGTACCGGCACAGAAGCAAGGCGCGAAAGTGCCCGCGAT
>JAFVZG010000118.1 GCA_017508285.1 Lentisphaeria bacterium | reverse complement strand
TTGATCGAATTGCTGGTGGTTATCGCGATTATCGCTATTCTGGCGGCGATCCTGCTTCCGGCGTTGAATAGTGCCCGTGAACGCGGCCGCAGCGCCAGCTGTGTGAATAACGCCAAACAGATCATGCAGGGATCTTTGCAGTATTCTGAAGATTACAGTTATGTACCCAGCGGCGGCGGCTGGGGAAGTGCGTGGACTAAAAAGGTCGCCACATATATCGGAGGAACTTTGAATTCCACCGGCGGCTTGGATAAGCCGATCGAGTGTTTGGTTTGTCCGAGTAATTCCGCAGATTTCAGCAGATTCAAGGGAAATTCTGCCATTGACGCTTCTTTCGGACCCGGCGGCAGCTGCAGCTACATTCTCAATGGTTATGCTTCGGCAACCGATACAAGTTGTGATCCGGTGATCCCCCGGCATGTTTCCCATATCACTTATCCGAGTGCCAGATACTTTCTTGTGGAGGGTAACTCTCTGCAGGAAGCCAACGGAGCCGCCCGTGATCCGTCTCTGCATACTTTGGCATCACTTAATCTTTTGCGTTTTTCTCATCCGGCTACCGGCAAAGGCGTGACAGTAGCCTCATGGGATGATGCCGCCCGCGGCGGTATGTCGATCGGCTTTCTTGATGGTCATGTGGAGATGAAAACCGGACTCAATGGCGGAAATGCCGGTCAGACTCCCCACGCATGGTACCGTCAGGAAAATCCCTGATGATCTGCCGGAAAAACTGTTAAACAACCCACAATTTTCAAACATAAGGAATTTTTTGTTAAATGCGTAAATTTTTTCTCCCCATCGCCTTCTTCGCCGCACTTATTCTCGGAGCGGCAGATAATTTCATAAAAAATGCCGACTTCAAGTCGCTCGGCAGTTCCGGTCTGCCGCTGCAGTGGCAGGTGTGCGGCAATGCCGACGGCATCCGTCCTTTTGACGGCGGAGTCACCATCGGCAAAGCCGATCAGGTCATGTGGCTCATCCAGTATATGCCCAATGATATCGCCCGCGGCAAAACTTACGAATACACCATGACCGTCAGCGGCAAAGGTTCATTCCGTCCTTACGCCGAGTGGAGTTATATCGACGGCGGCGTGAAAAAACTCCGTTCCACCGGAGCGCGTCTGCGCAAATTGAGCGATCAGCCGCAGAAGATCAAGATCCGCTTCACCCTGCCGGAAAATGCCCGCAACTGCTATGTGGTCATCAATGTTCCCAAAGGCAGTGAAGTTTCCGTCAGAGATCTGAAAATGGAACTCTACAACCAGCCCCTTCTGGAAAATGCCGACTTCTCTGAAAAACTTGCCAACGGCAAAGCGGTCGAATGGGCAACCAGAGGTAAAGCCGACCAATTCGTTTACGGCGATAATCAGATCACTCTGAAATCTGCCAAAGGCGGCAATGCTTACGCAATACAGGATCTGAAAAAACGCCTTCTCCCCGGAGCCACCTACCGGGTCACTTGCGAAGTTTCCGGCAAGCCCGGCAGCCGCTTCCGTATCTATATTGAAAGTCACTTCGTGCAGAATGGTCAGCGCAACAGCCGGTCTTTCCATGCCCAGTGGCTGACCGCTTCCGACGCTTCGCAGCAGATCTCCTATAACTTCACCATGGGCAAAACTGCCATCGGCGCACTTTTCGTGCTGAATGTGATGGATGACAGCTCAGTTACCTACCGCAATATCAAACTGGAATTGGTCTCCAAGCCCGCCATCGCGATCGTCGTACCAAAACAGGCGGTTTTCGGCGGTGCATGGAGCGGTAAAAAGATCTCTGCCAAAGGTTCTCTGCTGCTTATCGACCGCCCCTCCACCGCCACCCGCTGGATCGTGGAAATGGAACCGGGAAAGCGTTACACTCTTACTCACTCCTCCAAGGGTGAGGGCAAAAGCGACAGTGACAGCGGTTTTTACTTCTACGATGTCTATATGAATTTCCCCGGCCACAAACCGGTCAAGATCGCTCACGAAGATACCGGCAGACTGCTGCAGAATAAAAGTTACACTTTCAAGGCTCTCTATTCCACCGGCAGACTGGAGATCGTGCCGCTGGGCGTGGATAAACTCCATATCCGCGAACTTCAGCTGCGCGAAGCCCCTCCGGAAGCCGAAGTCCGCCCGGAATTGACCTTCTATCTTCAGCGCAACAATATCTACAGCAAACTCCATCCCGCCACCGTTGACGGGATGCTTTCCAATCCCTTCAATGCCATTTCTGCCGTGGTGAAATTCAACGGCGAAACGGTCAAATGTGTCAAAGATAAAAAACTTTTCCGCTTCACCCTCAAAACCGCCGGTCTCAAAGCCGGTAAATATGAGGTCAATGCCGAATTGACCGGTGCAGACGGCAAGAAAAGTTCCGCC
Source organism: Lentisphaeria bacterium (assembly GCA_017508285.1). Classification (GTDB taxonomy): domain Bacteria; phylum Verrucomicrobiota; class Lentisphaeria; order Victivallales; family Victivallaceae; genus UBA1784. The sequence goes on along the minus strand of JAFVZG010000118.1, from coordinate 1,846 downwards.
AAAGAGATCATTACCGTCATGCCTCCGGCTCCCGTCGAAGTCACTGTCGGTCCGGGCAGATTGCTCTATGTCAATGGTGAACCTTACCTCGCAGTCGGTCCCTGGGCAATGCCCAACTCCCACCGTGACCGCAATATCAAATTTGCCGCCGATCGCGGAGTCAACTTCCTGAAAACCCGCTTTGCCGATCCGGTATCTTTCAAAGATTATCTGGATCATGCCCAGAAATACGGCATGAAGGTCTGCTTCAATACCGGTACTCCGGCGGATGCTTCCGACGGTGCATTCCGCACCTGGCTTCACGGTGTCGAATCTGTTCTCACTCCCGAGATCCGCAAGCACCCCGCTCTGCTCTGCTACTTTCTGCAGGATGAACCATTCTGGGTCGGTTATCCGCTGGCAGTGCTTCAACGCTGTTACGACAAGCTGAAAGAGATCGACCCCTACCGCCCCGTCTGGATCAATGCCGCCCCCCGCGGTACTCATGCCGACCAGATCCCCTTTGCCAAAGTTTGTGACATCTACGGTGTGGATATCTACCCCGTGCCCGCTTCTTCCGGACACAGCCATCTGGAAGATACCACCATCAGCTGCGTCGGCAAATACGCTCTGCGCAAGGCTGAGATCGGCGGCGATATCCGTCCGATCGCTATGGCTCTGCAGGGCTTCTCATGGCGCGCGATGGGTGACAAAAAAGAGTCTCCCCGTTCCATTTACCCGACTGCCCATGAAAACCGTTTCATGACCTATGACTGCCTGATCAATGAATCCGCCATGCTCGGCTGGTGGGGTACCGGTTACATCCTGAAACCGGAATTTTACGATGTGCTTTACACTCAATTCGATGAGCTGCGCCGCCTTTATCCGGTATGGATCGGCAAGGCTTCCCGCCGCATGGGTGATGCCGACGGTATCGAATACCGGATCTACTACGGTAAAGATTACCGGGTGGTTCTCGCCGCCAATACCCTGAATAAAAAGATGACTTACTCCATCGCCGATACCGGTTTCACCGGTAAACAGGCGACCGAATGGACGACCGGCAAAAAGGTCGCTGTTTCCGGCGGCAAATTGACCGATGTATTCAATGCCTATGATGTGAAGATCTACTTCCAGGGTAAACTTCCCGCCCCGGCTTACACCGCCGCCAATACGATGAAAGGCAACCCCTTTACCGAGGATGTCATGGTGCGGGTAAACGGCAAAACCTACGACGGTAAAGGTTCATGGATCTGGGAAAAATCCGGCATCCGTAAACTCGGCAGCAGCGCGGTACTGCGCAAGGAATTCACCGTTTCCGGCAAAGTTCCGGCGACGATCTACATCGCCGCTGATGACCGGGCGGAAATCTTCCTCAACGGCAAGAAAGCCGGTGAAGTTTCTGACTGGACTTTTATGCACATCATCGAATTGGATAAATTCGTCAAACCCGGAAAAAATGTTCTGGAAGTCCGTGCCTTTGACGGCGGTATCCTGCCCTGCGGCGTACTTGCTGAATTGCACGCCGGCAAGGATATCTACGCCACCGGAAGCGACTGGCAGGCCGCCGTGCCGGGAAGCAGCAGCTTCGCGCCCGCCGGTATCGTCGCTCCTTTCGGCAAAGAAGCATGGGGCCGCGGCGTGCGCTATTGCGTGATCGACCGCAAGTGATCTGCCGGATCTGATATTTGGCGTTTTGCGGAGAAAAACCTTTAAGGTTTTTCCCCGCATTTTTTATGCCCGTGGGAATTTTTGGGAATTTTTGGGAATCTTTGTATGCGGTATGATTGCAGACTGCACCCTAAGACGCGACGAAGCGTGAGCTGAGGAGCGAGGGGGTTCCGGGGGAGGCTTCCCCCGGATGCGG
>JAFVZG010000117.1 GCA_017508285.1 Lentisphaeria bacterium | reverse complement strand
TGAAACCGAAGAAAAAATTCCGATCCCCAAAGGGATCATGGATATTGTTGCTGCCGCTAAAGAATCTGCCAAAAAGGCATTGGTTGCAGACAAAGAATTGAGCGCACAAGCAGAAAAGATCGAACCATCTGCCCAAACAACCGCCGTTACGGAAGAAAACGCCGTTACGGAAGAAAACGCCGTTACGGAAGAAACTGCCGTTGCGGAAGAAACTGCCGTTGCGGAAGAAACTGCCGTTGCGGAAGAAACTGCCGTTACGGAAGAAAACGCCGTTACGGAAGAAAACGCCGTTACGGAAGAAAACGCCGTTACGGAAGAAAACGCCGTTACGGAAGAAACTGCCGTTACGGAAGAAACCGCCGTTGCTGAAGAAACTGCCGTTGCTGAAGACAAATGGGAGTTATCAGGAGATCAGGATACTCCGCGCCGGCGCCGACGCCAATCACCATCCCCTGCCGCAGTAAAAGCGGTACCGCATAACGACAATGATGATGATCTGGGAATAATCCAGCCGGAATTCGGATTCTGAAACGGCATAAGTGACAGGGGCTGACAAAAATGAAATTCTCCAAGTCACAGCTTTCATGGTTGAGCTACGACCCGGCGGCATCTGCGTACGCCTTGATAACCCGAACCGTTGTGGCACCGGTATTTCTTACGCATTGTGCAAAAAACATCATGAGCGATGCGCAGATAACTTCATCATGGAGTCTGATCGCCAGTGCAGCAGGGATCACCGCCGGAATAATTTCAGTTTTTTGCGGCCCGGCAGCGGATGCCCGCAGAAAAAAAGTCCGGTTGACAGCTTTATTTACCATTACCGGCGTACTCTCCTGTCTTGCCTATCTGATTCCTGCTCTGCAAACTCCGACATTGATACTCGGAATAAGTTTCACAGGGATAATGAGCTTTATGGCAGCCGGAAGTTTCTACGACTCTTTATTGATAAATATCAGCTCTCCGCAGGAACGGGATAAGTTATCCACCACCGGTTACGCGCTCGGTTATGCCGGTGGATTATGTTCGTTCCTGCTCTGTCTGCTCTCATTGAGTTTTTCCGGAGGCATGGAAAAATTTTTCACATTCTCTTTTCTGATATCAGCATTGTGGTGGTTTGCCGGTTCACTGCCGTTATTCTGCAATGTCAGAGAAAGTGCGCGAACTGCCCCTGCTGTGCCGGTAAAGATTACGGATACGCTGAAATTCATTATCTGCAACAAAAATATCCTCTGTTTTCTCATCGCTTACTTTTTATATATTGACGGTGTCGGAACGATCCTGCTGGCGGCAACACCCCTTGCCGCAGGTTTGGATATCAGCACCAATATGATCATGGTCACGATACTGATGCTGCAGTTGATCGGATTGCCGGCAACTCTTTTCTATGGCAAGCTGGCAGAAAAATATTCCGCAAGAAAGATGATCTATTGCGCCATAACAGTTTACATCATCATTGCCGTACTGGTGACCATAATGTCATTTTGCCGGGATATTACCGTCAAACAGGGGTTGTTTTTTATCGTGGCATTTCTGGTCGGCACTTCCCAGGGTGGCATACAAGCTCTCAGCAGATCGTTTTTCAGCAAAATCATTCCGGGTGAAAGAGCTGCCGAACTCTTTGCCGTTTACAATATATTCGGCAAATTCACCACCATTGTCGGTCCGGTACTTATCGCAGCAGCCACTTTGTGCTGGAATAAAGCCGAATTGGGAATAACCATGCTGTTGCTGCCGTTTGCCGCCGGTTTTATCCTGCTGACTAAAGTAAAGGTGCCGGAAAATTGATTATTTATTACATCTTAAAACGGCTTTTTCTGGCGATCCTGACATTACTGGCGATTCTTTTTGTCAGCTACACATTGCTCCGGCTTGCTCCGGGAGATCCAACCAGAAGCGATATGTTTTCCGGAGAATCCGGCACCGTCGGACATCGGGATAAGGTATTTATGGAAAACCACGCTCTGCGAAAAAAACTGAATCTGGATAAACCGGTGGCACTCGGCTTCATACTCTGGTTGAATGATGTGATCCACGGAGACTTCGGAGTATCTGCTGCCGTCGATCCCGGCAGAAGCGTCACTGAAATCATCCGCGAAAAGATCGGTGTGACGATCAAATTGAATATATGGGCATTGGCAGTAACTTATTTACTGGCGATCCCGGTCGGGGTTTTTTCAGCACAAAAAGCCGGCAGTTTTGCCGATCGCAGCAGTGAATTTATCCTGTTTGTACTCTATTCTCTGCCGGTCATGTGGGTCGGATTGCTGCTGCAGGCTCTTTTCTGCGAGGGAGGGGAATTCCCGATACTGCCTCTTTCCGGAGCAGAACCGGAGAATTCCCTGCATTTGCCGATCTGGCAATTTATATTTGAGGAATTCCGCCATCTGCTGCTGCCGGTAGTATGTCTATCCTATGCCGGATTTGCCGGTTTGTCACGCTATACAAGGGGCAGTGTATTACAGAATATCAATGCTGATTACATAAGAACCGCCAGAGCAAAGGGACTGCCGGAAAACACCATACTCTGGAAACACGCATTCCGCAATGCCCTTATCACCATGATCACATTATTCAGCGGATTACTGCCGTCACTCGTTTCAGGAAGTATCATAGTGGAATATATATTCAATATTCCCGGTATGGGAACCTTATCCCTGCTCTCGCTTTCCAGCCGGGATTACCCATTGCAAATGGCTCTGTTTACCGTCACCGGGATACTGACATTATCCGGAATATTGCTCTGCGATCTGCTCTATATGGCAGTTGACCCGCGGATAAGGTTGACAAAATGAATAAATGATGATAGATTATAAGAGAAGTTGACTTTTTGGGAGTATCAGCAAAAATGAAGATAAGGTATTTTTTCACAATTTTAGGAGTATTATCGGTTTTAAGTGCCGGCGGAAACGAACCAGGCAGCACACCGATGCAGCTTTTTAAAAATTTCCGGCAGGCAGTAATCGACAATGACACCGCCGCCATTCTGGAACTGGCGGATGGAGACTTGCTGACCGATCTGCAAAACAACGGTACGATTTCAGCAAAAATGCGGAGAGATGTCCTTTTTATCGAAGCCGCTTACGAAGAGGTCGATGTGCGCCTCACTGATCCGGCAAAAGCATGGGTTTGCGCTTTTGTCAAAGAAAACGGCAAACTTATGCGCTTTGACATCAGTATGGAAAACAACAAAAACAATGTCAGAAAAATCATTTCATTAAAGAAAACTCCGCACACTCCGGAACCGGCATTCAAAAGATTTCTCAATGCCTGCAATAAACGGCAGAAACAGTTATACACCGCTGCATTGGCGCAGGATCTGCAGAAGAAAAATCCGGAGATCCCGCAGGCAATGCAAATCGAAAATGAGATTACTTTCCGTCCCGTCAGGATCACCGGGGACGATGCCGTATTTTCCGTAGATGCCGATGGTATCAGAGGGAATATCAGAATGAAAAGAGATGGATTTTTCTGGAGAGTTTCCGCCATTGACAATATTTTAGATGCTGTTCCCCCGGCAGTTGTCGCGGCAAAATTCTGCGGCTTATTCCCGGATGCGCTCCAAAATCCGGATGCGATGAAAGAATTCGTCTCCGAAAAAGCCATTGCGAAGATAACCAAAGCTGATCCGGCAGATGCGGATTTATTAAAACGGCTTGCCGCATTCAAGCAGGTCACCGGTCAGAAAGCTTCCGGCAAAGGTGTTACGGTAAATTGCCTGATCGACAGTGAAACTGAAACCGGCACGATCTCATTCAAATGTGTTTTTGAAGGAGACCGCTGGATGATCTCTGACGGCGACCTGAAAACTCTGGTCTATGCAAAAGATGCCTCCCCGTCTGCAATCGTTCAGAAATTTGCCGCTGCCTGGGAAAAAGGAGCGGATGCCGGACAGATCAAGGAGTTGACCTTACCGGCATTTGCCGCCTCTCTGACCAAAAAAGAACCGGAAAATGAACTTGCTGTCGAAGTGCAGGATGAAAAAGTTGACGGCAGCCGGGCAACTGTCACAGCAGTTTTCAGCAACTGCAAACAACCGGGCAAAAAGGAATATACGCTCATTCTGAATTCCGGCAAGTGGCAGATCAGCGGAGCGAAAGATATCACAGAAGCCGCCGCAGACAGTGACAGCAAAACAGAAGAAAAAGCCGGGTGAAATTTACCCGGCAACTGAAAACACCTGAAAAAGATTACCTTCCGGATCACTCCCCCGGCGGACAACTCTGCCGAGACGGCCGAAACCATCACTCATAGGGGAACCATATTGCTGCATCCTTTTTTCCAACGCTTCGATATCTTTTACACCGAGAGCAAAACGGCAGGCGCACGAAGCGTGCCCCATACAGGGCAATTCGCTCTTTTCCAACACCAGCACCGCCTCTTTACCCAGCCGGAAAATCACCTGTTGACAACTATCCAATTCCGGTTCTCCCAAGCCGACGACTTCCCGGTAAAAATAGCGGCAGACATCAATATTTTCTGTCATTAAAATAATTTCGCAATCCATAAAAGACCTCCGTCTTGGCGCAATATAAACCAACATAAGGAAATTGTCAAGCAAAAATCCGCTTTTTTACCTCTTTTTGCTTGCGAAAAAGTGTTTAGCAGTTTAAATTATAAGAGGCACATATCAAAATCAACTTTTTTAACATAAGAGGTTTTTCATGATCAACGATCCTGCCAATTGCGTTTACCGCAATCCGCTGACCGACCGCTATGCCGGTAAAGAGATGAGTTTCATCTGGTCTCCCCAGCACAAACATGCCACCTGGCGCAAATTGTGGCTCACTCTCGCCACCTGCGAAAAAAACCTCGGACTGCCGATCACCGATGAACAGATCGCCGGTCTTGCCGCCCATCAGGAAGATATCGATTTTGACCGGGTCGCTGAATTGGAAAAAGAGTTGCGCCACGATGTCATGAGCCATATCCGTGCCCTCTCTGAATTGTGTCCGGAATCTGCCCCCATCATCCATCTTGGTGCCACCAGTTGTTTTGTTACCGACAACACTGAATTGCTCCAGACCAAAGAAGCGTTTGCAGTGATCCGCGGCAAGATGTTGAAACTTATCGCCAATCTGGCGGATTTCTGCGAAGAGAACCGGGCAGTCCCCATGTTGGGATTCACCCATTTTCAACCTGCCCAGTTGACGACACTCGGCAAACGCTTCGCCCTCTATCTGCAGGATTTTGTTCTGGATTTTGAGCGTTTGGAACGGGAAATGAATGATCTGCCCTTCCGCAGTGTAAAAGGCACCACCGGTACTCAGGCAAGTTTTCTCGAACTTTTTGACGGAAATCATGATAAATGCCGTCAGTTGGAAAAAGATGTGGCAAAGGCAATGGGTTTCAACCGGGTCATTGCTCTTTCCGGGCAGACCTATACCAGAAAAGTAGACTACTTTGTTCTTTCCGTTCTTTCCGGGATCGCCCAGAGTGCGGCAAAGATGGCAACCGACATCCGGCTGCTTGCCAGCATGAAAGAGGTGGAAGAACCTTTCGGCAAAAAGCAGGTCGGATCAAGCGCAATGGCTTACAAACGCAATCCCATGCGCAGTGAACGGGTCACTTCGCTTGCCCGCTATGTGATGAATTTGCCCGGCAATGCCGCCATGACCCATGCCACTCAATGGTTTGAACGCACGCTGGATGACTCAGCCAACCGCCGTATCGTCCTGCCCGAGGCATTCCTTGCCACCGATGTCATTCTCTCCATCCTCATCAATGTCACCGATGGTCTGCAGGTCTGGAAAAAGGTCATCGCCAAACATATCAATGCCGAATTGCCATTCATGGCAACCGAAAACCTCCTTATGGAAGCTGTAAAACACGGCGGCGACCGTCAGGAACTGCATGAAGTAATCCGCGAACACTCCATGGCGGCAAGCCGCCGGGTAAAAGAAGAGGGTCTGGATAACGATCTGATCGACCGTCTCCGCAATGATCCGGCATTCGCTGCGATCAAAGATGACTTTGATTCGATCATCGATCCTGCGGCATTTATCGGCAGAGCTCCGCAACAGGTGGAAACTTTTCTTACCGAAGTAGTCCGTCCGCTGCTCGATGCCAACAAAGATGACATCAAAAGCGGTGACAGCGTCAATGTCTGATAAAAATCAACCAATTTCATAAGGATATTCACTATGGCTTTCATGGATCAGAACTACCTCATCAGCAACGCTTCCGGCTTGCGGATCTTCGATTCCGTCAAATCCCTGCCGGTCGTTGACCCCCACAACCACGCCAATGTCAAAGAGATCGCAGACAACAACTGCTACTCAGATGCCTGGCAGCTCTTTGCTGCGACCGACCACTATGTCTGGGAGATGATGCGCAAACGGGGAGTTCCGGAAACATTGATCACCGGCAAAGAAGCTTCCAATGAGGATAAGTTTCTCGCTCTTGCCAAAATTTTCCCGGAAGTCGCCGGAAATCCGGTTTACGAGTGGATCCATCTCGATTTGAAGCGTTACTTCGGTATCGAAGAACTGCTCAGCGAATCCACCGGCAAAAAAATTTACGATACGGTCACGGCAAAACTTGCCACCGACGCCTACCGGCCGCAGGCACTGCTCACCGGACCGTTGAATGTTGAAGTGATGAGTTCCACCGATGACCTGATCGACACACTGGAAGACCACGCCCGTGCCAATGCCGCATTCGGCAAAGTTCTTATCCGCCCGACCTGGCGTCCGGATAAGGCAATGAAAATCTTTGCTCCGGCATGGAGACCTTACATGAATCAGGTCGCGGAAAGATTCAATATCCGCCTCAACAGCGTTAAAGATCTGGTTTCTGCATTCAAAATGAGCCACGATTACTTCGCCGAACGCAACTGCCGTGCCAGTGACCACGGTCTGGAATATCCGGTTTTCGCCGATGTGGATGAAAAATGCGCCGACCGGATCTTCCGCAAAGCAATGGCAGAAGAAAAACTTACCGCTGAAGAGATCGACCTTTTCATGGGATACATTCTTGCCGAAGCTGCCGAGTTGAACAGTCAGAAAGATTGGGTCACCCAGCTCCACCTCGGCGCAGTGCGCGATGTCCGTGCCACGTTGTTTGATTCCCTCGGCCCGGATGTCGGCGGAGATATCAGTAATCATTATCTGGATTACGCCCCTGCCCTCTGCAGTTTCCTCAACCGCTTTGATGACCGTCTCAAAGTTGTACTTTACTGTCTGGAAGCCTCTCATCAGGGAACATTGGCAACGATTTCCCGGGCATTCGGAGCAAAAGTCGCTCTCGGTTCGGCGTGGTGGCTGCTTGACACCCCCATCGGCATGCACCGTCAATTGGAATATATCGGCTCGGCAGATACTCTCAGCAACTTCGCCGGTATGGTTTCCGACTCCCGCAAACTGCTCAGTTACGGCTCCCGTTTTGAGATGTTCCGCCGCGTGATGTCTGATGTCATCGGCAATCTGGTCGAGCGCGGACAAATGCCGGAAGAGATCGCTTTCAATCTCGCTGAACGCATGGCATACAGCGGCACCAAGAAATTCTGGAATCTGTAATCAAAATTTAGAATAAGGATCTTACATTATGGCAAAAAGTGAACTTTACAAAGCAGCCGGCGTCGACATCGACCTCGCAACCACTCTGCTCGACCGGGTCAAAGCCGATCTCGGCAGCACCAGACGCCCGGAAATGCTCACCCCCATCGGCGGATTCGGCGGACTTTTTCAGATCGATCTTTCCAAATACAAAGAGCCGGTCATGGTCTCAAGTATCGACGGAGTCGGCACCAAATTGATGGTCGCCGCCATGATGGAAAAATATGACACCGTCGGTTGCGACATCGTCAACCACTGCATCAATGATATCTCGGTGCAGGGAGCTGAACCGGTATATTTTCTCGACTATATCGGCATCGGCAAATTGCGTTCACCGCTTTACGAAGAGGTGCTCAGCGGTATTGCCAAGGCCTGTAAAGCCGCCGGATGCGCCGTCCTCGGCGGAGAAACTGCCGAAATGCCCGGCATGTACGGCAATGATTTCGATCTGGTCGGTGTCATCACCGGTATCGTTGAAAAAAGCAAGATCATTACCGGTGAAAAGATCCGTCCCGGTCATGTTGCCATCGGTATCGCTTCCAACGGACCGCACACCAACGGTTTCAGTCTCGCCCGCAAAATCCTCTTTGACAGCGGTAAATATACTGCCAAAACCTATGTGGATTCCCTCGGCGAAACTGTAGGAGAAGCTCTGCTGCATCCCCACATTTGTTACTATCCCGCCATCCGTCAGGCTATGCAGGAAGGTTTGGATCTTGACGGTATCGCTCATATTACCGGCGGCGGTCTTTATGACAATGTGCCGCGTATTCTGCCTGCAGATGTCTCGGTAAAATTTGATCCGTCAGCATTGCCGGTACCCCCGATTTTCAAACTCATGGTCGAAGAGGGCAATGTCAGCCATACCGAAGCCTACCGGGTATTCAATATGGGCGTCGGCATGGTCTGGTTCGTTCCGGCAGATGCAGAAGCAAAGGCACTGGAGATAATCCGTGCCAATGGTTACACTGCTGAACATATCGGCGAAGTGGTTGCCGGTAACAAAAGTGTTGAAGTTGCGGAATAATCAACATGATCTCTCTGGAACGGATAAAGCAGTTTCTGGATTTGCGGCAAAGTGATTTCAATTTGAAACTCAAAGAGAAATTCTCTGCCGCCACCCAGCTGCTGCTCGGCACCATGGAAGATGAAGCCGGATACTTCCGTCTGGCATTTCAATCCCTGGTCCATCCTCTGCTGCTCAATAACAACCGTCTTTCGGAAAAGAGCAAGATGGTCTACCGGCACTTGCTGGAAGATTTCTTCAATATCCAGGTGGCAGAAAAACATCTCGCTGAGTTGCCTGCACTGCTGCCTCTCCCGGAAGACGAAGCGGTTGCAGTTATCCGTTCTGCGGAGAACAACGATCCCCTGCGTACCGCAGAATTTTTGATCGTGCTGGGAGCAGCTCTGCCTTATCCGGCAGATACCGCATATATCAGCCGGGTGGCAGAAAAACTCGGAATGGATAAACAGGCATTTGCCGACTTCACCGGAGAAGTCATGGAAAACAAGCGCAAAAAACAGCGTTTGCGCAACTCCAGCAGAAGTATCATAGCCGTTCTGATAATTATTCTGATATTCTTTCTGACCGCGAAATATCTGCAATCAGTGATTTTCGGAGTACTTCTGGCATGTTTGATGCTGCCTCTGGAAAAATTCATTGAACGCCGTTTGCAAAAACGCCGGGGAATATTCTTTCTGCTTACCGCGTCTTTTTCCTATGCCTTCTATCCGTTGAAAAGACTCTCCATTCTGCTTTCACGCAAGGGGGATACTTCCGGCAGATCCATAACCAGACACCGGAAGCAAAAAGAACAATCCATTATCAGACAATCGGTCATACTTACTGCACTTATTGCGGCTCTGATAATCGTTCTCGCCGGATTCGGCATATCAAAACTTACCGGACACTATATGAAAAATCTCCAGCGTTCAATACGGGTCTGGGAAACGACCCGGCAGGATCAGGGCAGTGCTTCCGGCAAATACAACTATGCAATGGAAAAACTCCGGGAAAATTTTGAATCGATCCCGCTGGTGAAAACCGGACTTGACCGTTTGGAAAAAATCATCAATGATCCCGGCAAACGGGATCAGATCATCAGCAATATCATCCGCAGCAATGGCGGTATTGTCAATATTACCGGCGGAGTGGTCGGAGGTATCGCCGCTTTTCTGGCAGATATACTGCTGACCATATTTTTCTCGCTGCTGTTTTTGCTGAAATTTGCGGAATACAGCAGGGCTAAAAGCGGACATGCTTCCGGCAGTGAATACATCGTGCGCAACTTTTTCAACGGCATCTGGCTGCCGGGTGCCGATGAAACGCTGATACAGGATACCTGCAAAACCATCAACGGCATCATATTCAGACTGCGCATCTGGCTGAAAGGATATCTGACTCTTATTATGGTGGATTCAACTTTTTACACCACCTGCTTTTTCTTCCTCGGAGTACCATTCTTTCTGCCGCTGGGATTGATCGCCGGATGCGGCATCGCCCTGCCCTATCTGGGACCGGTGATCTCCTGTTTACTGACGGTACTGGTGACCATTGCCGCCGGAGCAGCCACCGGAGAGATGCTGCTGGTGATCGTCATCTGTTACCTGATCTACAATGGCATCATTGAACAATTCATTCTATACCCGGCTGTCATCGGTGAATCCCTGGGATTGAGCACTCTGGAAACGATCATCGTGGTACTGCTGGGTGCGATATTCGCCGGGATCCCCGGTATGATCTTCGCATTGCCGGCGGCTTCAGTTGCCAAATATCTGGTTCCGCAGATCTACCACGGCTTCACTTTTTCTGAACGGGCGTGAAACAATATTCCCAAAGGAGACTGGTGTTGTGAAAAAATTTACAAACATACTGTTTTCCTTTGCCATTGTCTTTATTATCGCCGGGTGCAGCAGTTCGATTTCGTTGCGGGAAGTCGGTGCTGACGGCAGAGTAAGTTACGGAGACTCCTTCCTCTTCAATGGCGGATTAAGCGCAGAAACCGTAAATATCCTCGGTAACAATCTGCTCCACGACAAACTTGACTCCTCTCCGGAGCAATTTATTCACGCCCTTGAACAGTTGAGCAAAGCCGACGACTCCACCAGCACCCTGATCGCCATTATGGAAACCTCCCAGATGATCGCAGATAAAATGCGGGATGATCCGGATCGGGCGGTAAGTTACGATTTGACCACATTGATTTACACCAATAAATATTTCCGGGAAATATTGAAGAAAAACACATCCAGATTGTGCGATCCGGAAATGATTATCGCCATCCGCTGCTACAATCTGGCACTGACCCAACTCTTTGCTTATTTGCAGGAGCGCAATCTGCATAATAACGGCGGCTTTGAACTGCTTGCCGCCGGAGGTCAGGTAATGAGTTTTACCATGCCGGAATTCAAACTGCCGGTTGCCAGAGAAAAGATCATCACATTTCATCTGTGTTCCGACTTCCGACCGGAAAATCTCACCCACGACAACCGCCGCTTCGGCATTGGTGTGCCTCTGGTCTGCGAATTGGCGGACAATGCCATTCCGGAAACCGTCTTCGCCGAAGATCAGGTAATACCGGCAACTCTGGTGGCTCAAATATCATTGAACGGGGAAAAACAGCAGATCGACATTGACCACCGTCAGATAAAACTTTCTTTTCTCGATTCCCGTTCATACGATGAGATCACCTATAAAGGTGTAACCATCCCCATGGCGCAGGATTTCTCCACGCCACTGGCATTCATGATACGCAAACCGCAGGTATTCGAATTTTTGCGACGGACTTTTCTGGCAGATCGAACCGGTGACAGTGAAGGATTGTACCACCTTGAACCGCATAATGACCAGCGGATACCGGTGGTTCTTGTCCATGGATTGATGTCCGATATCCGAACCTGGATGCAGTTGATAAATACCCTGCAGAGCGATCCGGAATTGCGTAAACACTATCGGTTCATGGGTTTTTCATACTCCAGCGGCAATCCGATCCTGGCAAGCGCGATGCACTTGCGACAAGCCCTTGCCGGAGAACGGGAAAAACTGCGGAAAGATCAGCGGGATCTATCCAAATTCGATCAGATGGTGCTTATCGGTCACTCTATGGGAGGATTGATATCCAGAATGATGATCTCCACCTGCGATGACCAACTGCTCCGGAATTTTGTAGGCAAAGAAGCGTATGACAACTCTATAGACCGCGACGATCAATTTTTCCGTGACATGCTGCTTTTCTCCCCGGTCCCATCGGTAAAAAGAGTTATTTTCATCGCCGTCCCGCACCGCGGGGCAGAGCTTGCACAAAGCTGGATAGCTCAAATGGCATCTTCCCTGATCCGCCTGCCGAAATCACTGCTCGATTTCAATGCAAAACTGATCCGGCAGTTGATAAATCTTCCGGAAGATCAAAAAGAAATTCTGGCAAAAAAATTCAACGGCATAAATAATTTATCGCCTGATGGTTACGCCTTGCAATTGCTCAACCGGATGAAATTCGCTCCGGGTATCCCATACCATTCGGTGATCGGGAACAAGGATAAAGCCGGAGTTCCCGGAGGAAGTGACGGGGTAGTACCTTACAGCAGCAGTCATCTGAATGGAGCTGCAAGTGAGATCGTTGTAAAATCCCGGCACAGTGTTCAACAGAATCCTCTGGCGATCCAGGAGATCAAACGCATATTGAAAGAACATCTCAACCGGATAAAAAAATGACCACTCTGAAAAAAGCATCTATTCATATTTTCCGGTTGCTGCTGCTTTTGGCGGGGATATGGCTTTTTGCCGCGGCACCGATGCTTTTAAGAATACCGGAAATTCCCGGCATCATATTCCGGGTCTCAATAATACTGCTGTTTATCGCCGGCTTCCGTGACAAACATTATCATATCATGTTGGCATTGTGTGAATTGTTTTCTCTGCTTTTTTTTCTGACCCTCACGCCGCAACTGCAATTCCGCGATCGGGAATTTATGCGGCAATTCGCAGTAAAACCGGCGATCAACCATCTTTCTGACGGCAAATTTGAGGTGATCAGGCTGAGAAACAACCGCTACCGTACCGTCGATGATTACGATGAAAATTATCAAAATGTCTCATTCGATCCGGCAAAAGTGTCTGCGATGGATATTGCAATGGTTTACTGGGATAACCAGAGTCTGGTCGCTCATACTATGCTGAATTTCAAATTCACCGACGGCAAGAATCTTGCACTGTCGGTTGAGCCGAGAACTCCGGTCGACAGTGACCGGAAACCATTGACATGCTTGAATAAGCAGCAGGAATTGCTCATCATTTTAGGCACTCCGGAAGATCTTTTTGATCTGCGCATAAAGTATCGCAAAGAGGATCTTTATCTTTATCAAACCAATTTCACTCCGGCTGAATGCCGGATAATTCTGGAGGATATCATTGCCAAAGTTGACCGGCTCGATAAAAATCCGGAATTCTACGACCTGATCCGTGCCAACTGCATAACGGCTGTCTATCCGGCTCTGCAAAAAGCGGCTCCGCAATTGAAATATGAGTTGCGAGTGCTTTTCAACGGACTGTTTGACCGGATGCTTTTTGAAAATAAAATATTGAAACATAATGACAAAGAAAGTTTTGAATCCTTGAAATCACGCTCTTTAACAGCGGGAAAAATCCAAGGCAAGTTGTAAAAACACTCAACATGGGTTATATTATTAAAAAGGAGGCGGCTGCCGGAGGCATAAACTCTTTGCAGTCACCTTGTAACATTAAATCATTTGTTGACACAGGGTTTTATTTATGAAAAAAAGTTCTTCTGTCCTGATCTCACAGGCAAAGTTTTTGAAATATATCCCCAACTTTCTGACGATTTGCAATTCGCTCTGCGGTTTTGCGGCGATACTGCTGCTCTTTACCGCATATCAGGCATCTCCGGAAAAGGGAGTGAAAATATTTGTCATCGCCTCGATCATGATTTTTTCGGCAATGATCTTCGATGTTTTTGACGGCTTGGCGGCAAGATTGCTCAATGCCGCCAGTCTTCACGGTATACAGATGGATTCGCTCTCAGATATGGTGACATTCGGGGTTACTCCGGCGGTCATGGTGGCGGCAGCAGCAAATTGTTTTTTCAATTGGGAAATCAAATTGGGTCAGGAGATATACATCTATTTCTTATGCTCAGTCTACATCGGGGGTGCCGCACTGCGTTTAGCCACCTACAATGTCAATGCCACTTTGAAGACCAAAAGTTCCGATAATTTCTCCGGTCTCCCCTCCCCCGGAGCCGCGGCAGCGATCTGCGTGGCGATCTTCTTTCTCTACGCCAACAGCGGTCTTTCTGAGCAGAATCTGAAATTGATGGCATGGATACTGCCGGCATATTCGGCGATCCTCGGTTTGCTTATGACCAGCACCATCCCCTATATCCATGCCGGCAAATGGTTGATGTCGATCCGGCGCAACCGGAAAAAACTGCCTTTGGTGGTTTTGATGCTGGCGATCATCATCTGTTTCAGAATAAACGGATTGACCTTTCTTACCATTGCGTATATTTTTTCCGGACCGGTGATGTTGATCTTTGAGAAGATCTACCGCCGCAAACATCCTGTGGAGGCAAAATGAAGATTCTTATTACCGGTGGAGCCGGATTCATTGGCGGACATCTTGCGGAGGCTTTACTCAAACGCGGAGATGAAGTGGTTATTGTTGATGACTTTTCCACTGGCAGCCGGGATAACATCCGGGAAGTAAACGGAGTTGTGCCGCAGGTAATTGAGATGGATATCTCTCAAAATCCGGCAAAACTGAGAGAGATCATCCGGGAAGTCGATACGGTTTTCCATCTTGCCGCCGCAGTCGGCGTGGAACTGGTGGTCAATGACCCGGTACGCACGATCAATACCAATATCGAAGGTTCGGCATGTGTGGTAAAAGCCGCGGCAGAATTTGATAAACGGTTATTCATTGCTTCCACCAGTGAAGTCTACGGAAAATCCGACCATGAATTATTTGCGGAAAGCGATGATCTGCTCATAGGTTCACCTTATCATTCACGCTGGAGCTACGCCTGCAGTAAACTATTGGATGAATTCTACCTCATGGCATATCATCAATCAGCCGGCTTGAGGGGAACTGTGGTGCGCTTTTTCAATACAGTCGGTCCCAGACAGACCGGAAAGTACGGCATGGTCGTTCCGCGTTTTGTCAGCAATGCCCTGAAAAATGAAGCGTTGAAAGTTTACGGTGACGGCGGTCAATCCCGCTGTTTCTGTCATGTGCACGATGTGGTAAGAGCCTTGCTGCTGCTGCTGGATGATGACCGCAGTATCGGGGAGATTTTCAACATCGGCAGTGACCGTCTGATCACGATCAAAGAGTTGGCGGAGTTGGTCATTTCCCGTCTGGGCAGTTCGTCAAAATTGGAATACATCCCTTACGAACAGGCGTATGCCAAAGGTTTTGAAGATATGCGCCGCCGCAAACCGTCAACAGAAAAACTCCGCAAACTGGTCAACTGGCAGCCGGAAAATCCTCTGGAACAGATCATTGATGATGTAGCGGCAGAAATATTGAAAAAAAAGTGCTGATTGACTTGAAAAAGCGCAAATAAGGTGTATATTCTTATCTTGACATATTTTAACAAATATCAACATAAAGAGAGATAGCATAATGAAAAAAGAGATCCATCCCGCTTACGGTGACGCGGTCGTGACTTGCGCTTGCGGTGCAACCTGGAACATCAAATCCACCCGCAGTGAGTACAAAGTCGGTATCTGCGCCAAATGCCACCCCTTCTTTACCGGCAAACAGAAATTTGTCGATACCGCAGGTCGTATTGATAAATTCAACCGTCGCTACAAAAAAGCGTAAGTTGCCTTTGAATTACAACTTGCCGGATATCCGGCAAGTTTTTTTTTGATCGAAGCATCATGACCCCGGCAGATATCCAGAATCACATTAAAAATCTCCGTATCCGCGGCAGGGAGTTGGAAAATTCCCTCTCCAGCCCGGATATATTCAATGATATGGCGCAATTCCGCCGCATGAGTCAGGAATTGAGCAAATTGAATACCTTGTTTGCCGATTTTGACCGCTGGAAAAATCTGCTTGACTCCATTGAGAGCGACAAAGAATTGCTGATTGCTGAAACTGACAGCGAAATGCGCGCTCTGCTGGAGGAGGAAATCAGCGAATTTACCGCAGAATCAGCCAACTTGGAAGGCAAAGTGCAGATCGCACTGCTGCCGCCTGACCCCAATGATGCAAAGAATATCATTGTCGGTATAAAACCGGCAGCCGGCGGCGATGAAGCGGCTCTCTTTGCCGGAGAATTATTCCGGGCATATTTACACTTTGCTGAATCGCAGGGATGGAAAGTTGAAATTCTCGATCAGACTGATACCGATCTGGGGGGAATAAAGGATGTTTCATTCTCTCTTTCCGGCTGCGATGTTTACAGCAAAATGAAATTTGAAAGCGGTGTCCACCGGGTTCAACGCGTTCCGGAAACTGAAGCCGGCGGGAGGATACACACCTCTACGGTAACCGTGGCAGTCATGCCGGAAGCCGAAGCTGTCGAATTGAATATCAAACCGGAAGAGCTGCGCTTTGATGTATTCCGTTCCAGCGGCCCCGGAGGTCAATGCGTGAATACCACTGATTCCGCAGTCCGGGTCACTCATATCCCCAGCGGATTATCGGTTGCCAGCCAGCAGGAAAAATCTCAGCACCGCAATAAAGAGATCGCCTTGCGCATACTCTATGCCAGACTTCTGGAACATAAGCAGCAGCAGGAGCAGGAAAAACTTGCCGCTGACAAGCGTTCTCAAGTGGGTACCGGCGACCGCAGTGAACGCATCCGCACCTATAACTTCCCGCAAAACCGGGTAACTGACCACCGGTACAATGTTTCTTCCTTTGATCTGCCCAAAGTCATGGAAGGGGAATTTTCACTGATCCTCGACCAGATTTTGAAAATCACCTGCGAAGAACGGTTGAATGAATTGCGCGGAGTTTGAATCAGTCACTTGACAGCTTCAAGCTGGCGGCAAACTTCGTCAAATGCCTGAGTGATCTTCTCTTTACTTCCCTGTGCCCGGCGGTTGCCGCGGTCATCCAGTATCCGGTAATCATTACCGGGAATATACTTCTGCAGCCGCCAGTTGCCAAAACTTTTTACGGTTTCCCAATAGACCATATCTGCCGGACGGCGTACCTTATTAGGGAGATCCTGCGGCACATCCACCTTTGGATATTCCGGCGGCAATGTTTCAAGCATACGGTCAAGTTCCTCAAGATAAATATAGGCAAAGTGATTGGCAAAACCGAAGCGGTCACTGCGCGCTTTGCGCTCAAACAAACGGTAGTCTCTGCCTGCCCAACCGCACAATCCCAAAGGTGCATGCATCTGATTATCAAAAGCAAAGAGATATTTCAATATCCAATCTTCCGGATTATAAACATTGCAGCAGTAGAACCGGATGGCATCCAGAGAATATCCGATACGGGGATCGTTATCCGGCAAGGCGGCGGCAAGCAATGCCATGGAGTGGATTTTCAACTTCCGGCGGGATAATTCAGAGAGGATATCCACCACGATCCTTGCCCCGATAGAGTGGCCGACCATGATCAGCTGCTCACGACGCTCATCCGGCATTTCCAGAATTTCCGCCAGCAGTTTTCCGGTATAAATACCGGCATTCTTTTTTGCCACATCCCATGACTGCAGAGAATCCCAGGATTTAACGGTGATCTTTTTCCCCGGATAAGCGTCTTTCAAAATCCTTACGCACCCATCCCTGCCGTCAAAACCGGTTCTCCAGCCGGGAACAAAGAAAACTTCTGCTCCGGCAGTAAAAAACAAAAATGCAAAAAATATCAAAAAAACACGCATTATAAAACTCCAGAAGAATACTATAAGACTTTTTCCCATAATTGTCAAGTTTTTATCCATTGAAAAAATGTAAAATACAGGTTATATTATAAGTTAAACAATCAACTATGGAGTAAGTGAAAATCGAAACTCAATCTGTAAACGAAAAGGTGTTCATCACCACACCGCAGGATTTCCGTCTGCCCGGAGAGCTCAAACTTGATTGCGGCAGAATCCTGAAAGAGGTCAATATCCGTTTTGAAACTGCCGGTACACTCAACAGTGACCGCTCCAATGCAGTGCTGGTAACCCATGCCCTTTCCGGGGATGCCCATGTTTGCGGCCGCCACACTCCGGAAGATAAAAAAGCCGGCTGGTGGGATGAGATGATCGGTCCGGGTAAATTGCTGGATACCAACAAATATTTCGTGATCTGTTCCAATGTTATCGGCGGATGCTCCGGTTCTACCGGCCCGCAATCGATCGATCCGGATACCGGAAAACCTTACAACATGAATTTCCCGGTGATCACCGTTGCCGATATGGTTCGTGCTCAGAAACAATTGATCGATCACCTCGGTATAAAAAAACTGCTGGCTGTCCTCGGAGGTTCAATGGGCGGAATGCAGGTGCTTCAGTGGGCAGTTGATTACCCGGATATGATGCAGGCGATCATTCCGATCGCTACCGCCTGCCAGTTCTCCCCGCAGAATATCGCTTTTGACTGGGTAGCCAGAGAAGCAATCAAAGCTGATCCGAATTGGAATGGCGGCAATTACACAGAAGACAGTGTCCCTGCCCGCGGTTTGGCGGCAGCGCGGATGCTGGCACATATAACCTATCTGTCAGAAGAATCCATGAGCCGCAAATTCGGCAGATCATTGCAGGATAAATCCGACTCCTATGACTACGCCTTTGATTTCGACTTTGCAGTAGAAAGTTATCTGCAGTATCAGGGACGCCGCTTTGTGGAGCGTTTTGATGCCAACAGTTACTTTTACATAACCAGAGCAACGGATTACTTCGATTTGACGGCAAATACCAATGGCGATCTGGTCAAGGCTCTGGAAAAGGTGAAAGCCGCATTTCTGGTGGTCTCATTTTCCAGCGACTGGCTTTTCCCGACCAGCCAATCCAAACGGATCGTGGATGCTCTGCTCCAGAACCGCAAAGAGGTCTCTTTCTGCGAAATAGAATCCGGTTACGGTCACGATGCATTTCTGCTGGAGGTGGATACCCTCGGCAGAATGGTAAGAGACTTCCTCCAACATCAGCAGGAGGCATATCATGAGTAACAAACGCAACCTTGATACCAACCGCCGCCGTGATCTGGAGATCATCGCCTCGCTGGTCAAACCCGGCAGCCGGGTGCTTGACCTCGGATGCGGCACCGGAGTTTTTCTCAAACAGCTGAAAGATGAATATCATATTTCAGCACTGGGAGTGGAAATCGATGAGGATTCCATAGTCCGCTGTATCGGCAACGGAGTGCCGGTGATCCAGGGGGATTTGAATGATGACCTGGATTATCTGCCGGAAAAATCTTTTGATCTGGCAATTCTCAGTCAGACACTACAGGAGACCAGCCGCCCGGATAAACTGCTGTCACAAATCGTCAGAATCGGCAATCAGGCAGCGGTAAGTGTCATCAACTTCGGTCATTGGCTATGCAGATTGCAAGTGGCATTCAGAGGAAAAATGCCCCGGAGTTCCCACATGCCTTTCCAGTGGTACGACACGCCCAATATCCACTTCTGCACTTTGCAGGACTTCCGGCAGTTGTGCGCATCATTGAATATCCGGGTCGTGGCGGAATACCCGGTTTCCGGCAAATTCCCGCGTCTTACCGGATGGATGCCCAATCTCTTTGCCATCGGCAGTGTCTTCGTGCTGGAACAGCAATGACCTTTCCGGTCATACCGGTAAAAGGAGCTGCATAAACGGTAAAACAACAACCAACTTCGAATCATGCCGGATAAAGACAATTTTTTCACCATTGAGAAACTCAGGGAGCTGGCAGAGAATTATCATTCTCAGCCGGCAGCTTATTCGCACTTGAATGATGGGATATTTGTCATGGAGTGCGGGGTGGCAGGTACCGGGCATATTCCGGAAATCGAAAGCCGTCTGCAGGAGGTCTATCCGGGGAGTATACTCTCTTTTGTCAGAGAATATTTCAATGACTACGACGAATGGGCTATCTGCATTAACAATGCCAACGGCGAAAAGATCGGTTATATCCCCCGCAAAAAGAATGAGATCCTTGCTCATCTGATGGATGCAGGAAAACAGTTTTATGCAGAAGTAATCGATCTGTGGTATCCGGAAAGTGATAACTGGGTGAATATAATCATCCGGGTATACATGAAAAACGATTGACTTTGATTATAACAATATCCGCAGAATAAAAAAGGAAAACAGATCATGCGTAAAAACTTCGGAGCACAAACCTGGCTCTATCCGATGCCGGTATTGATCATCGGCACTTACGATGAAAATGGCACCCCCAACGCCATGAATGCAGCGTGGGGCGGCATCCACGACCACGATCAGATCGCAGTATGCATCGATCCGCCCCATAAAACTGCCGCAAATTTGCAGAAAAACGGTTTCTTTACCGTCAGTATCGGCACTGCTGAAACGGTAGTTGAGTGTGATTATGTGGGTATCGTTTCCGGCAACAATGCTCCGGATAAGGTCGTCAAGGCCGATCTGCGCCCCCGCAAAGGAGAATTCGCCGATGCACCGGTATTTGAAGCATTGCCCCTTACGTTGGAGTGCCGTTTAATAAGTTTCGATAAAAAGACCGGCTGTACCGTGGGTGAGATCCTCAATATCTCTGCGGATGAGAGCATTCTGGATGCCGACGGCAAAGTCACTCTGGATAAATTTCATCCCCTGATTTACGACCCGGTGACCCATGAATACCGTACCATCGGCAGCAAGGCAGGAGATGCTTTTTGTGACGGCAAAAAATTGAAAGCCTGAGAACAGGTGATATCCGGTATTACGGCTATTGCTGTATCACCGGCAGAAGAGCCGCCGCTCAGAATTTAAGCATGACCGGCCCGAATAAACCGGATTCAAGAGAATCCAATTCATAACTGCGCTGGCGGTCTTCATAACCGGAACGCTGCCATTTTTCCTGCATTTTCAACTCAACTTCCCGCGGGGAGTAGGCATTGGCAAGGGTATTGGTGACGGTAACTTCCAAATGATTGCTGCCGGGATTAAGTTTATCTGAGATATCAAACACAAACGGTCCGCGGAATTTTTTTCCGGCGTCGCTGCCGTTAAGAGAGACCTGACAACAGTAATTGACTTTGCCAAGATCAAGATAAATTTTTCCCGGAGCATCCCCCCGCCACTCAAAGTCGGTCATATAACAGGCATTCCCGCTGAAATCATCCCCCAGATACTTCCGCCAATCTCCGGTCGCCGCAGGAATGACACTGCCATTGCAAACGCAAATATCCAAACATTCATCGCCGACGGAGTGCTTCTTTAAAGGCTGAAGCTGCCAATGATCCGTAAGGAAAACCGCATTCTTAAAAACCGGCTCGTCTGCAACATATTTTTCAAGTTTCATGTTTGTAATGAAAAATGCGGTATCATACTTACCGAAGTGCCAGACAAAAGAACCGTCGTCCGATTGTTTTATCCGGTAAAACTCCCCGCTTACCGGATCGGCAGTCACGACACTTGATGCCCCCGGCAAGGTGATCTGTGGCTGTATATCCCCCTGACCGGAATGGAAGAAAAACCAGATTTGCCGCCCGTCATCCAACTGACGGCATTCCATCCACAATTTTGGATAATCGGGGGTTAGCTTTACCACCTCTTCCGGAATATCCGCTGAGTCAGTAACCACTCCACCGGCGGAAACAAATTCAGCGATCTTCGCCTCAGCTGCCGGGGAAAGCCGTCTTGAAACCGGAACCACCAGCTCCCGGTAACGCATAGCCCCGACGATCAATTCCCCGTCAGAAACCACTCCCTGCCCAAGTATATCGTCATCGACATAATCAAAAAGGATCCTTCTTTCGCGCAACCTTTTTGCCGTTGTTTCACACCAATAGGAAAAAGATAATTTCTCATGGTTATCCGCCCAGACCGCACGGTCATCAAATACCAGTGCCGTTGTGCGCAAAGGTTTCCCGCTGGAAAGCAAAAAAGATGCTCTTGAAACATAGATATGAAATTCGTCGAAGTATTGCCACAATGGATCATCCGGTCCGAAGTGAGGACGGCATCCGGCAAGCCAGTTTTTGGCATTGCGCTGAGGATAGCTGCCGAAAACCAGCAGATTTATGCCGTGAATAAAGAAATAATCAACGATATAACGCAACGACTCCGGAGTCAAGCCGTTACCGTATACTCCGAAAAGTTCCCCCAGAGAATAGGTGTTGCCCTCCAAATGCGCCGCCGATGAAGCGAAACGGGGGAAGGAGTGTTCGCGGGCTTCCGGCCAGATCTGCCGCCAGATAACATCCACACCGGGTACATCCATGCAGCGCAAACTTCTCATTACGGAGCCATAAGTGCGGCGGCAGGAGAGTTCCGGAGTATCTTCCCCATCAAA
This sequence comes from Lentisphaeria bacterium, assembly GCA_017508285.1. GTDB lineage: Bacteria > Verrucomicrobiota > Lentisphaeria > Victivallales > Victivallaceae > UBA1784. Next base: position 10,872 of record JAFVZG010000117.1, on the reverse strand, counting down.
GTGCCCTCCGGAAAGCATCCCGTTTTTCCGGCACCAATCCCGGATAGGCAGCATGAAGCGTTCTATAAAAAGCTGAGTGCGCACATCGTGAAAATCCACCCGCACATCGACCAATTTGCCGCTATCCATCAAAGTCGACGGCTTCAGCAATTCCGGTATATAAGGAATTATATCGTAACCTTTCCGCCGCCGGAACTCCACGGCAAAATCCGCAGTCCAGGTCAACCGGCAATCGGAAGATACTGCTATTGCCGGTTCATCCATAAAAGCGATTTTTACCGTTTCCCCGATATATTCCGGCAGATGCTGACGGTAATTTTCATGCGTGACAGCGATAAATTCGCCGGTCGCCCCCGGATGAAGCAGATCCGGTAACATGGCTTTTTCCGGATTTGCAGCTTCTTCCTCGATCCGGGTGCCGCCGCTGCCATCCGGAACTATCCATTGCCTTTTCCACTCCGGATGTTTCTGCAAGACCTTGCCGCAGGCACCGCCGGATGGCCAGCCGCCTTCATCATAAAGATAGTAGTGGATACCGAGTTTTTCACACTCCTGAACCAACCGGCGGATAATAACGAAATACTCCTCCGTTAAATAATCCGGCGACATCTCCGTACTCAAATAACTGCCGGGACGCCACTTTTGAGGAACCGGATGCAGGCAGACATTTCTCGCTCCGTGATCATACATATCGTGCAGCTGAGCCAGCAACTCATCCAAATCCATCTCAAAGCAGATGAACCAGAAATAAGCCGGAGTATTCAGCGGCGGCACCTCGCGGAAGTTTTCTTCAAAACTCTTCATCAAACTATTTTTCCTGATAGTTCCACCATGGATAAAGTACGCGCTGCAATTTGACATCTTTGAATGTGCAGGAAACATCTTCACTCATTCCGTACCACGAGCCGGTAACCGAACAACTGACCGTCAGAGCCAGCAATTTCGGCGATTCCGGCACCTCAACGAGTATATGAGTTTCGCTCCAGCCATCCTTATCCGGTTGACCGAATTCCGCTTTTTTGCCGATATTCCACAAACCTCTGCCATTTTCATCCCGGTAAAAAATGCTGATCTCCGGCTTCTGCCCCTTGCCGGTCATCCGGCATTTGGCGGTAAGCAAAAACAAATCTCCGGGCATAAAGTCCTGAATACTCTGTACCACTGAACCATTGGTCACATTACGGAAACAAACGCCGTCTTTTTCCGCCCGGATCACTCCTTTGGGACGGGGCCCGCCCTGCCAGCTGCTCCAATACGGTACGCCGAAATTCAATGTTCCCGGACCATTATTCTGACCGGCATTTTTACCGGCAGTAAAATTGCCGTTTTCCAACAAATTTTCCGGAGAAGCAAATTTTTTCGCACTGCCCAATGGATCACGGGCGGCATTGATCGCATCAATACAACCGGGAAGACGATCATTCCATAACTGCCATTTGACTTTGAAAATATTCTGAGGATAGAAAGCTCCTTTTTCTGCCCACACCCATGCATATTCATCACAATACTCCAGAGAGTGTCGCAAAGTATTGTAAAGCAGCCGTACCGGATAGCGGGATTTTGTCCAATTGCGGTATTGCGAATTGCCTTTGATAAAACTATCCAGATAACTTGCATAAGAACGGGAAACGACCTGATTGAATTTCTCCCGGTTTTCCGGGAAAATCGTCGCATGCCGTTCTCTTTCAAAATCGGAATTCATTTTGTCATATTCACCCTTGAGCGCAGCATGATATCCGGGATGCTCATTGCCGTCGATCAATTTTGCTCCCGGCGGCAGCACTTCAAGCATACCATTCCAGAATGCCGGATAGAGAGCCATACGGCTGACATAGGCATTTTGAGGAGAGTTGGCATTTTTGAAGTAAAAGTCGATCAGTACATAACAGAAAATGGTAATATCCGGATACACCGATGTCAATGCTCTGGCGTATTGCCTGCCGCGTTCACGCACTTTGGCTTCCGTTTCAGCAAACGAGTGTTTGGAGTTGTTGCGGTAAGCAAAAGGACTGCAGGTTACAGTGTAAGGTTCAGCATCAAAGACCACCCCTTTGAAGCCGCATTCTTTCGCCATCCAGGCAAGCATTTTGTGGTTGTTGAGAACTTTATTCCAAGTAGCATCATCAAACCAGTCATCCCCGAATTGGGCAGTGGTCATGCCGAAAAAGTTATCAGTCAGTTTTTTGAACTTGTATTTGGAAAAAACTTCTACCCACTCTTTCAAATCTTCTTTGGTCAACAGAATATCGGTTCCCGGCCCAAGCTGGTTGGAGGTGTAGACCAATTTTTTACCATTGCGGTAAACATAAATATACGGGGCTATCGAAAATCCGTCAAACGGCAGGTATTTTTCCAACTCCTCCGCCGTAGTTGCTTTGTAGTAGTGGATAAGCCGGGGAAGCCCCCAACCGAAATTAAGCAGCTTTTTCTTCGATGCCCTGGTATACACTCCGAAAAGTGTGACACTTGTAAAAACCAATAATATTGAAAGAATGATTTTTCTCATATAAAGAAACCCTTATCTTTTGATTCCAGCCTGCAAAATAGAGTAACTGAAACTGTCATTTACTTTCCAATCCTCCCTGGGCACGGCTGCCACATGACCGTCGAAATAAGCGGCATTGATATATTTACCTGCATAATAAGGTATTTTATAATTGGCAGGCTCCCCCTTGACGACTCCACCGCCGTGACGGGAGGCGATCAGATTGGGAATCACATTTGCTGTCTGGTAAAAATCCGGGAAAGCCGCATTCATCGTTCCGGAATCCAATATGGTTATCGCCTTGCTCGGCTGCAATACATCGGTCATATTCCGGTCGCGCCGCCAGGCATTATTGGTAGTGGTATAAAGGGGGTGATCATTGAGCAGAAACAGATTTGCCCCATAATGACCGTAGTCAAATTTCCCCTGCGCCCGGGGACCGAGACCGGCATCTTCAGATGGACAGGTAAAAACTTCAAAACGGCTGACCGGCATACCTTCTGTTATAAAGTGGGCAAGATTGGGAGCCTTCGCCTCTTCTCTGGTCAAAGAACATAACTCCTGCGCCATCTGATTGACCCAAGTCCAGTAATAACCGGGGACGACCAGATACATCGGCGGAATAAAATCATCATTGGCGGCAACATAGGTGGTGAATGCAAGAATGATCTGCTTCTGGTTGGATTGACAGCTTATATCTCTTGCCCGCGCCCTTGCACTATTCAACGCCGGCAGCAATATTGCCGCCAATATCGCGATAATCGCGATCACGACGAGTAATTCTATAAGAGTGAAGCCTTTGGGCTTCATTCCAACATACTGGAGTGAATGTTGCTTCATCGTTTTCCCTTTCTGATTTATAATCAATTCATAGACATTTCAATGCCGGAATTCATTTGCTTTCAGCCGGCAGCTCTTTAAGGGTGATGTTTTTGAATTCAAGTTTGGTTCCGCGGTTATGCAGCAGAAAAATTTTGGCAAATTTTGCTCCGTGACGGAAATTGGTCTGCGTATGTCCTTTAGAGTAACCGCTGATGACATGGCTGAATTTCATCCAATCATTACCGGCGATCACCGGTTTACTGCAGACATGCATCGCCCCGCCGACATGCAGCCGGATGGATTCACCGGCAGCCAGAGCCGCACTCAGAGGTTTTTTCAGCGCAACTTCAAGAATTTTACCATCTTTCACCGTTATCCCGGCGATCTCATTGATAACATTAAAGTTGGGCAGATCGGAAAATTTACCGGAGTTGTCTGCTTTGGCAACGATATATGCTTTGATTTTCGGATTCCAGCGGTGAATGGTTTTAACTGTAATATTTTTACTTCCCGCCGGAGCGGCATTGACCACGGCAGCACCGGAACCGGCTACAACAATGGCATTTTCCGGCCGGATGATGCGGCGGTTTGAATCCAGAGAAACCACCCCGAGCTGGAATTTTGCCGGTTTGGAACCATTTGCCGTGCGGAATTCACCGGATACGACATATTTCTTTGCCGGATCGACCGGAATAAAGCCTCTGGAGTAAAGAGCAAAGCCGGTATAGGAAGATATCCCATCCTGACAACGAAGCGAATTGCCCTCAAAAACCCAATCAGTGACACCTGCCGGAGCCACCTCTCCACCATACACCGTCAGCGAAAAAAGAATTGACAAAAACGAGAATAAAGTAAATTTTTTCATTGGTAGCTCCCTGTTTTGTTTGTTTTGGTAAAGATAATGTCAACCAGATGTAATAATTTACTTCATATTGAAACATTTTACAAGTTTCAATAATTGCACATTCATGCTAAAAAACGGTATTTTCATGTAGCGTTTCCTTGCATTATCCTCTATCGTGTGATATACTACTTTGGCATAGGAGATCCCGTCATAAACACTCTGTTTTGTGCTTTAACTTTCAATCAGGGGAAAGATCATGAATCCTCAAAAAACTTATACACTGCTGCCGCCGGGGCGTCCATTCCGTTATTCATCACTTTATTTTCCTCCCGGCGATGGGATCAAAGTGATGGAGTTTCACGGCACATCGCACTTCGGCGTGATTTTTTCCGGCGACCAGAAGTTCAATCTGGTCGGCGGCAGCCGGATCCTTATGCCGGGAGACCTCTATTTGATCGCCCCGTGGGAAATACACTTCCAATGGAGCAGCAGCCGGAGCGGATGCCGTCAGTTGGAGTTGGATTTCAACGCAGACGAGGTGCTTCATTCAATGCTTGATATGCGCGATACATTTCAAACTCTGCTGCATTTGACCAGTGCCACGCGCCACCAGCTGCTCAATGCCCCGGCGGCACGGGAAATCGGCGATATTTACGCCAGAAAACTGCTCGCCATGCTGGATGAAAAACGGGAATTTGCAACCGTTAAACAATGGTTGACTATCGTGGAAATGTTTGCCGAGATCGTTTCTGTCATTGATAAAAGGAATTTTCCCAAAGAGGAGTTGAGAAAGTATGACCGGATCCGTCCGGCTCTGGAAAAACTTTCCATGCGGAAATATCTTTCGCTGAAAGATGCCGCACAAGCGTGTTCACTCAGTCCAAGCCGATTCAGCCATCTTTTTTCCGAAGTTTGCGCAATACCATACAACCATTATGAGCGCAATTTCCGGCTTAATCTGGCGGCGATGGATATGCTCGGCAGGAAATTGAATGTAGCAGAGGCAGCGATCGAGTGGGGATTTTCCTCCCCCAGTCATTTCATCCGCCTCTTCAAAAAGACCTTCGGACAAACTCCGGGGAACTATTTAAAAAGTTACTCCGGATATTAAGCATCTTGCGCAGTTGCGCTGTTTGCTTATTCCGGAGTACTGAATCATATACCGGCAAAAAATCACCGGGAAGATAAGTTACTTGCTCTTTTTGCTGCTCTTCTTTTTGGATTTGCTGCGCTTTGTCTTGGCAGCTTTTTTGGAATCATCGGAAGAAGAGGATTTTTTGGAATCTTCATAAGTAAGCGGTTTATATCCGGGCTTTTTCCATGCGTCAACGGCTTTCGCCCCCAATAAAGTGACATCCCAGCGGGCATCCGTCGATACTACTTTGCCTTTGTTGTCAAGAATGATCAATGTCGGTACTCCCCTAACCTTAAAAGACGTCTGCACCGCTTTCCGCGCCGGATCATCAAAGGGGATCGCCAGCCATTTCATCTTGGAACTTTTCATATATTGGGTCATGGCATCAGCGGTTTTATCAGAATTGACCAAAATCACTTCCAACCGCTGTTTTTTGCCGACTTTTTTATAAAAATCCACCAGTTTCGGAGTAAAACTGCGGCATGGACCGCACCACGAGGCAGAAAAATAGAGGGCAATGTATTTTTTATTGGCAAGCGCCGTTGCCGTATCAACCTTTTTGCCGGAAGCATAACACAACTGCTTCGACAAACTATTCATGCTGAAATTTGCCGCATGAAGCTCAAACAATACTACAAACAGCAGCAATACTGCCAACACGATCCGTTTCATAACTCCGCCTCCTTTGATTGATGTTTACAACAAATTAAACCAACGCTTTTATAACTTATCATTGAAATTATTTTTTTCAAGTTTTTCCGGCAGATTAACCGGAATATATCAATCCCCGGCAGTTACATCCGGATAAATATACTCTTCACCACAGTAGTTGCGGTAGTGACAATCGCTCCCGCTGCGATGCAGCAGATAATCCGGAGTGACCGGCACTTTTCCGCCGCCGCCGGGAAGATCGATAACAAAATGGGGATTCGCCATCCCGGAACTCCACCCGCGCAATGACTCCATGATCTTCAGCCCGCAATCAAGCGAAGTGCGGAAGTGCCCGGTACCATAAACCAGATCGCACTGGAATATATAATATGGCTTTACCCGGTTCTCCAGAAGTTTCCACATCAACTCCCGCATGATTTCCGGCGAGTCATTCACTCCTTTAAGCAATACTGTCTGACTGCCGAGCACGATCCCGGCATCGGCAAGGCGTTTCAGAGCCTTGCAAACCGCACCATTGAATTCATCGGGGTGATTGAAGTGGATATTCATATACAACGGCTGATATTTTTTCAATATCTTTACCAGTCTGGCGGTGATCCGCTCCGGCAATATCCCCGGCGCACGGCTGCCGATACGGATGATTTTAACATGTTCCGCCTGTCTTACTCCATGCAGAATGTAATTGATTTTTTCATCATCCAGCAGCAGCGGATCGCCACCGGAAATCAAAACATCGCGCAACTCCTTATGACTGCAGATATATTCTATGCCGTCATCAATATCTTTGCGGGTAATGACAAAGGGCTGGCGGAACTTTCTTTTGCGGGTGCAGAAACGGCAATACATGGCACATTCACCGGAAACCAGAAACAGACAACGATCAGGATACTTCTGCACGATAACTTCGCTCTTGCGGAAACGCACCTCCCCCAACGGGTCATCCATCAAATCTTCGCTGCCGGATAACTCCGCCGGATCAGGAATACATTGCCGGGCAAGAGGATCTGAGGGCGAACTCAATCCTGCCAGCAAAGTCCGGGGTATCCGGCATGGAAAAATCCGGTTGACCTCTCTCAAAGATTCGGCATCAAGTTGAAAATGCTCTGCCAATTCATCAATGCTGCATACTGATTGAGCCAAAATCCTTTTCCACTTTTCCATAAATCACCGATCCGATAGTTTCCCCGATATATGAACGGGAAATATAGCACATAAAGAAAGAAATGCAAGCAGCAAAATAACTGCCTGCACTCTTTTTTCGCCTGAATTGCATCATCATATCAATACTCAAAAACAGCGAGTATAACTTCCGCAGAAAAGCGGTCTTTTATCACAAATCAGCCATTATTCAATGCGCTTTTTCCTGCCATTATCGCCCGGCAGTTATCTGCAATGGCACAGACATCTGCGCCGCAATTGAGATAATCATAGCCCATATCATAATATTCGCCCAAAGTTGCCATCCCCGAAACCGTACCGGCAAATTTACCGTATTTATGGGCTGTATCAACGATCAGCTTGCGTACTCTGGCGATTTCAGGATGATCGAATTCCGCCGGATGACCGATCGCCTGACTGAAATCTCCCGGCCCGAAAAAGATCATATCTATACCGTCAAGCTGACAAATCTCATCCAGTTGGCTCAACGGTTCCGGATCTTCGATCTGAACGATCACCAGCCGGTTGGCATTCATAAACCGGATATAATCTTTGAAGTCCAGCATGCAATACAAACCATCGGCATTGCCGCCATCCACCGGACGCAGCCCGACTGGATGGAAACGGACAGTATGCACGATCTCTTTTGCCTCATCCAAACTCATCAGATGGGGGATCATGATTCCGGATGCATCTGCTTCCAAGGGCCGGATATAATCGCTGTAACATCCTTTTGCCACCCGGACTATCGTATCGCAATCGTAAGATTTCGCCGCCAAAATCATATTGCAAATCGTGCTGTGGTCGCTGGGGACATGTTCCTGACAGCACCATACGCCGTCAAATCCGGCGATCGCGGCGATCTCCGCCACCCGGGGACAACTCAAGTTTGCCTTATAGGATATTGCTTTTTTTCCGGAACGGATCTTTTCCAGAATCCGGCTTTTTCTCGGTGTCAACATTTTAATATCTCCTTTTCTGTAAATTATGATTTTCTGTCACCGGCATTTGAAGTTGATTCACTTCAAATAAAACGGATTGCTCCATGCCATACGCCCGTCAGCATCCCGCAATTGGATGCGGATATATTGATCGTGTATATCGCCAAGGTCAAACTCAAGGTGGGTAACCTCTTTATTTCCACTGCCCGGCCCGTCATTATCTTCAACTGCCACACAGCGCCCGCTGCTGCGGCGCATACAGCACACCGCCGCGACCGAAGCCGTGAAATCCGCCGAAATAACGCCGCCTTTGAAGTTGAGACTGGTGAATAACGGCCCCTGCGAAGCGTAAAAATCCCCATTCCGCAAAGCATTGATAAGCGATTGCGGTGATTTATCCGGAGCGATTATCATCGTAAAACCCCGGAAAAGGTCGTGAGGGCGATGCACATCATCCACCGCCAGCGCACTGTAACGGCAACCGGCATCAAGCAATTCATCCCAGTAACTCATGTTATACTCTTTACCGATATAGCGGCAGGATGAATTATACACCTCAATGCCGGAAATACCTTTCAATGATGCCACTTCCGCCGCAGTAAAACCGCACCAGTAAGGATGAGCGGCAAAAGCAACACCGCCGGAATCCAAAACAGCGTCGACCGCTTCCTGCCCGCTTGCCGGCTCACACCCGGAAAAATTTTCCGGAACTCCCAAGCCAAGAATGTGCCATCTGATATCCCGCGGCCCGGCCGGATGCAATTCAATACCGGAAAGCAAGGTCATATTTTTACCATCATAAGAAGATACCGGATTGGTTTTTCTGTGATCGGTAAATGCCAGCACATCATAGCCTTTTTTCTGATAAAGCCCGATCACCTCTTCCGGAGAAAACTTCCCGTCGGAATTTGTCGTATGCGTATGCAGCGCAGACTTGAAAACACTTTGTTCCACACCATTGTAATTGATTTTCATATTAACGAACCTTTTTCACACCGTTTCCGGCAACAAATGAGATATCCCCGTATTATTTCACCGGCAATTCAAAAGTCCCGGCAGGCAGCCCTGCCCCATTGTAAAGATTGCAGGTGGGGTTATTTTGAAATGCATAACGCACCTTTACCGGAACCGGAACTTTGGCGGCAGAAACGATCACTTCATCTCCTTCGATTACGGCATCTGCCCAATGCCACTTGCCGTCAGCACCGCAAAGAGTAAAACCCTCCACCTGACTTCCCGGATTGTTGGGTATAAGCTTGGCACTCTGATTTTTGTTGCGGCGCACCCAATATGTTTCCGGCAGTTTTTCTGCCTTCAATCCGCCGTGGCAATTGACAAATCTCACCCGGACACGGTTTTGGTTGCGGATCGCTTTCACCGCTTCCGGATATTCGCAGATCACCTCTTTTTTGCCGTAATCATGCTTGAGAGCGAGTGCCGCCAGTCTTTCACCGACCGGTTTTTTATCGATCGGATGGATATCTTTGGATTCTCCGAGGTTGAGAATGATGACCTCCCCGGCGAAAGGCAGTTTTTTCAGAGCCATGCTCTGCCGGATGCGGATAGTCGGCCAACTGCCGGTAAAATCAGGATCGGTGAATTTATCCCCGAAATCCGGCAATTGAACCGCATAAAAAGGCAGTTTCTGATCGTGGAACGTATCTCTGAAACATTTGACAAGCGCATTGATATGTTCGTCGTAAATATAACCTTTTCTTCCGGCATTGCCTTCGCCCTGATACCACAAGTTGCCTTTGATAGTAAAGTCGGCAAGCGGGTATACCATCGCATTGAATATCTGACTTGGGGTTTTATTTTCGTATGGGCGAACCGCAATAAAAGACGGCCGGGCGGCAAGTTGTTTTTTACCGGCTTCGGGGAAGCGTTTTTCCCAGGCGATATCCCAACCGTTGGCAGTATTTTTGCCGGATATGGAATTTTCCCGCAAAAACCGTGACAACGCTTCGGTTGCTGAGACCCGGAGCATAAGAGTGTGCCTGCCCGGAGCAGTTTTAATAAAAATACGCTCCGGCCGCCTTTCCAGAGAACGGGCGCGGCTTATCTCTCTGACCTCTTTGCCATCCCAGAAAACTTTATACGCGACATTGGGTCTGCCCAGCCAAACCGTTATTTTACCGTTGACAATATCTTTTTTTGCCACTTCAACTTCACGGCGCAGCCAATAGATTCCGGCTCCTTTGATACCGGAATCCACCGAAGGGGCCTTTTCCCATTTTGCATCTGCCGGAGGCTGTTTGCTTGCACTGTCATCTATCCAGCCCAGAGATTTTTCCCAAGCCAGAAGTTTGGGAAGATAAGCCATCCGCTTTGTTTGATAATTGAGGTAATCATCCAACTCGACAGCGGCAATTTCCCGGACAGCCGGAGTGGATTTTTTGATGTGTTCAGCGCAGATCCATGATTCGATCGTACTGCCGCCCCATGAAGGGTTGATCAGACCGACAGCGAGTCCGGCATCCTGATTGAGTTTTTTGGCAAAATAGTAACCGACGGCGGTAAAAAAACCGGAATTTGCCGGGGAAGCCACGAGCCACTGCCCCTGAATACTCTTTTGCACTTCAGGCGCAGTCCGCATTTTCGGCTTGAACATCCTGATCCGGCTATTGGCTGATTTGGCAATTTCCGCCGCACTGTTCAGAGTGTCTTTCAAACGCAATGCCATATTGCTCTGACCGGAACAAAACCAGACCTCTCCAACGATAACATCTTTGACCACCACCCGGTTTTTACCGGCAACGATCAACTCTTTGGCATCATTACCGGCTTGGGATAGATCAAGTTTCACCAGAAATTT
>JAFVZG010000012.1 GCA_017508285.1 Lentisphaeria bacterium | reverse complement strand
TTTAGTCCATGTCGTCCATTGAAAACTCTTTTTACGCATTTTACAACCGCAGAAGTATCTTCTGACCGTAAAAGGCCTTTCAGGAACTTCAGCATTGAAAAACACCCCCGGCAACCGTTTTCACCGTTTTTGTCTGACCGTCAGAGCCATGCCGCCGGGAATCAGGCACAATGCAATAATAAAATGCCAGGAAAACTCTTCTTTAAAGAAAATTATCGAAAATGCCGTCGCACTGAATGCACTCAAATAACCGAATGAACCCAGCACCGCCGGTTCAACATATTTTTGTGCCACGCTCCACAGCCACACGGCGATCCCTCCGGATACAAGTGCATAATACAAAAAAATCAGCCATCCGGCGAGCGGGATATCAAAGGTGATCTTACTGCCGCTTATCCACAGCACCGGCAACAGCCAGATCATGCCGCAAAGACGGTAAAGCAAAGTGCAGAATGCTCCATTGTAACGGGTGCTCACCACTCCGCCGAATACAGTGAATAACGCCCAGAATATTCCTGATACCAGTGCCATCATATCACCGGCAAGCATGGATGCACCGCCGGAAAATATATCTCCGCTGCGGCTGAATGCCGCAAAAAGGACTCCGCAAACTCCCAGCAGAACTCCCGCCGTTTTCCTCTTATTCAACACCTCTCTTGCCGCCAGCACCGAAATCAGCAGCGTGAATACCGGGGAAATATTGGCAAACAGCGACGCCCTCGCACTGGTGGTATATTTCAATGCCACAAAACATATTGCCCCCTCGCTGACTGAACAGAAAGAGAGGAATGCAAACATCTTCCAATCACTTTTCCAGTTTTTTTTGAATTCCCCCCATCCGCCATCGCGCAAAGTAAAAGTTACCGGCAGGAAAATTACCGCCCCCATGCAGATACGCAGCCACACTGCCCACCATTCATCGATATTTCCGGTGGCACTGCTGTTGAGAAAGAGCCGGTTGACCAGATAATTGCTCGCCCAGCACATCGTGGCGAATAGCGCACATAAAATGCCCAGCGACCTTTTGGCGGGGGGGATTTTTTCAAATGTGCTCATTTTTTTCTGATTTACGGGGTTGATTCGGATTTGAAATTGCTCAATATCAGCTTGGTGTTGGATGAGATCACGCCGGGGATCGAACCGATGGCATGCATCGTTTTCCGCAGAGATTCGCTGTCTGCGGCAACCACTTTCAGCAGATAATCGTAATCTCCGGCGATATCGTAAACTTCCAATATTTCCGGGATTCTGACCAGATATTTGGAAATCGGAGTCTGCCCGAGATTGCGCTCGATCTTCAATTCAATAAAGACTGAAATATTGTACCCCAAAGCCCGGTTATCAATACGGGTGACAAAATCTTTGATCACCCCGTTTTTCTGCAGTTTTCTCACCCGTTCCAGAACTGCCGACGGCGAAAGATGGATCTTTTCCGCCAGTTTTTTATTAGGTATCCGGGCATTGTGCCGCAATTCATTCAGAATTTCAATATCGACATTATCCATAGCATTCTCCATTGAGTTCCCGTTGCAAAACGCGATTTCAAAGATCCTCAAATTTCCTGAAATCATCAGCTGCTATAAAATAATGATATACTGCGTAAGTTTCAAATATTATTCATAATAAAGCCGCAAAATACGAATATTATTCTGCATCAACAGTACATTGGAAAATTTTATTCTGAAAACACCTTGTTTAAGGATACTCTTTTGAATATTTGACCGGCAAAGTTCTCCGCCGGGAAAATTCTGTTTCAGTGCAGAGCCCGGTCTGAGCTTTCTGCAAAAAAGTCGGAGCATTGCCGACAGAAAAAAGGCTGCTCTCATGAAGTTCGGCTTCAAAAGTGAATTCGCGGCAGCCGCGCCCGATAACTTCTCCGGTAAACGCATCGACGATGTCTCTTTTTTTATTTCGTATTTACACCCTTTTCTTGCGTGTATTTTTTAATGCAGCTCCGTTTTTTATCCATGTCAAGGGGGTGAAAAAATTTTTTATTTTTTTATTTTTTCCACTTGACACATTCCGGAATCGTGGTATATTAGAAAGCGTTTTGAAATTGAAACGGAAAAAAAATGAATAGACTTTTCAACAACATTATCAGCGTGATTATTATTGCTGCAGTCGTTATTATCGGTTGCGGTACGGCTGGTTGCTGTTGTTGAGCGGAACTTGAAAAGAATAGTTGAACCTCTCACCGGTGATCAGCCGGTGAGAGGTTTTTTTATGGTTTGATTTGGTATAACGGAATAGAAAACAGAAAAATGAATACGATACTTTTTAACAACAACTTCAATTTTGCCCCGGCACTTTCTGTCGCCGGTTCTGTTGTTGTCTCCGTTGCCGCCGTCATTATTATTGCCATTATTATTATCAGCGTAATTATTATTACGCCGCCCGGCACGGTATAGAATCAAGCAAGTCAAATTCAAGCCCTGCCGGAAGAAAATTTTCCGGCAGGGCTTTTTTATTATCCAACAGCATAAGGTAGTTAAAATGAAAAAATCAGGTTCAGCGATAGTGATCGAGGCATTGTGCCGCAATGGTGCCGCCACCGTTTTCGGTTATCCCGGCGGAGCAGTTCTGCCCATCTATGATGAGTTGTACAAAAACGCCCACCGTATCAACCATGTTTTGTGCGCCCATGAACAAAATGCCGCCCACGCCGCCGACGGTTTCGCCAGAGTGAGCGGCAAAGTCGGCGTGGTCATCGCCACCAGCGGCCCGGGAGCAACCAATCTGGTCACCGGGATCGCCAATGCTTATCTGGATAGTGTGCCGCTGGTCGCCATCACCGGCAATGTGGCGGTGCCGCTGTTGGGAAAAGACAGTTTTCAGGAAGTGGATATCACCGGCATAACCCAGGAAATAGTAAAACATAATTTTGCCGTCAGCGATGTGAAAGACTTAAACGGCATACTGGATGCCGCATTCAAAATCGCCTCTTCCGGCAGGCCCGGCCCGGTGCTGGTGGATATACCTAAAAGCATCCAGACCGATATGTGTGATGAGAGCGAATACACCACGCAGGAACTCTTTTTCAATCCCCTGCCGGAAGTGGATCTGAGTGAAACGCTTCGTTTGATTGAAAATGCGGAACGCCCGCTGATCTACGCCGGCGGCGGCGTGGTATCTTCCGGTGCGGATGAAGAGTTGCTGGCTCTGGCAAAGCGCATATCCGCACCGGTAACTTTCAGCATGATGGGATTGACTGCACTTCCGTTTGATGAGCCGCTGAATCTGGGGATGTGCGGGATGCACGGCACAGAAAGTTCAGCAAAAATGTTCAAAGAGAGTGACCTCATCATCGCTCTGGGAGTCCGTTTTTCCGACCGTGCCACCGGGAATACGGTCAAATACAAGGAGGGTAAAAAGATCATCCATGTGGATATCGACCATGCAGAGATCAACAAAAATACCGCTGCCGATGTGGAATTGTGCGGAGATGTGAAAGCAGTTTTGCAGCAGCTTTTACAGCAACTGCCACGCATCGCCCATCCGGAGTGGGAAAAGGAGTGCGCCCAAGCCAAAAAACTGGATTTTCACCCGATGAGTGACCAGCTTACCCCCTTTACTTTACTGCGGATGGTAGCATCATACTGCACTCCGGATACCGTGATCGCTACCGATGTAGGGCAGCATCAGATGTGGACTATGCAGTATTTTCCCTTTCAAATGCCCCGCACCCTGCTTACTTCCGGAGGCTTGGGCACGATGGGCTTCGGTCTGGGAGCCGCCATCGGCGGCTGTATCGCCAACAACCGCAAAAGGACAGTGCTTTTCACCGGCGACGGCAGTTTCGGGATGTGCCTGCAGGAACTTGCCACCGCAGTATCGCAAAATCTGCCGCTGCTGATCGTGATTTTCAATAACGGCGTATTGGGCATGGTGCGGCAGTGGCAGACGATGTTTTATGAAAAACACTACTCCCACACCACGCTGAACCGGAAAACCGACTTCACCGCTCTGGCAAGAGCATTCGGAGCAAAGGGGAAAAAGATCACCCGGCTTTCTGAATTGGAAAAAGCATTGTACGATCCGCCGGTTGATACACCGCTGGTATTGGATTGTCAACTGGATATGGATGAATTTGTTCTGCCGATGATCCCCCCCGGCGGAAGTGTCAGCGATCTTATAACCGCAAAGGAGTAAATATGGAACGCTTTATCGTGGAACTTACTGTGGCAAACCACTGCGGAGTGCTGAATAAAATCACCGGATTGTATGCCAAACGCAAATACAATATCGACAGTCTGACCGTCCATGAGACCAGGGATCCGGCTCTGTCAGTTATGCGGATCGTCTCTTGCGGAGACAGTGCCATACAACAACAGATGACCAGACAATTACGAAAACTTTTTGATGTAAAAACCGTTGTTCTTCTGAACAACTCAACGCTCTAAAATAAGGAAAAAAGAAAATGAGCAAAATGTACTACAATGAGAACTGCAACCTCGAACTTCTCAAAAATCTGACCGTCGCCGTGATCGGTTACGGCAGTCAGGGTCACGCCCACGCTCAAAATCTGCGCGACAGCGGAGTGAATGTGGTCGTCGGTCTCTACGAAAACTCCAGGAGTGCCGCCGTTGCCGAAGCCGATGGTTTTGAGGTGCTCAACACTCCAGATGCCGTCAGAAAAGCCGACTGGGTAATGATGCTGGTCAATGATGAAAAAATGCGTTCCATCTACGAAAACGGAGTCAGAGATTATTTGAAACCGGGAATGACCTTGAGTTTCGCCCACGGCTTCAATATCCACTACAAAGAGATCGTGCCGCCGGAATATGTCAATGTGGTGATGATCGCTCCCAAAGGTCCCGGCCATACGGTACGCAGTCAATTCGTTGAAGGTAAGGGGGTTCCCTGTCTGGTGGCGGTGCAGCAGGATGCTTCAGGCAATGCCATGGAGTTGGCACTCGCCTATGCCGCCGGACTCGGCGCAGGACGCGCCGGTATACTTGAAACCACCTTCAAAGAGGAAACCGAAACCGACCTCTTTGGTGAACAGGCGGTTTTGTGCGGCGGTGTCACCGCTTTGATGCAGGCAGGTTTTGAAACTCTGGTCGAAGCCGGATACAAGCCGGAAAGTGCCTATTTTGAATGTATCCACGAGATGAAACTCATCATCGATCTGGTGGTCAAGGGGGGATTTTCTTTCATGCGTTACAGCATCAGCGATACTGCCGAATACGGTGATTACAATACCGGTCACCGCCTGATCACCGATGCGACCAAGGCGGAAATGAAACAGGTGCTTGCCGAAATACAGGATGGCACATTCGCCCGCAAATGGCTGAAAGAAAATGCCGACGGCAGACCGCTTTTTGCCAAACAGCGTGAAGCCGCCAAAGCACATCAATTGGAGACCGTCGGCGCAGAACTGCGTGCCAAAATGAATTGGAATAAATAATGAACAGTGATAAATTAACTTGTGGAGTATCTGCCGCTCCCCAGCGTGCCCTTCTGGGTGCGCTGGGGTACACCCCTGAGCAGATGAAACGCCCGCTGGTCGGCGTCGTCAACAGTTTCAACGAAGTCGTTCCCGGCCATCTGCATTTACAGCAGATAGCAAGAGCGGTCAAAGACGGCGTGCTTGCCGCCGGCGGCACCCCGATGGAATTCAACACCATCGCCGTCTGCGACGGTCTTGCCATGGGGCATGACGGGATGCACTACAGTCTTGCTTCAAGAGAGTTGATCGCCGACAGTATCGAATGTATGGTCAAAGCACACTGCTTTGATGCGCTGGTCTTTATCCCCAACTGCGACAAAGTCGTTCCGGGGATGCTGATGGCGGCGGCGCGGTGCGATCTGCCATCCATCTTCGTTTCCGGCGGCCCCATGCTTTCGCTTGACGGCAGAGATTTGAATACCGTCTTTGAAGCAGTGGGAGCGGTCAATGCCGGAAAAATGAGCGAAGCAGAACTCTCTGCGGTAGAGTCTTCCAGCTGTCCAGGATGCGGTTCGTGTTCCGGGATGTTCACCGCCAACAGCATGAATTGTCTTTGCGAAGCGATCGGCATGGCGCTTCCCGGCAACGGTACTATCCCGGCAGTCTATTCTCAAAGGATCCACCTTGCCAAGCGTGCCGGAATGATGGTTTTGGAATTGCTCAAGCGCGATCTCCATCCCACTGACATCATGACCAAAGAAGCGTTTCACAATGCTCTGACCGTGGATATGGCTCTGGGATGCTCCACCAACACCGCATTGCATCTGCCTGCCATTGCTGCTGAAGCAGGCGTGGAGTTTGATTTGCATACCGTAAATGAAATCAGTTCCCGCACCCCGAATTTGTGCCGTCTTGCTCCGGCGGGGAAACACCACATGCAGGATCTTCACCGTGCCGGTGGCGTTGCGGCAGTGATGAAAGAAATTTCCCATCTGCTGAATCTGGATTGTCAAACCGTTTCCGGAACCACGCTCGGCGAGGTTATCGCCGGCGCACAGGTAAAAGACCGGGAAGTTATCCGGCAGTATACCGATGAGGGCGGTTTGGCGGTGTTGTATGGCAATCTGGCTCCTGACGGGGGGATCGTCAAACGGTGCGCCGTGAGAAAAGAGATGCTCAGATTCACCGGCAAAGCACGGGTATTCGAGTGTGAAGAAGATGCCGTCAAAGCGATCCTTTCCGGAAAAATCGTCAAGGGTGACTGCGTGGTGATCCGCAATGAAGGCCCTGCCGGCGGCCCGGGAATGCGGGAAATGCTTTCTCCCACCAGTGCCATTGCCGGGATGGGTCTGGATGCCGATGTGGCACTTATCACCGACGGCAGATTTTCCGGGGCGACCCGGGGAGCGGCGATCGGACATGTTTCTCCTGAAGCGGTTTCCGGAGGCACGATCGCTCTGGTCGAAGAGGGCGACCTGATCAAAATCGACATCCCGGATTATTCATTGAAATTGCTGGTGGATGATGAAACTCTGGCATCCCGGCGGGCAAAAAAAGTCTTTGCCCCCAAGCGGCAATTGACCGGCTGGCTCAAACGCTATGCGGCACTGGTTTCATCCGCCGATAAAGGAGCAAAATTATGCTGACTCTGGATAAAGTTTACAAAGCAAGCCACCTGCTCAAAAGCGTGGCACGCTACACTGATATGATCGAAAGCAACGGCTTGACTGATGATTGCCAGCTGCGTTTGAAAGCGGAAAACTTACAGCTCACCGGTTCATTCAAACTGCGCGGAGCATTTTTCAAAATCGCCAATCTGCCGCATGATGACCGGGAGATCGTCGCCTGTTCAGCAGGCAACCATTCTCAGGGAGTGTCGCTTGCCGCCGGAAAACTTCACCGTAAAGCAGTGATTTTCATGCCAAGTATCGCCCCGATATCCAAAGTTGAGGCGACCAAAAAACTCGGAGCTCAAGTCCATCTGGTCGACGGCGTATACGATGATGCTTATCTGGCGGCAGAAAAATATTGTAAAGAGCATGACAGTATCTTTGTTCATCCCTTTGATGATGAGGATGTGATCGCCGGTCAGGGTTCAATCGCGCTGGAAATTCTGGAACAGTATCCGGAAGTTGATACCGTACTTGTTCCGGTCGGCGGCGGCGGTTTGCTTTCCGGAGTGGCATTTGCATTGAAACAGCTTAAAAGCAACTGCAAAGTTTACGGCGTTCAGGCGGAAGGGGCTCCGGGGATGTGCAAAGCTTTTTCCGAAAAACAGGGCGTTACTCTGGAAAAAGTCTCCACCTTTGCCGATGGCATCGCAGTGAAAACCCCCGGAAATCTCACCAGAGAATTGTGCTGCAAATATGCAGACGGGATCGTTACAGTAAGTGACGATGAGATCGCCACTGCCATATTGACCCTTATGGAAAAACAGAAACTGGTTGCCGAAGGTGCCGGAGCCGTGGGAGTAGCCGCCGTATTGGCAAAAAAACTCGACCTTGCCGGGAAAAATGTCTGTGCTGTAGTTTCCGGCGGCAATATCGATGTCAATATCCTTTCCCGCGTGATCAACCGGGGCTTGCTCTCAAGCGGCAGGGTGGCAGAATTGAAAATCGCCATGCTGGATAAACCCGGTCAGTTGCGGGAGGTATCAACTATCATCGCCGACTGCGGTGCAAATGTCATTCAGGTGCGCCACGATCCCGGCGGTGAACACGCCGACATCATCGGCTGTTTCCTTCATATCAAAATGGAAACCCGCAACTTTGAACAATTGAAACAGATCCGTCAGGCTCTTGCCGCCGCCGGTTATCAGATATTGAATTGAATCAAGCTGCGGCATGCAGTCCGGATTTTGCGTAATAACATCTGCCTTTAACAAAGCAGAATATTTGAGTAAAGAGATGATAAGGGCTGAGCGCAAAACATTTTTGAAGTTTTGCGCTCAGCCCGCAGATTTAGAGTTTTATTTATCCGGGATCACTTATCCCAGGCGGTATTGCCGAGAATACCCTGCGGGAACCATGCCGGTTGATAACCGGCTTCAGTTGCCAGACGGCACGCCTCTTCCACCCGGTCAAGGTGGTTGGGGATGTAGTTGAAGTAATCCGGATAACTGTACTGCTCATGGCTCATCAGATTGACCGTATCATAAGGTGAAGCAGCAAGAGCAGCAAATTTTTCCTGCAGCACATCGATATCATCGTAGTTGCAGCAGCAGATGTTGTTCAACAGAAAGAGGTCATAGTAACGGTCATAGAAAATATGTTTGTCGCAAACATAATGGGCGACATCTTTTTCGTAATGATAGCCGATATCTGTGACCTGCACCGAATGGGTCTCACCGATATGGGCGATGGAACCGAGGAATCCCCCCGCAAGACAGCGGGTTCCGCGCTCTTTGAGAACGCCGAAATTTTCCGGATTGGTGATCGCCCAGTGGATGACCATGGGGGCAATGAAGCACTCCTTACCGGCAAAACGGCACACTTCGCGGTAAACTTCATCAAAATCAGCGGCAAGTTTGGCACTGTCGGCATGCTGATAAGGACGGTCAGGGAATTCACTTCTGGCGTGGAAAGAGAGTTTCAGCCAGTCAGAATTCGCCTGAAACTCCTCTTTGTAATCTTCAGGCATATCAGAGATCGCAAAGTCATGGTGGTCATCATGGAAAAAGAGGTTGAGCATGAATTTGCTGCCGTATTTGTCATGGATCCTTTTCAATCTGCCGAGGAACATCTCTTCAAAGATGGATGCCGGATGATTCAAGGTTATCCAGCGGAGGAAAAATGAGCAGTCATCAAAGAAAAAGTTGTAGCGGGGAAAAGATTTTTTATCCCATACTACCGTGATCGTCTGGGTTTTCACTCCGAAGTAATCGTCGGATTCGGCGGTGATCCGGTTGATTTTGTCAGTCAGGCGGATGGTGGCGATAAAGGTGCGGTCATGCCGTTCAGCGGCAACACCGTTGACTTTTACCGTCGCCTGAGGTGCGGCGATACCGGCAACTTTGATCTCCAGATACTCATCCGTTTCCACTCCGAAGTTGCGGTTGAGAACCGCGCCATCACGCAAATTTGTGATCTCAAACATGATAATTCCCTTTGCTTTTTTCCGGGTTTATTTGGAAAATTTGTCATCTGTGATATATTATAGCACGGTTTGAAAGATAAATAAATATGCAAAAAAGGACATTCGCTTGCCAAAGCGGACATCCCGGAGAAAAAAATGGGATACTTTGATGATTTCCAGCTGTTGAATGTAACTTCTGTGCGGATGTACGGCAGCAGTGAAGTGGCAATGATCCGCACCCGCTGTCACTATATCGGGGTGATGCGTGGAGAAGTCATCCTCAATGGAGTGGTGGAAAAGCGTCCTTTTGTCTATCTTACACCGCAGGGGATCGAAACCCTTTCCGGCTGGTACTCTCCGGATGGATGCTGCCGGGATAACTTTTATATGGAGTGTACCGGCAGTCGTGCCGACCGTCTGCTGGCGGCATTCGATGCTTCCGCAATCCCCCGCCACTACCCGGTATCCGATCCGGAAGCCTTTACCGCAAGGCTCAAAGAGTTGCGCAAACTGCTGCATTCCGGCGATCCCCGGAGCAAAGCGCAGATCGTACTGAAAGTCGAAGAATTTGCCGCCCTGCTCTCGGATGAATTATTCCACGCCCGCAACGATGTACCGCACCGTTACCATCTGGATGAGGTGATCGAACAAATCAGCCGCGAACCGGGGAAAAACTGGGATTTCGCCCGATTTGCCCGTCAGGCCGGAGTGACCTTGCGCCACTGGAACCGGCTCTTTTCCTCCTGCGCCGGAATGCCTCCCTACCGTTTCGTCTCCTCATGCCGGGTGCGTCTGGCAAGAGAGCTGCTGGGAGAAGGCAAACTGAGCATCAAAGAGATCGCCGGATGCTGCGGCTTTGAAAGTGCCTCGGATTTCTCCCGTTTTTTCCGCAAAAACACCGCAGTAACTCCGGGGGAGTTCCGCCGGAATACTCTGCATTGAAAAATTTATTATTGTCCCATTTGTTGTGATAAAATCTAACCGTCGGTGGCGCATCGCGGGCACTTTCGCGCCTTGCTTCTGTGCCGGTACGGTCGAGTACGGTAGTACACTCCCGCACCGTACTCGGCGCAAAACACGAC
>JAFVZG010000116.1 GCA_017508285.1 Lentisphaeria bacterium | reverse complement strand
GCAAAAAAAGCGCAATAAAAGCAGACAAACAGACTGAATGGACATGCGGGGATGATCCATCGGCAACCGGTAAATTGACGACAACGGAGGAACAGCCGCCATAACTCAGACTGCAGAAAAGATGCACCGTGCCGGTGAAGGACGGTGCGAAAGGGGTTCGGGGAGAAACTTCTCCCCGATGGCAAGTCGCGGATGCACTCGAAGATCCCACCTGCCGTCGAAAAAGGCGGCAGTGGGTCTGAGTGCAGACGCAAATTACCCGGCTGACCACGCACAAAAAACTTCTCAATACCAAGTACAAACCCCGCTTTGGCGGGCGCCGGGGTGCAGGGGGCGGCGTGAGCCACCTGCAAAAAAAGCGCAATGAAAGCAGACAAACAGACGGAATGGACATGCGGGGATGATCCGTCGGCAAACGGCAAATTGACGACAACGGAGGAACAACTGCCATAACTCAGACTGCAAAAAAGATGCACCGTGCCTGTGAAGGACGGTGCGAAAGGGGGGTTCGATATTTTACCGGTGTATATCAATAACTGTTCCACTGAAAAGGTCGACGACCTCTTGCACTACCGGATCTTCTTTCAATATGGAAATCAACTCTTCCGGATGTTCATTGGCAATACTGCGCTGTAATTTATCCGGAGTAAATGACTCCTTTTTGCGACCGGATTCTTTACCCGGTATCGCATACAATTGCGATTGCATGCTTTCATCCGGTATATCTGCGGAAATATCTGCCTCAGTAATATCATCATCTGCCGCAGTTTCAGAAATATCCTCTGCTTCCGGGATAACTTCAGCAACCGCGGCAGCGGCAGGTACGACCTCTTCCACCGGATCACTCAATGCACTGTCAAGCGCACTTGCACTGACAGCTTCACTCACAGCTTCCGGCTCATCCACGACGGTATTATCTGCGACTGATTCACCGATCGGTTCCGGCTCTTTTACCGGCTCGATCCCGGTTTTCTCAATGACCGGCTCCGGCTTCACCGGTTCCGGAACAACTTCTTTTACCGCTTCGACGGTTTTTGCCGGTTCATCTGCCGCCACCGGAGAAACTGCAACTGCAAAATTTTTCTCCACCACCGGCAGTTGATCGATAAACTGCAATTCCCCGGCACTGCGCAACTGATTCAAACGGGCAAGGATATCGCTGATACGGACAGCATGAGCTTCGCGCATGGCTTTCAGCAAAATGGTCTCAAGATAAACCTGTTTATTAAGTGCATCGTGCAATGTTCTGCCGACCGGGGCAAGATTTTCCAGCAATATCTGCACCGTATCCCGTGGAGCAAGTTTTGCCAATTCACGGAATCCGGCGATCGCCTCCGGCGATTCATCGAGCAAACTTGACGGATCTGCCAGAATCATGCACAACTGGATCGCCCGGATATCATGGAGCAGATCATCAAACAGGGTCTCCAGATTCTTACCGCGGCGGGAAAGATTGGCGATACGGGTCACGACTTCACCGGGATTATTCTGCAATATTGCCCGGATAATGGAATTCATATCATTGCGGTCAGTAAGGCCGAATAAAGACAACACCTGCTCCCCGGTGATCTCCGTACCATCCCCGGCGGCAAAAAATGCGATCATCTGATCCAAAAGCGACTGGGCATCCCGCATGCCGCCTTCTGCGGCACGGGCGATAGCATCGATCGCCGCCGGATTGATCGCCACCTTTTCCGCATCTGAAATCAACTGCAGTCTGCCGGCGATCAACTTCGTCGGTATCGGCAGCAAATCAAAACGCTGACAGCGGGAAATAATTGTCGGCAGCACCTGATGCACCTCGGTGGTGGCAAAAATAAATTTGACATGTGCCGGAGGCTCTTCCACAGTTTTAAGCAACACATTCCATGCCGCTTTGCTCAACATGTGGACTTCGTCGATGATATAGATTTTATATTTGCCGCTTACCGGACGGGTGAGAGCATTATCAGCCAATTCCCGCATATCGGTGGTGGAGTTGCGGCTGGCGGCGTCGATCTCCATCACATCCAGACTGCGGTCGGCTGCCAATTCCAGACAACTGGCGCAACGGCAGCATGGCCCACCATTTTCCGGATGTTCACAATTCAATGCCTTGGCAAAGATACGCGCTAAAGTGGTCTTGCCGATTCCCCGCGGTCCGACAAAAAGATAAGCGTGAGCTGTCCTTCCGCTGGAAATCGCATTACGCAAGGTTCTGACCACATGCTCCTGACCGACCACATCGGTAAAATTCTGCGGCCGCCATTTGCGGGCAATGACCTGATATTCGCTCATTGGATACTCTCCAATATCTCCCGCTGACGGGCAAATATCTGTTTCAAACCGCACTCTGCCAAATCGACCAATTCATTGAGCTGCTTGCGGGAAAAAGCGGCTCCTTCCGCAGTTCCCTGCACTTCAACAAGATTGCCGGATTCAGTCATGACAACATTCATATCGACTTCGGCACGGGAATCTTCAGCATAACAGAGATCCAGCATCGGCACACCGTCAATAATACCGACACTAACCGCTGCCACCAACTCCTTAAAGGGATTTTCTCCCTCCGGAAAGAGTCTTTTGCACCCGATCCCCAGAGCGAGAGCCGCGCCGGAAATACTGGCACACCGGGTTCCGCCGTCAGCATCGATGACATCGCAATCCAGATAGACCGTTCTTTCTCCCAGTTTTTCCAAATCCACCGCCATCCGCAGAGATCTGCCGATCAAACGCTGAATTTCCACAGTTCTTCCGCCTTGTTTGCCGGCAGAAGCCTCCCGGCGGCACCGCTCAGATGTCGCCGCCGGAAGCATCCCGTATTCGCAGGTCACCCAACCGCCGGAAACTTTTTGATTTTTCATCCACGATGGAACTTTATCCTCACAGGAAACCGCCGTCAGCACTCTGGTGCCGCCGCAGGAAATAAAAACTGAAGATAACGGATGGGAAAGATAATCTTGCGTCAGCGACAACGGCCGCAATTCGTCATAACTTCTGCTGTCAATTCTCAATGCGCTCATAGCCGGAAGTATCCTTTCTGTTAAAAAAAATTATTGTCATTAGTTGTGATAAAATCTGACCGTCCGTCTTCGTTGCACTACGCCGTGACAAGTCGGTGGCGCATTGCGGGCACTTTCGCGCCTTGCTTCTGTGCCGGTACGGTCGAAGTACACTCCCGCACCGTACCCGGCGCAAAACACGACATTGCCGCCCGCTGCATCCGCCGGGTGCAATCAAATTAATGCAAGTGATATATTCTATGTGCCGCCATAAAATGTGTTCATTCAG
>JAFVZG010000115.1 GCA_017508285.1 Lentisphaeria bacterium | reverse complement strand
TCATGGGAACAAACTTCAGCTTTGACATCGATATCAAACTCGGTGCCGGTGCATTCGTCTGCGGTGAGGAAACTGCTCTGATCCACTCCATGGAAGGTCAGCGCGGCGAGCCGACCACCAAACCGCCGTTCCCCGCCAACATCGGCGGCGGCTACTGGGGCTGCAGCACCAACGTGAACAACGTGGAAACCTATGCCTCCATCCCCGTCATCATCAACAAAGGTGCCGCCTGGTACGCCAAAATCGGCAACTGGCAGCCCGAACTCGATGAAAACGGCAACTTCGAACGCACCATCAGCGGCAACTCCGGTACCAAAGTATTCGCTCTTGCCGGTCAGATCAACAACGTCGGTCTGGTGGAAGTTCCGATGGGCACCACCCTGCGCGAGATCATCTATGAGATCGGCGGCGGTATCTCCGGCGGCAGAGAATTCAAAGCGGTGCAGACCGGTGGTCCTTCCGGCGGCTGTATCACCAAAGAGAACCTCGATACCCCCATCGACTACGGCAACCTTTCCAAGATCGGTTCAATGATGGGTTCCGGCGGTATGATCGTGCTTTCTGACAAAGACTGCATGCCCGCCATGGCGAAATTCTATCTGGACTTCACCAAAGATGAATCCTGCGGCAAATGCACCCCCTGCCGTATCGGTACCCGCCGCATGCTCGAAATGCTCGAGAAGATCTGCGACGGAAACGGCACCGTGGAAATGCTCGATGAGTTGGAATCTCTGGCAAAAACCATCACCGACACCGCCCTCTGCGGACTCGGACAGACTGCCCCCAACCCCATCCTCAGCACTCTGCGCTACTTCCGTGATGAGTATCTTGCCCATGTCGTCGACAAAAAATGTCCCGCCGGCACCTGCCCGAAACTCTACACCCTGACCATCACCGACGATTGTATCGGTTGTACCAAATGCAAACGCAACTGTCCGGTCGATGCCATCAAAGGTGAGATCAAACAACTCCATGTCATCGATACCGCCAAATGTATCAAATGCGGTGCCTGTATCGACGGATGCCCGAAAAAAGCGATTGTCAAAGGATGAGTGCAAATATGAACAGTGTAAACCTTACCATCAACGGCAAACAGGTGACGGTTCCCGCCGGTTCCACCATTCTGGATGCCGCCAGCAAACTCAATATCAAGATCCCGACCCTCTGCTACTGCGACAAGCTCGGCTGCGGTGTTTCCAATAAGCCCGCCAGCTGCCGTATCTGCGTGGTGGAAGTCGAACGCCGCCGCAACCTTGCTCCCGCCTGCGCCACTCCGGTAATGGAGGGCATGGTCGTGCATACCAACAGTCAGCGCGCCCTCAATGCCCGCCGTACTGTTCTGGAATTGATGCTCAGCGACCACCCGCAGCAGTGCCTTACCTGCGCCAAGAGCCAGGATTGCGAATTGCGGATGCTTGCCGCGGAATTCGGCATTCAGGAGATCGCTTTCTCCGGTACCAAAAACCGCTTCCCGGTGGATAACTCCAGCGAAGCCATCATGCGTGATCTTTCCAAGTGCATCATGTGCCGCCGCTGCGAAACCGTCTGCAACAATGTTCAGACCGTCGGCGCACTGACCGGCAACGGCCGCGGATTTTCCGCCAAAGTCGGTACCGCCAGCATGATCCCGCTTGCCGATACCAACTGTACCTTCTGCGGACAGTGCGTCAATGTCTGCCCCGTCGGTGCCATCACCGGTATCAGCTATGTCAAAAAAGTCTGGGCAGCGATCAACAATCCTTCCAAAACTGTCATCGTTCAGACTGCTCCGGCTGTCCGCGTCGCGGTCGGTCAGGAATTCGGTTTTGAACCCGGCACCCCGGTGACCGGTAAAATGGTCGCCGGACTCCGCGCTCTGGGCTTCGACAAAGTTTTCGACACCAACTTCTCCGCTGACCTCACCATTATGGAAGAGGGCACCGAGATCGTCGAAAGAGTCAAATCCGGCAAAAACCTGCCGATCCTGACCAGCTGCTGCCCCGGATGGATCAACTTCATCGAGCACAACTACCCCGATTTGCTCCACATCCCCTCAAGCTGCAAATCTCCGCAGCAGATGTTCGGCGCGATCGCCAAGAGTTACTACGCTGAGAAGATCGGTGTCAAACCGGAAGATCTCGTCGTTGTTTCCATCATGCCCTGTCAGGCGAAAAAATATGAAGCCGCCCGTCCGGAATTCGCCAACGGCGGAGTCCGCGATGTCGACTATGTCGTCACCACCCGCGAACTTTGCAAAATGTTCCGCGAAGCCGGTGTCAACCTCGCCAACATGGATGATGAAGAGTATGACAGCCCGCTCGGTGAATCCAGCGGTGCCGCCGACATCTTCGGTGTTACCGGCGGTGTGCTGGAAGCTGCCTGCCGTTCCGTCTACTTCATGCTCAACGGCAAAAATCTCGAAGGCGACGCCATCAACTTCCGCGCTGTCCGCGGTCTGGATGGCATCAAGGAAGCCAAAGTCGAGATCGCTCCCGGCAAAACCATCAATGTCGCCGTCTGCTCCGGTCTGGGCAATGCCCGCAAGGTGCTGGATATGGTTCGCAAAGATCCCAACCGCTTCCAGGCGATCGAGATCATGGCGTGCCCCGGCGGCTGTATCAACGGCGGTGGTCAGCCCTTCCTCCACGGTGATGCCGCGCTCCTTGAAAAGCGCATGAAAGGTATCTATACCGAAGATGAGAGAAAGGTCGTCCGTCTTTCCCACGAAAACGAGGATATCAAGAAACTCTATGCTGAGTATCTCGGTACCCCCGGCAGTGAAAAGGCTCACCACCTGCTGCACACCAAATACCACGAAAAATAATTTGCGGTATACCTCAAAGCCCGGCATCGCGCCGGGCTTTTTTTTATACCATCGCATCCATTTGCAGCAATATATTTTACCGGCATTTGGCAAAGCAAAAAATTTTCAACCCAAAACTTGCTTTGAAAATGCGTTTTTTACTTGAGAAAAGTGAAAAACGCATATATATTATGGGATTACAACATCAGCAAAGGAAACGCAATGGGCAACAAGAAGAACAGTAATTTTTACAGCATCATAAAAATGCTTTTGAAGATTTCTGTTGCTGCAGCGGTCATCTTCTGGCTCTATCGCCGCAACAGCGGCGGCAATTGGCAGCAGGAGATCGCTTCTTTCAGTCTGTCTCTGTTGATCCCGATAGTGTTTTCAGCAGTATTGCCTCAAATCGCCGCCAGTCTGCGCTGGCAGGCACTGGCGGTAACGATCGGCATAGCACTTTCCAGACTCAAAGCCTTTTCTCTCACAATGCAGGCTCTTTTTTTCTCGCTGATCATCCCTGGAGGTTCCATCGGCGGAGATATCGTAAAAATGGCAGCGGTATCCGGCAATATCCGTAAAGGTTCCCGGACGGAAGGAATATTCTCCATCGTAATGGATCGCATAGTCGGCATGATCGCACTCTTTGCGCTGGCACTGATACTGCTTTTATACCGGAAAGATCTGTTTTCAAAGATGCAGCTTCCCGGTTCATCCGGTGTCATTGCCGGGAATATCATCTGGCTGATATTCTGCGGAGTATGCGCAGCCGGGATATTGGCAGGGATCGTGATATTTCTGCACCGGAAAATCAGCGGCAACCGTTTGTACCGCTTTGCCGACAGCAAAAGCGGAGGTCTGCTGACCCGCCTCGCTGCGGCAACAGAAACCTATTCGACTCACCGCCGCCGCATTATTCTGTGGGTTCTGCTCTCGATGATATTCATCCATCTTTTACCGGCTCTTACGATGCTGCTTTTATTGAAAGGCATTGGTACCGATGCCGCAATTTCAACGGTGGCAACTGCAGTGGTTATCGGCAACATCGCCGGGTTGATACCGTTTTTCCCAAGCGGGATCGGAGCGCGTGATGCCGTTACGATAGCACTGCTGACAGCGGGGGGATGTCTCCCGGAAAAAGCGATGACCGCACAACTGCTTGCAACATTTATTCTGATAATTTTCAACATGAGCGGGGCGTTTTTCTTTGTCTTTGACCGACAGAATCAGGAGGTCATCAATGAGTGAATTTCAACTTGATATGAGCCTTGAACACAATAACAACCCTCTGAAAACTGCTCTTGACAATGGTAATTTTGTCTTTCTTGCCGAATGTAAACTTCCGGAAAACGAGCACTCCAGAGATGCCGCCGCCCAAAGGATAATGCCGCTTCTGGAAACGATGACAAAGCAGCAGGAACTTTGCGGAGGATTAGCAGTCAGCGATATTTACGGTGCCCCGTGGAGCGCACTGGAATTCGCCACGGCATTACCGGCAGAGTTACGGAATTGCAATCTGTATTCTCTCTCCGGCAAAGGAAGAAGCAAAGAGCAGATAACTGAACAGCTCAATATTGCTGCCAATGCCGGAGTAAAAAACATTCTTCACCTCTCCGGCAATGCCGGGGAGCTTTCAGTGCGGGAATGTCGCAACCGGAATTTCTGCGACAGTACCACACAACTGCAGATCGCCTCAAACCGGCAGGAAGATTTCTTTTCAGGAGTTCAATTTAACCCGTTTTACTATGACCGCAATACGGTTTTTGCGGCCTACAATTCTCTGGCGGGAAAAATAAGTGCCGATGCTCAATTTATCGTCTCACAAAGCGGATGGGATATGCTGCAAAATCAAACGCTGGCATGGTTTTTATACAACCGCAAATCATATGTGCCGCTGATTGCCCATCTCACTCTCCTGTCACCTTATAAGGCGGAAAAAATCATTGCCGGTAAAATCCCCGGAGTACGGATGACTCCATCTTTCGCAAAAATGCTTGAAAGGGAACTCAGCGGCAGCAAAGCCCAATTTGAAGCCGCCCAATACCGCCGGCTGGAACTGCAAAGTGCCGGATGCCGGTTGATGGGATACAGCGGCGTACAGATTTCCGGAGTTGATTTCCCCGGCAGGGCGCAAACTGTTGCAGCGCGGATCCGTTCAGCTTTGCAGGAATTCCGCACCTTTGATCACTGGCTGGATGAATACAACTCCCATCAGGCCGGAGCCGAAATGGATAGCTTTAAATTTCATCTTTTCGACCGGGTACTGCGCCGGGATTATCCATTTGATGCTCCGCCGTCGGTCACGGCATCCGGCGAAACAGACTACTCATGGAAGGAAAAATTATCCTACTATATCAAACGGTTCTTTTTCTCCAAAGCCCATCTGCACCGGCCGGGGCGGGATTACCTGTTGAAAAAACTGCTGGTAAATTGCCAGAGTTGTGCCAAATGCACCCTGCCGGAAAATCAGTATATATGTATCCGCAACTGCCCGAAACAGTTGAAAAACGGGCCATGCGGAGCGGTCAAAGAGAATGGCTGCTGTGAAATTTCTGCAGAAGAGTGCGTTTTTGTAAAAAAAGTACGCTGTTCCAGATGGCGGAAAAATATTTCATGCTTGGAAAGCAGCGATTGAGGTGGTATATTATATGAGTGACAACGGAGTGCAAATACTATTCATCTGTACCGGCAACACCTGCCGCAGTCCGATGGCAGAGTATCTTGTCAATGCTTCCGCAATGGCAGTCAAGGCAGTCTCTGCCGGATTATACGCCTTTGACGGAGAAGCGATGAGTGCCAATTCGCTGGCGGTTCTGGCAGAAGCGGGCATAGATGGCAGAGCCTTCCGGTCACAAAGTGTTACATGGGATCTGGTGAATGACAGCAGCCTGATATTGACGATGACCTCAAGTCACCGCAGGGAACTGCTCAAACGCTATCCGCAGGCAGAGAAAAAATGCTTCACCCTGCTGCAGGGAAGCGATGTATCTGATCCTTACGGAGAGAATTGCGATGTATACCGGAAAACGATGACGGAAATACGCCGGGGCATCGCTGATTGGATGGAATTTTTAACCAAACAATAAAACATAAAATATTATTGGGGAGCTTCCCCGGAAAAGAAAGGAAATGCAGATGAAAGAACTCATTGACATCGCCAATCGCCAGTTGACGATCTCCCTCGGAGCCGATCACGGAGCATTCGAGGCAAAAAATGAAATCGCCGGCTTCTTGAAAACCCTCGGTCACTCTGTGATGGATTGCGGAGCCTTTGTCATGGATAGTGAAGATGATTATCCGGATTTTGCAGTACCCGCCGCCAAAGCGGTGGCGATGAAACAGGCAGATGCCGCAATTCTTTTCTGCCGTTCCGGTATCGGTGTGAGCATTGCCGCCAACCGTTATCACGGAGTCCGTGCTGCGCTCTGCCACACCACCAAAAATGTGGTTTCCAGCCGTCAGCATAACTGCTCAAACTGCCTGGTTCTCAGCGGCGACAACCTCTCTGTCGAAGAGATGAAAGAGTACATCACTCTCTGGCTTGCCACCGGTTACAGCGGAGATGCCCGGCATACCCGCCGCCTTAACAAGATCGAAACCGCCTCTTACGATGACATCGCCGCCTTGCGCGATGCCGACCCGGAATTGGCAGCCATGATCGACCGTGAAGCTGCCCGTCAGAATGACGGCATTGAATTGATCGCCAGTGAAAACTTTGCCAGTTGTGCCGTCCGTGCGGCTCAGGGTTCAGTGCTGACCAACAAATATGCCGAAGGTTACTCCGGCAAACGCTACTACAACGGTTGCGAATTCATCGACGAAGTTGAAACTCTCGCCATTGAACGCGCCAAAAAACTTTTCGGTGCCGAAGCTGCCAATGTGCAGCCCCACTCCGGCAGCGGTGCCAATCAGGCGGTCTACACTGCTCTCTGCCAGCCGGGAGATACCGTGCTGGCGATGAGCCTCGATCACGGCGGTCACCTGACCCACGGTCACCCGTTGAATTTTTCCGGCAAACTTTACAACATGGTTCCCTACGGTGTCAGTGCCGAAACCGAACAGATCGATTACGATGAAGTCGAAAGACTCGCTCTGGAGTGCAAACCACGGATGATCCTCGCCGGTGCCAGTGCCTACCCCAGAATCCTCGATTTTCCCCGTCTGCGGGAGATCGCTGATAAAGTCGGAGCCATCCTTTTCGTGGATATGGCGCACATTGCCGGTCTGGTCGCCGCCGGAGAACACCCCTCCCCGGTTCCCTATGCGGATATCGTAACCACCACCACCCACAAAACCCTGCGCGGTCCCCGCGGCGGTCTGATCCTCTGCAAAGAGCAGTATATCAAAGCGATCAATTCGGCGGTATTCCCCGGTCTGCAGGGCGGCCCGCTGGAACATGTCATCGCTGCCAAAGCAGTCTGCTTCGGTGAAGCTCTTAAAGATGAATTCAAAGCCTACCAGCATCAGGTGAAACTCAATGCTGCCAAACTGGCAGACGAATTGGCTGCCAGAGGATTCCGGATCGTTTCCGGCGGTACCGACAACCACCTCGCCCTGATCGACCTGCGTCCAAAGTCAGCGACCGGCAAAGAGGTTGCCAACGCACTGGATAAAGCCCGGATCACCGCCAATAAGAATATGATCCCCTTTGACCCGGAGAAACCTTTTGTCACCAGCGGTATCCGTATCGGTACCCCGGCGATCACCACCCGCGGTCTGAAAGAAAATGATATGGTCAAAGTTGCTGAATTCATCGACCGCGCAGTTGCTGCGAAAGATGATGATGAAGCATTGAAAGCCATCGGCGAAGAGGTCAAGGCCTTTATGGCAAACTTCCCGATGCCCCAATTCTGACAATTTTTACACAAGGATATGAGAAATGATTGATATTAAAATCATCCGTGACAATGCCGAAATGGTCCGGCAGAATTGTATCCGCCGCGGATACCCCATCGATATCGACGGTTTGATAAAACTTGATGCCGATTGCCGCACTCTCAATACCGAGATCGAAACCCTCCGCGGTGAACGCAACCGCCTCAGCAAAGAGTGCGCCAAAGACCCCGCCGCCAGAGATCAGGTGAAACAGATCAAATTGCAGCTCGGCGAAAAAGAGAATAAACTGGATACTCTGCAGGAGCGTATCCGGCAGGTTTTGATCCGCATGCCCAACCTCCTTGCCCCGGATGTACCCGACGGCACCGACGATACCGGCAATGTGGAACTGCGCAAAGTCGGCACCATCCGTCAATTCGATTTTGAGATCAAAGATCATCAGCAATTGGGTGAAGCTCTGGATATTCTCGATATCGCCCGCGGCTCCAAAGTTGCTCAGACCGGTTTTTATTACTGGAAAGGCAAAGGTGCCATGCTTGCTCAGGCATTCTTCTTCTGGGTGCAGAAATTCCTTGCCGAGCGCGGCTTCACCGTCTTCATGACCCCCTGCCTTGCCAAAGAACGGACTCTTTTCGGCACCGGTTATCTGCCCTTCTTTGCCGACCAGACCTACAATATCGAAGGCGAAGATCTTGCTTTGATCGGTACCAGTGAGCAGACTCTGGTCGGTTATCATGCCGACGATGTTCTCAACGGTGCGGAATTGCCCCTCTGCTATACGGCTTACACCCCCTGCTTCCGTACTGAAGCTGGAAGTTACGGCAGAGCTTCCAAAGGCATCTTCCGGGTGCATCAATTCCACAAAGTCGAACAGATCGTTTTCTGCAAACCGGAAGAATCCCCCAAATATCACGAATTCTGTCTGGAAAACGAAGAAGCTCTGCTTCAGGCTCTCGGATTGCCCTATCATGTCGTCAATGTCTGCGTCGGCGACCTCGGCGCACCGGGTTACAAAAAGTATGATATCGAAGCCTACTTCCCCAGTTTCGGCGGATACCGTGAAGTCACCAGCAATACCAATTTGACGGAGTTCCAAAGCCGCCGTCTCAACATCCGTTACAAAGACGGTGACGAGCGCGGTTTTGTCCATACGATCAGTGCCACTGCGGCAACCGACCGGATGCTGATCTGTATTCTGGAAACTTACCAGCAACCTGACGGTTCTGTCATCATCCCGGAAGTGCTTCGCCCCTATACCGGTTTTGACCGGATCGAAGCCCCCGCTAAATAAAAGTTCAATGCTTCAGGCACGGTAAATGACCACAAAAAGCCTTTACCGTGCTTTTTTTGACTTCCGCCATGTTGAAATTAAAAGATAAACTCACCTCTCTGCTGCTGTTTACAGCCGGAATACTGTGGGGAAATTGCTGGATATCAGAATTTCTCTCATGCCCGGAGTGGTGGTTTATTGCCGGGAACACCGTCCTGTGCGGCGGAGGCATCGCTCTGGCAAATTTTTTGCCGGACTCATGGAAAAAAACCGCTCCGGCATTACCGCTGATGCTGATTTTACTGTTGCCGCCCGGTACCGCCAGGATGATACTGCTGCCGCTGTTTTTCGGGATATGGTACGGCGGAAATGATCAACTTTTCCGGCAGTGGCAGATTTCCCGGATCTTTTGCGGCGGCATGGTGATCGGCGGCGTCATCCCGGGTATAATAGCCTTTGATTACCACTGGGCGTGGAATATTTTTTCCCAACTGGGATTAAAATTCAAGTTCTTTGAAACCGGAGAGAAAGGATTACTTTTTTTCCCCTCATTTGCGCCGGTACTTGCGGTCACTTTGCTGATTTACAGCGGTCTTCAACGCTCATGGAAAGGCTTTCTGGAAAATCTTCTGCTGACGGCCGTTGTACTTCAAATGCTGCTGCCGCTGCCGGCACCGTTCCCGGCAGTGATTCCGGAACCCGGCACCGTTATCAGCGGATTTTCCCTGATCGGCAATACCGGGAAAACGCCTAAAATCGCAGTCATCGGCATACCTTTTGATGAGGCAAAGATCTGTTTTCAGGAACTTGATCCGGTTGCCTATATTATCCTGCTGCCGGAACTCCCCGGAACTCTGCCGGAAAATTGTGACATGATAGTTGCCACTGATCTGCCACTATCCGGTGACCGCGGCAAAGCCGCACTGAAGCGGGCATTGAAGCCTGAAGGTATCCTGATACTGCCGGCAGAGTGCATTTCCCTCATACCGGAAAATATTTGGCACACTCTCCCGGGATCGAATGGGAAATATGCCGTAAGTTCACCGCAAAAAAAGTTGACCCTTGATCCCCGGCAGATGGATCGGCAATTGGAGTGGCACTACCGCAAACGCAAAGAGATCGCCCCTGCCCCCGGAGCTTTGACCGGGCTGCTCTGTGATTTTGAAAGTAAACAGCTTATTACC
Source organism: Lentisphaeria bacterium (assembly GCA_017508285.1). GTDB lineage: Bacteria > Verrucomicrobiota > Lentisphaeria > Victivallales > Victivallaceae > UBA1784. The sequence continues at coordinate 16,650 of JAFVZG010000115.1, read as the reverse complement.
GGAACTCCGGAAAACAATACTTCTCTGATATTCCCATTGACAACGGTCGCCTGCATTCTGATTTTTCTGCTCTTCATCATGGTCAAATCGATCCGCAAAACCGGTAATGAGACCGGCAGGATTATTATAAATTGTGCCGGTTTTGCCATGGTTGCCGCTGCGACACTGCCGATGATCGCCAAATTGCTGCCGAATTCCGGCGGCATACGCAGTCTGCTGACAGCGACGGCAATTTTGTGGGTATTCCGCAGACCTTACAAAAGGAAAAAAGATTACACCTGGTTTGCCGGATTGCTGGCACTGCTGTCTCTCGGAGCATGTTTCTTTGCCGATAATTCATTTGCGGCGGCGGCACTGATATTCAGCGGCTATGCCTTTGCCTCACTGGATGGGGAATTACTGAACAGCAAACGGGATAATTTTGCCGAAGCGATCCGTTTTCCCGCACTTGCTCTCGGCATATTCCTTGCCGGAGTGATCCAATACTTTGCCATGCCGGAGTATATTCTGCCTGCAGTTGCCTGCGCACTGCGTTTCTGGTCATGGTTACGCAACTAATCACACAAAAAATCCGTCGGAAAATCACAAAATTTTTCACCTTTCTTCAATTGATTTCGCTATCATCCTGATGTATATTAAGCGGATTTATTTAAATTTGCTTAACTTCACAAAACAGAATGTTTACGATCCTTTGGAATTTACACCATACAATGAATACCGCTGCGCTCTGGCTGTTTCTGGCGGCGGCACTCTTTTTTCAACCATTCCCAAACCATGCACAGGAAAAATTCACCGGTTCATTTTTTGTGGAAGAAGAGTTGTCAGCGGCTCCTCCGGAAGATGATCACCGGGAATATCTGCCGCTTGCCGGATTCGGAATTTACGGTGGAGCGGTATCTGCCCGGAAAGATGGCGACCATTTTATTCATTGCGGTTCCGGCGGCAGTTTTTCCAATATTCTGATAATTGCCGACCGTCTTTTTCCCGGCTCACCGCCGATCAACGTCTTTTTCAAGGAGATCCGCCACGTTTCAGTATCAGGCAGAGCCGGCCCGTTTCTCTGTTGATTTTTAATTTATCTGTCGATCAAGTAGAAGAAAAACAACAGAGGATTTTTGTCATAAAATGTTAAATTTTCAACTTTCTCTTGTCCAACAGACTGCGATCCTTGCGCTGCAGTTGGGCATTATACTATTCGCCGCGAAATTCGGCGGCATGCTGGCTAAAAAGATAAAAATGCCGGCAGTTTTGGGTGAATTGCTCACCGGTATCATCATAGGGCCGTGCCTGCTTGGCGGCATCGGGTTGCCGCTTCACGGTCTTGAATACGGCTTTTTCGGTTTTCCCCAAACAGTAAGCGTTGCCGGTGCCGGAGTGACCGGCAGTGCGGAATTCACCAATGTGATTTTCCAAAGTTACCATCACACGCTTTATGCGATCGCCACTATCGGTTCAGTATTGCTGCTCTTTACTTCCGGTCTGGAAACTGATTTGCGGATGTTTATCCGCTACTCTCTTGCCGGAACTCTGGTCGGTATCGGCGGTGTGATCGTTTCATTTCTTTTCGGAGCCCTGGTCGGTACTCAATTGCTCGGTCTGCCCTTTATGCATCCATGCACCCTCTTTCTCGGCATTCTCAGTACGGCGACCAGCGTGGGCATAACTGCCAGAATCCTCTCTGAACAGCGCAAAATCGATACTCCTGAAGGTGTCACCACACTTGCCGCCGCCGTGATCGATGATGTATTGGGCATCATCTGTCTTGCGGTGGTAATGGGTATCGTCAGCATTCAGGGCGGCAGCGGCACCGACTGGGGAAAAATCGGACTCATCTCAGTTAAATGCATCGGCTTCTATCTGGCGGCATCTGCAGTGGGTCTGATCATCGCCGGTATCGTGGCAAAAGGATTGAAAAGTTTCAAATCCGCCTCGGTTTATGCGGTATTGGCTTTCGGTTTGGCAATGATCATATCCGGAATTTTTGAACAGCAGGGTCTGGCAATGATCATCGGTGCTTATGTCACCGGCTTGAGTCTATCCAAGACAGATATTGCGTTTGCGGTGCAAAGAGCACTGCGGCCATTGCACAACTTTCTGGTACCGTTGTTTTTTGTGGTAATGGGTATGCTGGTCGACATCCGGGTTTTTGCCGACATGGAAGTATTGAAAATCGGTTTGCTTTACTCTCTGCTGGCAATTCTGGCAAAGGTGATCGGTTGTGCCATACCGGCCTTTTTCATGAATTTCAATCTGCGTGGTGCGCTGCGTATCGGTACCGGAATGATCCCGCGCGGTGAGGTGGCATTGATCATTGCCGGTATCGGTATGACGACATGGTACAATGGTTCCCCGATTCTTGATGCCAAACTTTTCGGGGTAACGGTCATCATGACTTTAATTACCACCTTGCTGGCACCGCCTCTGCTCAACTGGATACTTCAGCTTCCCGGTTCCGGAGTACGCAAAGAGGAGAAAGACTCATCGGTGATCCTCACTCCATTTGAATTCAAGACCCCGGTGCTGGCGGACTTCGTTCTCCGTCATCTGGAAGAGAATCTGAAAAAAGAAAATTACATGCTCTCCCAGTTGGATAAAGAGAGCGGGATCATCCAGATCCGCAAAGAGAATCTCTCCTTTGCCTTGAATGTAAGCAACAGTCAGTTGATCTTTGAATCCAACCCGGATGAACTGCCGTTTATCAAAGCATTGATGTTTGAAACCATCGTCTCACTCCATCTGGAGCTTGAAGAGTTGAAAAAAATCGTCAGTGCCGACGAATTGCGCCCGGAATGCACCCCGCAGCAAACAGCTCCCAAGGCCCATATCCACCGGACGACCCTGCTCAAGGCTCTTTCTCCGGATTTGATCATCATGGATCTGCAGGGCAATACCAAAGAGGAGATATTCCGGGAATTGCTTGCTCTATTGTCTGATAAAAAGCAGATCAGCGATCCGGAATACTGCCTTAATGAATTGCTCAAACGGGAAAATATCGCTTCAACCTGTTTCGAAAACGGCATATCCATCCCGCATTGCAAATGCAATGCTGTAAAAAAGATCACTCTGGCGATCGGTATAAAGAAAGACGGCTGCCAGTTTGATTCTCTGGATGGCAAACCGACCGGAATTTTTGTTCTCTGCCTCAGCCCTGACAGCAGTGCTTCGCCGCATATCGAATGCCTGGCGGCATTGGGAACCCTGCTCTCTGTGCCGGAAAATCCGGATAAGATCATGCAGGCGGCATCTCAGAAAGAGGTATATGATATATTCTGTAAACTTTAACTTGCGTTGAACCGTTTTAAGGAATATATTATATCAATACTGTTTATAAAGAAAGGTCACATTCATCATGAGTAATTGCAACCGTGCCGATGCGGTAAATCTTATCGCAGTGCGCCATGGATATCCTCCGATGCCCGGGGTGAAAGTTTCCATGGATGATTTCGGGGAAGATGTTTTCACCACCGGAGTCATGCGACAATATCTCAATGATGATGTGATCAGCGCACTGGAAAAAACTATCAATTTCGGCCGCCCCCTCGACCCGGCTCTTGCCGGGGATATCGCCGAAGCCATGAAATGCTGGGCTCTGGCAAAGGGTGCGACCCACTTCACCCACTGGTTCCAGCCGCTCAACGGCGGCACTGCTGAAAAGCATGATGCTTTTCTGGAAGTCAGCGGCGACGGTAAAGCCCTGATGGAATTTTCCGGTAAAAACCTGATCGGCGGGGAAACTGATGCATCAAGTTTCCCTTCCGGCGGTTTGCGCTGCACCTTTGAGGCGCGCGGTTACACGGCATGGGATCCGACCAGTCCGGCATTTATCAAACGGCACAGCAACGGAGCCACTTTGTGTATTCCCACGGCATTCTGCAGTTTTACCGGAGAAGCTCTGGATAAAAAAACCCCGCTTCTGCGCTCGATCCAGGCATTGAATCACGCCACCACCAGATTGATGAAGTGTTTCAAACTGCCTGAAGCACGGGTAATGGTCACTCTCGGTGCCGAACAGGAGTATTTTCTCATTGATAAACTCTTCTATTTGCAGCGGCCCGATCTGATGCAGACCGGACGCACCCTTTTCGGTGCGCCGCCGCCGAAACATCAGCAGATGGAAGATCATTACTTCGGTTCGATCAAACCGCGGGTACTTGCCTTTATGACTGAAGTGGAAAGAGAGTTGTGGAAACTCGGCATCCCGGCAAAGACCCGCCACAATGAGGCTGCTCCCGCCCAGTTTGAGATCGCCCCGCGATTTGAGGAACTCAATCTCGCTGTCGATCACAATATGATCATCATGGAGGTTTTGCGGGTGGTGGCTGACCGGCACAATCTGGTCTGTTTGATGCATGAAAAACCATTTTTCGGAGTAAACGGCTCAGGTAAACACTGCAACTGGTCAGTCGATTACGGCGATTTGAGTCTGCTCAAACCGGGCAGTGACCCGCATCGCAATGCGATTTTCCTCACCACTTTGTGTGCGGTCATCCGGGCGGTAGATCTGCACAGCGATCTGTTGCGGGCGGTAACCGCCAGCGCAGGCAATGACCACCGTCTGGGAGCCAACGAAGCCCCTCCGGCGATCATATCCATATTCCTCGGCGATCAGTTGACTGAAGTGATCGAACAGATCGAAGCCGGAAGCGTCACCGGTTCCAAGTGCCGCCCCGGAGCGTTGAAAATCGGTGCGGATATGCTCCCGCCCCTGCCCCGGGATGCGACCGACCGCAACCGTACCAGTCCATTTGCCTTTACCGGCAACAAGTTTGAATTCCGCGCACCGGGCTCGGAACAATCCTGTTCGGCGGTCAATATGATGCTCAATACCATAGTTGCTGAATCATTTGACTTCATTTCGGAACAGTTGGAAAAACTTCCGGCAGATGCCGACTTCAACTCCGGTCTGCAAAAGATCCTTCAGCAAATCATCCGCAAACACAAGAGAATCATTTTTAACGGCGATAACTACAGCAAAGAGTGGATCGTGGAAGCTGACAAACGGGGATTGCCCAATTTGCGCAGCACTCTTGAAGCTATCGAACCGCTGAAAAATGAAAAAAATCAGCTTTTCATTATGAAATACGGCGTTCTCTCCCAGTCGGAGTTGAATTCCCGCTACGAGATCATGCTGGAAGAGTATTTGCGCAAACTCCGCATTGAAGCCGGAATCGCCCTTGAAATCGCCAACAGTATGATCTCTCCCGTGGCAGTGGATGAATTCAAACGGCTCTGCTCCACCTTGAATGACGCGCAGAATTGCCGCCGCAGTCACGGTATCGCTGCACTGGAGTGTGCCGCTGACCGGATGGGATTGTCACTGGATGAATTGAGTTGTGCCGCTGATGAGTTGAAACGCGCCATTTGCGGAGAACCGGCAGAGATCCTGAGTGCGCTGGAAAGAGTCCGGCGGGCGGTGGATTCTCTTGAATATCAGGTCGATGATGCCCGCTGGCCCCTGCCCAAATACCGGGAAATGCTCTTTATCTACTGATATATTGGTAAAAAACGGTAAAATGCATATCCTTTTACCGTTTTTTATTTCAATGTACTTGCAAAACAGCGTTATCTTGTATATACTTACTGATGTAAAGCGCAATATTTTGCGTAAACAAACCAATAAATCGGGAGATTTGTACAATGAAAACTCTTTCACTTTCCAGCTGGAAAGTGAACCGGTACCGGTTCACTTTGATCGAATTGCTCGTGGTTATTGCCATTATTGCGATATTGGCAGCGATCTTGCTGCCCGCACTCAATTCCGCCCGTGAGCGCGGCAGAAGTGCCAGTTGTATCAATAACCTCAAACAATTCGGCATGGCTTTTGTTTCATACGCCGCCGCCAATGATGATGCCGTACCGCCTCACTCCTTCGCCGATTCAGAGTATACCGCGAAGTGGAACTGGGGTTACGCGCTTGCCAAAGATGGCCATTTGCCGGCATCTGCAGTTTACTTCTGCCCCTCGGTCAGTTGCGACCGGGCAGCATCAATGGTTTCTGCCACCAATGACAATATCATCGGCTACCCCAATGCTATCCACTGCTACGTTTACACCAGTTACGGCTACAACACCACCATCGGCATGGAGGCGCGTACCGGATTGAAATTTGTCAAAATCGTCAGCCCTTCCAATAAACTGATGATCGGCGATGCCTGGGATGGCGGCACCAAATCGCCTCACTATTGGATCATCAAGAATCTGAATACTGCCGCAGGTTACGCAGACGGCAGACACAATAAAGCCGCCAATCTGCTCTGGGTAGACGGTCACGTTTCCCCCATTGTTGACCCGACGGTCAATCTTCACGGCAAGAGTTTCTACTTTGATCCGTTGATCACAGGTACCCTCTGATGATGAAACGGGCTGTTATTTTAACTGCCGCCGTGACGATGTGTCTGGCGGCTTTTGCTACAGGCTTCACCAGAAGCGATGAAGTACAGAGTTTCCGCACCGGAGACCGTAAACGGGTCGCCGGGGAAGCGATATTTTTCCCGGAATTCCAATTTATGTACGGTCTGTTTCAAAACTATCTGCATAAGTGGATCGACCGGCCGCTGTTTATTGACCGTACCACCCGCTATGCAGATGGTACATTTGCCTATGTGACTGAAAAAAGTTTTCTCAGAGAAGCGCAGATCGTCAAATCATACGGCTTCAACGGCTTGGGGAGTCTTGCCAATATTGCCGCAGGTGCCCTCTACCGGGATACCGACAAATTCGCCGTCCAAAACGGGACTCTGCCGGTAAAAGAGGTGGTGCAGTACGGCTTTGACAACAACTATAAAAATTTGAAAACCATCCTTGAGATCGCTTCAAAATCACCTTTCACCGCCAGAGTGAATAACAAAATTCTGGTGCCGACTTACAATCTCTTTTACTCCAACATCAAAAATATCAAACCGATGCTGGATCAGGCGCGCAAAGATTTCCCCGACGGTTTCTATCTGATGGCTCAAATGGATATTGCACCGAAGGATGTCAAAGCATTTCTGAAAAACGGTAAAACTGACGAAGAAACCAAAGAGCGTTACCGGCAGGAGATCCGCAATATACTGACCGTATTTGACGGGATCCAGATCAATCCGGCAATCAATTATACCGAACCCATGGGCAGTTATATGAGCTGCTTTGACACCACCTTTTACAGCAAGGTGATCCTGCCCATGCTCAAGGAAGAGTTTTCCAGAAAAGAGTTTCAGGATAAACTTCTGGGCAACAGCATCATGCACGGATATATCAACCATATGTCCGGAGTAAATCACGGGGAATTCGGCACGGCGAAATTGCGCCATTCCCTCGCCGCCGCCGCTGCCGGCAACCCGGATTATCTGCTCTTTTTTGAGTGGAACGAGGTCAATGAAAATACCTGTTTCCAGCCGACATTATACAACTCGCTGTCTCTTCAGCGGTTGATCTCTTATGCTTTGGGGGAGATGAGCGGCAAACCCCGTTCCCCCAATCCCGGCGACGATTTAAATATTCCTGACCTGATCTTCTCATATCGGGAAACCTTGAAAACCGGTGAAATACTGCAGTTGGAATTGCTGAATATCCCCGACGGTAAATTTTCCGGCCAATACACCGTTTCTGCCGCCTTGCGCGATATCGACGGCAAACTCATCCGGCAATTTCCCGAAGAGAGTTTTGATCCGGCGCAATTCCGGGCGGTGACTTACGATATTCCCACCGAATCTCTCAGTACCCATCAAATCATCCTGCCGGAACTGACCGTCACTCATCAGGGAAAGACCCGTAAATTCACCGGGTTCCATTATATCCATCTGCGTCCGACAGTATGTACGGTCTACAAATCACTCCGTCAACCCTTGAGAGATATGCTTATTCCGGAAAAATTTTCTCTCAACGCGACCGCAACCGCCGACGGGCGTTATAAACTTGAAGCCGGATTTACTGCCAATGAAAAGTTGGCTTCGCTGGAGATCCTCGACAATGAAAGGGAGGTCGCCGCCGCCGACAAATTCAACGAATTTGACCGCAGTAAAGTTGCGGTATTTTCCGGCAGTTTCAGTATGCAGGGAGCCAAATTTATGCCGGTGAATTTTTCTGTAAAAAATTCAAAACAGTGGCATCTGCGCCCGTGGCACGCTCCCAATGTCAACTTCGCTTACAACATCCGGCGCAATGGTGACAGTGCCGGTGCCAATTCTCTGATCTGGTGCCAGCCCTGCAACTTCATCCTCACTCTGCCTCACAGCGAGGTCGCTGATGCAGAACTGGAAGTAACTGTCAACGGCAGAAAATCGACTTTCAAACTTGCCGATTTGCAAAAACTCAAAAAAATGGCGGCGTTGGTCATTCCGGAAGAGAGGGTCCGTCTGGATATGGAATTTTTTGAGAAACTTCCCGATCATCCATATCATCCGGATAGTAAAACCGCCAGCATCTCTGAAACGCTCCGCAGTGATTTCCGTTTTCCGGTATATCAGCTGCGCGCCGTAAGTAAATCCGGAAAAATATTCCGCAGTAAACCGCTTCTGCCCAAACGGCCGGAGAAAAAGTATATCACGGTCAATCTTTTCTCTGAGACCGACCGGAAGGTGGTTGCCGCCCCCCTCCCCGCGGCTCTCATCCCGGATCTGACTTACCGCTTTGACAGCCGCCACGGAGTTATGATGCAAAGTAATGGCGATGCCCGCTTCGATGCCCAGCTCGGCGGCGGATTTGTCTATTGCGAACCATTCTGCAGTGCAGTTCCCTACCCCAAAGGCAAAACCTCCGCCCCCCGATGGGAAAAAGATAATGATGGCGAATATCTGCATTTTAACGGGGAAAATCAGTATATCAACTTCCCTGCAGAAGTTTTTCCCAGAGGTTCATTCACCCTCTCCATGCAATTGCGTCCGGCAGATACCGGCAAACCGATGGTGCTTTTCCGGCACTTTGACCGCTGGCTGGGCTCGGCTTCGGCGTATTTGAAGTATGACCGGCTCTACTTCGCCTTTGGTGACCGGGAGTTGAAAACCCACTCGTTTGCCACCAATTTGACTGTCGAACCGGGCAAATGGAATAAATTGACGATCTCTTATGACTGCCGCAATATCCGCTTCACGGTCAACGGCAAAAGCCGTTCTTTCCCGTTGAGTGCAAGGGCTCTCTACTTCAAGCCTTTCATATTCGGCGGGCATGACAAAATTGAATTCGGCATCGACCGCAAAATGAGTTATTACCACGGCGATCTGCGGGAATTTACAATCAAACACTTCTAAAATAAGGAATTAAAAAATGAAAATCACTTCCCTTATGCAACTGACAGCGGCGGCGACCTTCGCATTCACCCTTTCCGGGGCAGAATTGGCTCCGGCAAAACCGGCAGACTTCCTTTTCGGCAACCGGTTAACGGAAAAAGATGGTGTGCTCTCGGTCAGCAAGTCTTCAGATTTCTACAGCAAAAACCGTTTGGATATCAATACCGCCAAACGCTACCGGCTTTCCGGTGAATTCCGGCAGACCGCCGGAAACGGCACCGGAATAGTCAAATTCGGAGTGATCCCCAGTACCAGTCAGCGGCAGATCATCCCCGCCAGTATCAATGTCTGCCCGGGAACCGAGACTGAATTGACCGCCGACTGCAAAAGTACCGATACTGTTATCAAGGTAAAGGATGCTTCCAAATGGAGTTCCACTGCCCTTGACCGGGTGGTATTTGATGTTGACCCCAGCGGCAAAATGCGCGATCTGCCCAACTTCAACATCTCCAAATCAGCGGTAAAATCCATCGTCAAAAAAGCCGATCACTATGAAATAACACTCGCCGCTCCCTGCGGAAACAACTTCGCCGCCGGAACTCCGGTGAGAGAACAGCGGATCGGCTGGATCGCCATGTTCTGCTGCGGTGCCAATAATAAACTGACCACTCAGTGGAAAAAACTCTCTCATACCTTTGAAACCGGTACCGTGGCAAAAGATAATATTTTCCGCTGGTGGCAGGGCACGGAAAAAGCCTGTGTCTATATGTATTTGAATGTCCCGGCCGGGCAGAGTATCGAATTCAGAAATATCAAACTGGAAGAACTGCCCGACACCAAATAAGTTGTCGGTACAGCAGACAAGGGCTGAAGCAAAACCTTGAAACAGGTAAACTTCAGCCCTCGTTTTTTTCTTCCTGCGCACCGCACCGGAGAGTTGTTCCCCGGTAGCGTTTTGATTCAGCGGGCGGAATCAACGATCATATTCAGAACAGTTTTGTAATAAAGATTACCCAGATGACCGCCATTGGAAAACCAGACGATACGCTCTTTCAATGCTTCATCCAGATAACGCCTTTCCTGATCGGTGACCAGAAAATCGTCGATGTTGTGAAATACCCGGATCTTCGGTGAATCACGCAAGGTCTTATCCAGCGAATAAAGATGGGATGCCGCCAGCAATTCCCCGGTGCTTTTCCCCGGATAACACGGGGTAAGCAGTTTATAAGCGTACTCTTCAAAGGTCACTTTGTCAAGTTGGCGATACAACTCCATCCGGTCTGACCAGCGGTATTCCGGGAAACCATTCAAAGGCTTCTCCCGGTGAGCGGCAAAAAGCATTTCGCGCATCGAGAGTTTCAAATAGATCCCCGCCACCACCTTGGCACATTCATCATCGATCGGCACCAGAAACTTCCGGTAATCACTGAGCGGAGTATTTTCATCCACATGCAGATAGTGCGGTGCCAGTTTGATAAACATATTACCGGCGACTGAAATCAGATTTTCCCGCATCTTCTCCTTGCTCCAACCGGCACTGCCGGCAACCAGAGAATCGATCTTTTTCAATGCCGACTCCAATGACACGGGGGGATTGACCGCAATAAACCGGTGGATATTCAACCGGGGGTCTTTTTCTTCCATCTCTGCCAGTTTCAAAGTCTGTATTCCACCCATGCTGTAACCGCAGAGAATTATTTGCGGAGAGTTTATCCATTGCCGTTTTTTCAAATCTGCCAATACCGCCAGGATCGCCCGCCGCACTCTTGCGGCATCATCCGGCAGATATCCCGGCAGTTTGCATTCGCTGTCAGCAATGATAAACCGCCAGTTGAATGTGCTGTCAAGAGTAAGTATCTTATATCCGGCATTGTTGAATTGTTCAGCAAGGGCAGTCATGGTGGTGTTGGTAAAAGTCCCCCCGATACCGGAAAGCATGATCACCAGCTTTTCCGGTCTTGCCGGAGCATCCTCCGGCAATTCCGGAGCATCCCAGAAGCAATACCGCAATCCCGGTCTTTCCGGAATCAATTCCACCTTGCGCCGGAAACCGTCATTGAGGAAATCCCCGTTGAAAAGCGACAGCGGCATATACCACCAGTCACGGTCACGCTGCCGCTGAAAGAACATCACCCGCAAAGTATCAGTTTCACTGTTGCGGGAAAAAAAGTTCGGCAGCGGAGTGTATTTGCCGAAATTCAGATATTCCGGCCGCACCGGGGGAACCCATTTCGGGATATCCGGTGCCGTTTTTCCGCTGTCTTTATTCTCTGTCTGAGCTTGCCTGTAAGCTGTCAACTGCCGCTGGATCTCTTTATAAAACCACATCCGCAACTGCAATTCACGACGGATGAGCATCAATTGCCGGTAATTTTTATAGGGATCAGCCGCACTATCAACCACCTGAGCATAACCATCCTGCGCCACGGTCATCCGGTTGAGAAAGGTCGCATAACCGGCATAAGGGATATAGGTCTTTATATCAAACGCCGTATCAAAAAGCAAGCCCAGATGATCTCTGCCATTCATCGACGGCAGCAGCGGAAGGATCAATGATTCACCCGGTCCGAAACCCCATGTGGCAAATGCCTGACCGAAATCCGCTTCAGCCGGAGGAATGTGCCACCAGCTCTGTGCCACATCGAATATCCCGATTATTCCCAGAGTGCTGTTCGCCAGAAAACGCAATGTCTCAGTTCCAGCTGCCTGCCATTCCGCCTGCAGCAGAGAACTGACCGCCCTTGCAGGATACTCCAGATTGACACAGACATTGTTGAAGTGTTTGATAAACGGACGGGGAAAAATCGTCGTATAAACTCTGCCAAGCGGATCGGCACCGTACTTCATCAGGAAATCGGTACAGCTGAACATCGACCGGTTGAAGCCTTCCAGAGGGTCATCCCCGCCGAGCATAATTTCGATCTCAGTCGGAGTCCACGCCTCAGGATGCTCCATCGGCATCCGGTCATAGGGATGGTGGCATCCGCTGAATAACAGCGTCAGAATGACAGCACAAAATATGGCAAAAGAGGCTCCTTCGCTCTTTTTCATCGGCTCAATTCCCCGTTTTCTCCGGCATTTGTACAATCACCGTTGAACCAGACCGGCTCTTTGCCGCCGGATTGATTATCCAGAAATCCGAATGCCGTACTGCAAAGCAAATTGTGACCTCCTTCAAACAAAGTCACCCGCACCATGCCGGAAACTTTACGGAAAAGCACCTTATTTTCACCGTAAGCCGGATCAACTCCGGCAAATTTCAAATGTTCCGGAATGGCTTCCTGCTCAGTCATATATCTGATATCCTCTTCGCTGATCCGGTCGGCTTCTGCCGCCAGCAGATTAAAAGCGTTGAGTGTCTGCGAAACCGGAACACTTCCGGAATGCCCGTCATGGATACCGGTACCGATATCAACGATCACCTTACCGGCGGCACCAGGCAGCCAGGTCACCGGAGAACGGTGCATGGCATCTGCGTAAACCGCCGGATCTTTCTGCGGATCACCGCCGCAGGCTTGCTCGATATGATTGGCGTATTCCCGGTTGCCGTTGGTAAATAAAGAACATTGGGCATGCCACTTTGCCACATCGGATATCGGACACCACGAGGATACCGCACTCCACAACTCCGGATGACGCCCCGCCATCAACAGTGAAGCGTGACCGCCGCCGGAACCGCCAAGCAGAAACACCCGGTTTTCATCCACCGGATAATTGGCTTTGACAAAGGCCGCCGCGCACTTCAAGTCGGATACCACCAGATCGGAGCCGCAGGCTTCTTTTCCCCAATTCGGCCCGCGGAAGTGGGGGAAGATACAGTGCCAGTTACGCTTGGCACACTCTTGGAAAAACATATCTTTCTGACCGTTGTCGTAACTGTAACTCCAGGTATGCAAAGCGACTACCAGCGGTCTGGGGTCACTCCCGGATGCCGGAGCAAAAAATGCCGGCTGCATACTCTTATCTGCCTCTGAAAAAAACTTTATCTCCCGCACTGCTTCACTCATAATACTCTCCTTTTGGATAATGCGATATGCTGTTTGTCTTACTTATCTTTGAATTCCTCAAGCAATTCTCTTTTGATCGCCCTGCCGATCGGGATCATCAACGGTACCATCATGGCAAATATCACCGCTTCCGCCCAATAGATGCCGCGCAAACCGAAAAACTTACCGACCGCCCAGCTGACCAAGGCACACAATACCCCTCCGGCAGTGGAAAGACTCCCTGACCAGCCGAAAAATGTGCCCCGTAACTCCGGACGGGTGATCTTGGTGAGCATCAACTGCAATATCGGCAGAATCCCCCCCGCGGCGAAGTAGGCAAAAAATCTTGCCACCGTCAGAGAGATCACCCCCGGAGCAAACAGTTGGGCAACCACTCCCAGCGCACTGCAGATCAAAACCGGGATCAGCAATTTGCGTGGCAGCATCCGGTCGCAGAGCCAACCGACTGCCACTCCGGAAAAAATCCCCCCCAAAGCCGCCGCCGCGCTGACTATCCCGGTAAAAAATACAGAACTTCCCTCTATGGAGAAGAAGAAAAAGTCGATAACCTCCGTTCCCCCTTTCATTACATCAGAGACCAATTCGGTCAGAAACGGTTCGTCGATCCGGCGCGCGATTCCCATCAGAGCGACCATCAGCATAATACCGGCAACCGCCGGAGTAAGCAGCTGCCGGAATGGCTTTTTGACCGCCGCCAGCTTTTTGGCTTCCACTTTGCGGTTGAAATCCTCTTTCACCATAAACATGACCATAATACCGCTTAAAGCATACACCGCTCCGCAACTGACAAACGCGGTGGTGTAACCGAACTTCTCTGCTACAAATCCCCCGATTATATAGCCGAGCATATTACCGCTCCACAATGCGGTACTCAAAACACCGAGAACCAATCCATGTTTATCCGCCGGAGCAGTGGAAACCGCCAGAGTTTGAGCCGGATTGTAAGTGCCGGAAAAGAAGGAACAGCAGAAACGCACCACTAAAAGCACCCAGATATTCGGGGAAAACGCCAGCAGCGGGTAAAATATCGCCGCCGCAAAACTCGCCCGCAAAAGCATCATCTTTCTGCCGAAACGGTCAGCAAGCATGCCCCAGACTATCGTGGCGACACATAAACTGATCATTCCGGAAAAGTGGTACGCTGATATAAACTGCAGCCGCAACGCCCGGTCGGTGATACCCAGGTACTCCTCCATAACTTTGGGAATAAACGGCATGCAGCTGCCGAATCCGGCGAGCGAAAGAAATTGCGAGAGCCATATAAAGAATAGGTTCCTTTTCCAGCGGGAATTACCCTGTCCATCCGAACTCATTTTTGCATCGTCCTGTATAATAAACATCACCGGTATAAAAACTGGTGGATAATATACCATTGTCCGGGATTTTTTGCAAACAGACTACTTGTAAATTTGCGGATAATGATTATATTACCAAATGTGAAGAAAATCCGGAGAGCATACCGGATAATGACAGTTTTTTTGGAGACTATGCCCAATGGCACAAATGAATTGGAAAGAACTTTTATCCCCGCATCGGTTGTGTACCGATACCCCGGGAAAAATAACTCCGGAGCGTTCCCCCTTTCAACGGGACTTTGACCGGATCGTATTCAGCGGAAGTTTCCGCAAATTGCAGGATAAAACCCAGGTATTCCCCCTCTCCAGTTCCACCGATATCCACACCCGGCTGACCCACAGTATGGAAACCAGCAGCATCGCCCGCAGTCTGGGCACCGCCGCCGGTGTATTCATCTGCAAAGAAGCCGATACCGGCGGAGCACACCCCAGTGATATCGGCGCGGCAGTTGCCGCCGCCGCACTTGCCCATGATATCGGCAATCCGCCGCTGGGTCATGCCGGTGAAGAGGCGATCCGTTACTGGTTTGAAAACTCTGATGCCGGAAAAAGCATCCGGGAAGAGATGCGTGAAAGTGAACGCCGGGATTTTGAACGCTTTGACGGCAATGCCCAGGGCTTCCGCATTCTGACCAGACTGGAGATGCCTGACCGTGACGGAGGAATGCAGTTGACCTGTGCCACACTGGGAACCTTTGCCAAATACCCCGGTTCTGCGGAAAGTTCTCTGAAAAAATGCGGATTTTTCGCCGGTGAAAAAGAGTATTTTGATGAAGTTGCCCAATTTTGCGGCATGATCCGCCATGACCGGCACAGCTGGGAACGGCACCCTTTGAGTTTTCTCCTTGAGGCAGCCGATGACATCGCTTATTTAACGGTGGATTTTGAGGATTCATTGCGGCAGGGATTGATCGAATACGGAGAGTTGGAAGAGAACTTTCTTGCCATCATAGATTCCGATGCTGCGGCAAATTATGTAAAAACCCTGACCTCTCCGCTGCGCAAAGCAGAGTACCTGCGCGCTCAGGTGATCGGCACCCTTGTCCGCTCGGCGGCAAATGAATTCATCCGCCATCACGACGATCTGCTTGCCGGAACCCACAAGACACCATTGACGGAGATCATTCCGCAAAAGGATATTCTTGAAAAGATCCGTAAACGCAGTGCTTCAGGCATCTACAATCATCCATCCATCGCCGAAATCATCGGTGCCGGCTTTGAGCTGGTCATGGGTATGCTGGATATATTCGTTCCATGCGTGAGCGATATCGCCCATGCCGCACTCAACAATACTCAACCTTCGTGCCGCAGCCGCAGGATCGCCGGGATGCTTCCGGAACACCTTTGCGGGGAAACATCTTATAACGCTTATGACCGTTTGCAGGGCATTCTGGATTATATTTCCGGCATGACCGATGGCAACGCGGTGGCATTATACCAGAAATTGAAAGGAATTTCACTGTGAACAGCAATTACAATGAATTAGCCGGAAAAGTGGTCGCCGGATGTGAACTCATCCGGGAACTCGGCCGCGGTACCAATGGTATTGTCTACCTCGCCAAACAGCAAAATCTCAACCGTCTGGTGGCATGCAAAATCATTTCCGGTGATTTGCAGGATGATCCGGACTTTATGGATAACCTTTTTACCGAAGCTGCCAATGCGGCAAAACTTTCGCACCCCAACATCATCCAGGCACTGAATGCCGGCAGTGATGACTCCGGATTAAAGTACTTCATGATGGAGTATGTTGAAGGAACCTCTCTTGAAACCATCCGGCTTGAATCCCCGGAAAAAATCTCCACCAAATTTCTGCTGAATATCTCTTTGCAGCTCGCCTCGGCAATGGATTATGTCTGGCAGCAGCACCAGATGATCCACGGCGATATCAAGCCGGGTAATCTTCTGGTCGCCAGCGAAGGAAATATCCTCAAGATCGGTGACCTCGGTCTTGCCCGTTCAAGCAATGGTGTAAGCGATCCGGATGATGTGATGATCACTCCGCTCTACGCTGCGCCGGAAATAATTTCTCAAAGTGCGACCGGGCCATCCCAGCAAAGTGACATCTACAGTTTCGGGGTG
>JAFVZG010000114.1 GCA_017508285.1 Lentisphaeria bacterium | reverse complement strand
TTCGGTGACACTGGCAAGACGGGAGTTCCCGCCGATAAAGATGAATCCGGCAAAAGCAGTTATGGCAATGCCGACGATCCAGGAGGGGATGTTGAATGCCGTTTTGCAGGTTTCTCCGATGGAGTTCGCCTGAACCATGCAGCCCATGATACCGAGGGCGGCAATGGTGGCAATCGCGAAAAATATCGCCAGATATTTGCCGAAACGGTTGGGGAATGCCCGTTTTATGTAAAAAACCGGACCGCCGAGCAGAGAACCATCCGGATTTTTCACTCTGGTTTCCTGCGCGAGGATAGTTTCAGAATAACTGGTTGCCATTCCGAAAAATGCGATCACCCACATCCAGAAGATCGCTCCGGGGCCGCCGGTCAGGATCGCGCCGGATGCTCCGACGATATTGCCGGTACCCACCTGAGCGGCAACTGCCGTTGCCAACGCTTGGAATGGGGTGAAACCGGAACCGTGATTGCCGCCGTGGATGGAGAATTTGCTGAATAAACTGCGCCACCCTTCAGAAAAACAGCGGATCTGTACGAATTTGGTGCGGATCGAGATATATATGCCGAATCCGGCAAGCAAAATCGTCAATACATAATCGGATAAACTGCTGTTGACCGCAGTTACCCAGCTTTGAAGAGTATCCATTTTCCCCCCGGAGTTGACAAAATAAAAAATAACGGAATATAAATATACTCCGGCAGGCGGCTTTTGTCAACCTTATTCCACATCTCTTCTGCCGCTGAATGCGGCGGCAATGGTTGCTCCATCGGCGTATGAGAGATTGGCTCCGGCGGGCAGCCCGAGAGCCGGGCGGGTCAATTTTACCGGCAGATCTGCCAGCAATTCGCTCAAGTAGGCAGCGGTGGCGCGCCCTTCCACATCGGAACTGAGGGCGAGAATGACCTCTTTTACTTCCGGTCGTGATGCCCGTTCTTTGAGCAGGGCAAGATTCAGAGATGAGCCGTCTTCACCATCCAGAGGCGAGAGTCTGCCGCCGAGAACCAGATATCTGCCCCGGTAATAGTGCCCCTTTTCCACCGCCTGCAGTTGGGAAATGGTTTCCACAACACACAGTTGCGAATCATCCCGGCGCAAATCGGCACAGATATCACAAAGTTGATCTTTGGCGGCTACTGCTCCGCATCGGGGGCATTTGCCGATTTTTTCCGGGATCCCGGCAACAACTGCCCCGAATTCCCGCTGTTCTTCCGGATCCCAGTCGAGTATGGCAAGAGCCATTCTTTCAGCTCCGCGTCTGCCGACGCCGGGGAGCAGTTTCAGAAAATCGATCAATTCGTCAAGTGCTTCAGGAAAACGCACGATCCACCTCCATCTTATCCACAGGATAATATACACTTGCCCGGCTGGATTGACAAGTGTTAAAAATCATTGAAGTTTGATTTTTTTACTTGCAATTACCGGAAAAAGTGGTATATTCCCAAGACAATGATAATTTATTGTATTTAGAGGGATTTTATGTCTTGGAGAAATATTCTGATCCTGCTGCTGGTTATCGCCGGGATCCATCTGATTTTGATAATGGGTATTTCCGGCGGCTGCAGAGAGGAAAAAAAGACAGAAACGACTCCTCCGGCAGAGAAATCCGGAGATGTTACCGCCAGTGCCGAAGTCGAACATCATGGTAAAACGGCAAAAAACAAGATCAAAGATCCTGAAAAACCCCTTTCACTCAAAGTGTCTCCATGGAAGTATGGTTCGGGGCGCAGATTGCCGGATAATCTGGCGAAACAATCTTCCCGGGCGACCAGCGGGATCATTGTTGATCTGAATACCAGACAGGTGCTTTGGGAGAAAAATTCCCGTCGTCCGGTACCGGTGGCATCACTCACCAAATTGATGACTGCGCTGCTGGTGGCGGAGAAGTTTGAAAATGGTGCCGGGATTGATGAGAGCATTGCCATGTCGGAAACGGCAGCTGCTGTGGAAGGCAGGCGTTTTGCGCCCGGAGAAAAGCTGCAGATCCGGGATTTGATTGCCGCGATGATGATCTGCAGTGCCAACGATGCTGCCACCATGCTGGCAGAAGTGGTATCCGGCAGGGTGGCGGTATTTGTTGATAAGATGAATGAACGCGCGCTTGAAATGGGGCTCAAAGGAGTTGACTTCAACAGTCCAAGCGGTTTGCCTCAGGGAAAAAAACGGGAGAATTCTCTGGCTTCTGCATCAGATATATTGCATTTGTGTCAGGCATTGATGCGTCACCGGATCATTATGGATGTCTGCAAAGAAAGTTACGCCAAACTCAGCAACGGTAAAGAGGTGTATGCTACCAACGGACTTTTGAAGCACCCGACCAAAGCGCGCCCATACTGGCGCAAAGTTCCCGGATTATTCGGTTTCAAGACCGGTTATACCAAAGCTGCCGGTTGTTGTCTGGCTTTCGGAGTTACCCGCAACGGCAGAACTTTTATCGGTTGTGTGACCGGCTTCCCCAGTTCGGCTGACCGGGAACGATTCTGTAACGGCTTGATTGAATGGGCATACAAAAAATGAGCGTGAAAAAGATGAAAATATGTCATGTTATTACCCGGATGATCGTCGGCGGTGCGCAGGAAAATACCATGTTGACCATCCGCGGGCATCTGGAAAAAGGTCATGAAGTGGAACTTGCCACCGGATTTTCTCCCGGAAGAGAGGGGAAATTGCTGGAAAATGCCCGGTATGGCACTTTCCCCGTGGTGGAGTTCCCGGATCTGGTGCGGGAAATATCGCCGTGGCATGATCTGAAAGCATATTTCGCATTGAAAAAATATTTCCGCAACAACCGTTTCGATGTGGTGCATACCCACAGTTCAAAGGCGGGGATCATCGGCAGGTTGGCTGCCCGTGCCGCCGGAGTTCCGGTCGTGGTGCATACCGTTCACGGTCAGGCGTTTCACCCTTATCAGAGTCGGTTGAAAAACCGTCTTTTTATTTTCCTTGAACGCTTTGCCGCCCGTTATTGCGATAAAATATATGCGGTCGCTCAGGCAATGACCGATCAGTGTGTGGCTGCCAAAGTTGCTCCGGCTGAGAAATATATGGTGGTTTACAGCGGCATGGATACCGCCGCATTTGACCGGGCAGAACGGGATGAGGCATTGCGGGAAAAGCTCGGTATTCCGCCGCATGCTCAGGTGATCGTTACTGTTGCCCGTCTTTTTGCCCAGAAAGGTTATGAATATGTGATCCCTGCGGCAGAGCAGGTCTTGAAAGAGAATTCTGATGCCCATTTCCTTTTTGTCGGTGACGGGCCTTTATACGACACTCTGATCGCTGAGTTGAAAAGTAAAAATATTGCCGGGAACTTTCATTTTGCCGGTCTGGTTCCTCCGGCAGAGGTGGCATCATATATCGCTCAGGCAGATCTGCTGTGGCATTTGTCGCTCCACGAAGGATTGCCGCGGGCGGTAGTTCAGGCACTGGCAGTCGGGATACCGGCGATCGGATTTGCGCTGGATGGCACTCCGGAAGTGGTGATAAACGGTGAAACCGGTTTTGTTACCGCCGCCGAAGATGTGGATGCGGTTGCTGAAAAAAGCGTGATGCTGCTCAATGATCCGGTGTTGCGCCGTGAATTGGGGAAGAACGGCAAATGCCGGGTGCTTGAACAGTTTGACTGGCACCGGATGAGTGATATTCTGGAAAAAGAGTATATCGATCTGCTGGCAGCAAAGCGTTGAAATAACACTTCAGCATCTTATCCTGCCGGGGTCAGGAGCGCGGCGTGAATATTCCTGCAAAAAAGAAATATAATAAGCGGGCGTAAAAAAACTGTCAACCTTTGTCCTGCCGGAACAATAAAAAATAAACAAGGCTGCTGCTTACCTTTTTTGGGGTTTTGCAGCAGCCTTGTCGGAGTTTTACAGAAGTTATTTCTGCATGGCTTTCAAACCGGCGGCGTAAGCATTGATATTAGCTTCGACCGCACCGGGTTTCTTGCCGAATTTCTCTTCCACTGCTTCTTTGAAAGCATTGGAAAAGTCTGCCTGATCGGCTTCATTCATGCCGTTTTCCGCAAGAACAGCGGCAAGGGCACCGATAAGCACCGAGTTGGCAAACTTGGAGTTGCCCAACTGATTGCCGGCGATATCCAGAGCATCGATACCATAGGTTTTCATGGTTGCCGGCAGCTGGGGAAGTTTGACGGCGGTGTGATCGTAGATCAGAATACCGTCTTCACGCAATTCGCCGATGTACTTGTCAAATGCCGCCTGAGTCATGGCAATAAGCAGATTGCCGCCCCGGTCGATGATGGGCGAGGGAATCGCTTTGCGGCTGACGGTGACGGCACAGCAGGCTGCACCGCCGCGCTGTTCCGGGCCGTAAGAGGGCATCCAGCTGACATTGAAGTTGCGCAGACGCGCCATATTGGCGAGCATCACACCCAGACTCAAAACACCCTGTCCGCCGAAGCCGCCGATCTTGACCCGCAATTCCTGATCGAAAATACCGGAAGTATTGCGGAAGTCTGCCGCTACGGCATTTTCATTGCGCAGGGGGAAGAGGATCTCTCTGACCGCTTCCTCGTCGCGGATGACCGGCGGAGGAAGTTTCCCTTCGGGAGTTTCGGCGGTTTTATCCCGCAGGCAGCCGAGGGGGAAGTAGTTGAGCATCTGTTTTTCAATGAATTCATTGACCTGATCGGCACTCATTTTGAGGTTGATCGGGCAGGGGGCGACTACTTCGATAAGAGAGAAGCCTTTGCGTTCTTTGAGGTTCTGGATACCTTTGTAAACTGCTTTTTTGGCAGCGGCGACCCGTCCGGGGGTGGTGAGGGCTACGCGCTCGATGTATACCGGTGCGGTAAGGGAGTTGACGATCTCACAGACCGGGGTGGGATAACCTTCAGTTTCCGGATTTCTGCCGTAGGGGCTGGTTGTGGTTTTCTGACCGGGCAGAGTGGTGGGAGCCATCTGACCGCCGGTCATGCCGTAGTTGGAGTTGTTGACGAAAAAGACCGTCATTTTTTCTCCGCGGTTGGCTGCTTGCAGAAATTCGTTGAAGCCGATAGCGGCAAGGTCGCCGTCACCCTGATAACTTATAACATAGGATTCGGGGTTGGCACGACCGGCACCGGTACCGACGGCGGGGGCTCTGCCGTGCGGCACGGAGATACTGCCGACATTGAAGTAGTAGTAAGCAAAAACTGCGCATCCGACCGGTGCGATCAAGGTGGTGTTTTCCTGGATGCCATGGTATTCGATGACTTCAGCTACCAGTTTGTGGAGGATGCCGTGACCGCATCCGGGGCAGTAGTGCATATTCTTTTTGATCGGTCCGGGACGGCGGTGGAAGGTGTCAAAAAACACTTTTGAACGGCCGAATTTAACTTTCTCGCTCATTTTCAGATCTCCTTCATCATATTCCGGGCAGCGTCACAGACATCGGCAACGGTGAGCAGATTTCCGCCCATGCGGTTGCAGAGTTTGACGGGGCGTTTACATTCAATGGTAAGCCGGACATCTTCGATCATCTGACCGGCACTGTGTTCCAGACAGAGGAAGCCTTTGGCGTGTTCAGCGGCGCGTTTGAGGCTGTCCTGCGGGAAGGGGAAGACCATTTTCGGCCGGATCAAACCGACTTTCAAACCCTCCTGACGGAGAATTTCCACTGCTCCCTGACCGACTCTGGAACTGATCCCGTAAGCGACAAGGATCAAGTCGGCATCATCCACAGCGATCTCTTCGACCCGCTGTTCGGTTTTCTGGATAAGCGCATACTTATCCTGCAGGCGGTGGTTGAGAGCTTCAAGGTCATTGTATTCCATGTAAATACTGGAAATGATATTGGCTTCACCGTTGACCCGGCGACCCATTTTCCACTCCGGATCGTAATCATATTTGACCGGTTCGGGCAGTTCCAGACTCTCCATCATCTGACCGATAACGCCGTCGGTCAGCACATAGGCGGGCATCCGGTACTTCTCAGCCATGGGGAATGCCTCGTAGACCATGTCGCACATCTCCTGCACCGAATTCGGAGTGAAGACCAGACAGCGGTAACTGCCGTGACCGCCGCCTTTGACGACCTGGAAATAGTCGGATTGTTCCGGGCCGATATTTCCCAGACCGGGACCGCCGCGCATGACATCGACGATAACGGCGGGCATTTCGTAAGCGGCGAGGTAACTCATCCCCTCCTGCTTGAGGCTGATACCCAGACCGCTGCTGGCGGTCATGGTACGGCGGCCGGCAGCGGCGCAGCCGATGACCATATTGATCGCACCGATCTCAGATTCCGCCTGAACGAAGGTACGGTTGAGTTTCGGAAAGAGCAGAGCAGCCGCCTGAGCGATCTCGCTGGCGGGGGTGATGGGGTAACCGAAGTAGCAGTCGCAACCGGCAAGAAGCGCACCGTAAACGGCAGCTTCATTGCCTTTGAGCAAAAGGCGTTTATTGTAAGCCATGATTCAGATCTCCTCGTAAATGGTGATGGCACCCGGTTCGGGGCATTGATAGAAGCATGAACCGCAACCGATGCAGTTGCCGGGATTATCCACTGTTACAGCGAAGTAC
>JAFVZG010000113.1 GCA_017508285.1 Lentisphaeria bacterium | reverse complement strand
CAACCGGATGAAAATGAAAAACAACAACGTTTCAAAATAACATCCCAAAACAAAGGAGAAAAAAATGAAACTGTTTTTGCAATCCTGTGGTAACGGGAAGCGGTCAAAATTCACTTTGATCGAACTTCTGGTCGTGATCGCCATCATCGCCATCCTCGCCGCCATCCTGCTGCCGGCTCTGAATTCTGCACGGGAATCCGGACGCAAAGCTGCCTGTTTGAATAACCTGAAGCAGTTGTCAACTTTTGCAGCTATGTATGCTCAAGATTTCGATGATTATCTGCCGGAATCGGCGATTGGAAGTGCTCAGGTATTCAGGAAAAGACTCTCACCGTATTACAAACCGGAACCGACTACTTACTCTGGTGAGGATACCGGCAGCAATGTTTTCTACTGCCCGAGTTCCAACCCGCGCAACGAAGAAGGTCGCGGTACTGATTATTCCTGCAATCTGCATCTGTTTTACTATGACGATTACAAAGACAAAACCAGCAACTGGAACACTACCAGTTGGGGAAAAATATCAAAGCCGATGGGTAATACCTCAGAAGCATTCAAACCTACCCACGCAATTGCCAGATTTTCTCCCTCCGGGCGCATGATGTTTGCAGAGTCTGTTGGAAAAGGGATCATTACCAGCCCCACCAACTTCCGTTTCCGCCACAGCACAAAAATCAACCTTGCCTTTATGGATGGTCATGTGGAAACCATGCCCGATCCCGGTTGTCCTCTGAACGACAAATTTGCTCCGTTGTCAGGCTACTCTTTCACAAGCGGCTTTGGCAACGGCAGCCAGGGTTACGCAATGCTCTGGTAATATTTTGCCGCACACTTGCCGCTCCTGTTTGAATGGGGGCGGCTTTTTTTATGGGATGATTAGCAGAGTGCGGGCGTTTTGGCTGAGCATGCAAATTGCCGGAAACTCTGACCGGCGGTATTTGGGAGGGCATGCAGACAAACGCAAACTCTGATAAGCGCACTTGGCGTTGACGACCGGAAATGGACTTTATGGACTAAATGGACTTTATGGACATACGGGATTCCCCGTCTGCAAGCATACTGTTTGCAGACTGCTCCCACAAAATTCCCAAAAATTCCCACAGTCTCCCCAAGAAGCGACGAAGCGTGAGCTGAGGAGCGAGGGGGTTCCGGGGGAAGCTTCCCCCGGATGCGGCAGTCGTGGCGCAATACAAAGCCAGCTTTCGCCATAAAAGGCGGAAGCGGGGTGCAGGATTGCGCCACATGAGTCGAGCCAGCCAGACGCCATAAAGCGCGTGCAAGCCAAAAGTACCAAAGTGCCGGTGGCACCGCGGGGGGTGCAGGGGGGCGGCGTGAGCCCACCCTGCAAAAAGAAGCGTAATGCATGCAGAAAAAGCGACACAAGCCACCCTGCAAAAAAACAGCAGTCTGCATGCGGTATGCTTGCAGACTGCACCGATCAATTATTTACGGCAGCGGGATCACGCTTTTTCCCGGAGGGCATTGGATATCGCTGCCGTTAAGGCGCAGGGTGAAAGCGGCAGAGGCTTCCACTTCTGCCTTGCCTTGTGCCGGATAAGCGATAAGAGATACGACATTATTTCCCAATCTCAAATTCTTTATACCGCTGCGTTTGGCAGATGCCGGTTCCCAGACGATGGAGTTACTGATGACATCCACATCGCGGATGCCGAGAATATTCTCGATAAACAGTGATATCGGGCCGAGAGCTGACCAGCCGCAGAAATCCTGGCGCACCAGGCATTGCACTTTATTTTCTGCCGGATAATCTTTCGTGGGGGAGTAGCACTCCCAGATGGTATGCGGTTCCACATTCTGCCATGTTTTCAACTGTTGGCGGAGGATCTTTCGGGCAAGTGAATCGGCAAGGGAGTAAAAGCCGTATTTTTCCAGAGCTTTGATCGACATATACGCTGTGGGCATCCACATGCTGCCGCGCCAGTAACCGCCGGAGGGTGTAAAGCGGTGGTCATCCCGGCTCAAACTTGGTATGGGGCGCTCACCGCCGAGTTTTCCGGGGTCTTCAAAGACGCCAGCCATCTGCGAAGCCTGTTCATTATCGCACATTTCCGCCAGCATCGGCCAGAAGGAGGCGGGAGTCAGAACCTTGCAGAATCCGCTTTCATCCACTTTACGGTCAAAATAGATCTTATCATCATCCGACCAGAAGCGGGTATTGACAAAATCTTTCTGTTCCTCAAACTTTTTGTACCACTCTTCCGCTTGAGCTTCATCACCGATGATCCGGAAAAGACGGGAGATGTAAAGCGCACTCAATCCCTGCTGTGCTGAGAGATCCAGCCAGTATATCGAAGTGTAATCATCATCGCCGCGCGGGGTATTATCCATTCCGCTGGGACAGCCCGCCCAGAGAAATCCCCTGCCGGGAACCCATTGGGCGGCGACCGTCGATGATGAGTAGGCGAATTTACTGCCGGCTTTGACCTCTTCCAGCCAGTGATAGTGCTTTTGGAGGTATTGTTTGTCGCAGAGGATATATTTCAGCCGTTCCATATCGCCGGTATGCTTGAAATATTCGTACTCTGTCCAGGCGAAAAGCGGGGGATTATCCGCGTGGTGCACCTTGAGGATCATATATTCGCCGTCGTGGATGACCCGGTAAAAGTTATCCAGACTCTGGATGCCGGGGAAATATTTGGCGGCATAACGGCAGAAAAGCACCATGAAACAGGTATCCCATATCCAGATCTTATTGATCCTGATCCCTTCATTCATATAGGTTTGCACCGGGGCACCCGGACAGGTGAATATATGTCCCCACGCCGATTCCCATGCTGCATAATAAAGGCCGGTAAGATCCGGATCTTCCTCATAGACCGGTTCCGGCACAAAAGAGCGGTCAAGCGTGTTGCTCTGTTCGCTGAAAAGAGTTTCTCCCGGTTTGAGATTCTCTTTCAAAAAAGCCTCAAACTCCTTTTTATCCTGCTCTGCCATATTTTTCATGTTATTTATTTTCCCATAAAAGTTCGTAATTACTCTTCTTTACCAGAAATTCTCTGCCGGGAACGATGTCGATATCATCCACCACCGTGCCATCCGGCAGATAACTGCAAATATGTATTCCGTCGGCATCGACCTTTACCGCTGCCATCGAGAGGTCGGCTCCGGCATAGCCCGGGCCGTCATTGACATAGACCGGGAAGCGGATATCCCGCCGATCTGCTTCCGTCGGATTTGCCGGACGCGCGCGGCCGGTTTTTGCTCCGTGGATTTTGCCGCTGACCGGATCGTAGCGGTAAGGTGAATGGACATCGCCGCAAAGCCAGAGGTCGATTTTACAGAGAGGATCATCGCCGTAAAAGAATTCTCCGGCAAAATCCCGGATGTTTTTACCGTAAAACGGGAATTCAAATTCAAATGGACAGGCATGAGCAAGCACGATCCGGTAACGGGCATTGCGGCAGGCGGGAGTCCGGATGACCTCCGCCAGAAAGTCATGCTGCTGCCGGTAGTATTCGCTCATGTGACTGCGCTGGGTGTAGTGGCAAGGCCGCTCCTGACGGGGCTGATCTTCGCCGGAATCCAGCCGGATGTAAAAGACATCCCCGTATTGGAATGCTCCGTAAGGAGTTCCAAGATAACGGCTGTATAGTGTTGATTCACTGCCCCACAATTCGTGATTGCCGCGGGAAAACTCCAGCGGTTGACGGCAGTTGCACTCTTTCAGAATATCGGTGAAATCAGTGAAATATGCCGCCGAAAAGTTTCCGAAGCCGGATGCCACATCTCCCAGAGAGGCGATGAAATCCGCCTGCGGCAGCGGGGTATTGGCGGCAAAATCCCGCAACGCCTGATGTTTCAGTGCCGGAGATACCTGCAAGTCACTGAATGCCGCAAAAGTGTGCGGGAGATATCCGGCGGGAAATGTCCGGAATTCCCCTGAGAAGATCTTGGTATAAAGAGCCGTTTTTTCATCGTAGCAGCAAATTTCATACTCATAACTGCTGTCAGCGTCAAGACCGTTCAGGCAGAAACAGCTCATTTGAGAGTATTCCCACTGGCCGTAAAGAGTGATGCGGGATTCGGAAAACTCTTTCATGCCGCTCTTTCTCCAGCGCAAAACCGACAAGACCGGATAGGTGAATTCAGCACATATCCTCGCACTGTCGGTGGAAACACCGTGGATGACCGGTTCGTGGAGCAGTTTATAAGTGCGGTCGATAATATTCCGGCAGAGGATATCAAGTGAACGGTAATCATCCGGCCAATTCTGCGGCATCAGGAATATCTGTACTCCGAAATACCAGGTGATACCGGCTTGAAGATAAAAAATCACCGTATTCTTTCCGGGATTCAGGGTCACCTGATAAATATGGTCAAATGAAGTAATCGGGTGACTGACATTGCCGTTGACTGCGGTATCTCCGAAAGGTTTGCCGTTGATAAAGCCGTGCATCCACCAATCCGCCCCGGCTGAGATCAATACCCGGCAGGAGACATCCGATTCGATGACACATTTGACTATGGCAGTGGATTTTGCCGGTTTGAAATCCGGAAAAATCTCCTTCAAGTCGGTGAGATGATCTTTGAAGACCAGTTCTTCAGCCATGTCGTCATCGAGGGCATCGGCTGAAATGGAGTATTTCGCCGCCTCTTCCGGAGAGATATTATCTCCCGGCAGAATTTTCCATGGTGAAATCCTTAAATTTCCGCTGTAGATCACCGATCCGCTCATAATCAAACTCTTTCATTCCTTTTTTGCAGTTTTTCTTTTTCCGCCTTTAATATAAACCCCATGCACTTAAAATGATAGCACGCTTGTGATCAAATTTTCAAAATATCCCGAAAAACTTCTGTTATGCCTCCGGAAATCCCGCCGCTTGACAAAGACCGGCAACTTGAATTAAAACTCCGGAGGCACTATATTATATGACGGTACTTTTGATATTTTACACTGAGGTATTCTTTAATTATGATAAAATGCGGCATTATCGGCTGCGGAGTGATCTCTCCCACCCATCTGGCAGGTTATAAATCCATTGCAGACGCCGATCCGGTTTTTTTCTGCGACCTGATCCCGGCAAGAGCAGAGAAACTTGCTTCTCAAGTCAGCGGAGGCAGATGCTTTACTGATTACCGGCAGATGCTCAATGATCCTGAATTATCCGCCGTAAGTGTATGCACCGATCATGCCAGTCACGGTGAGATCGTGGCGGCGGCGATCTCTGCGGGCAAACATGTGATCTGCGAAAAAGTTTCCGGCAGAACCGCAGAAGATCTGGAACTTATGCTCAAAAGTGCCGCAGAACACCCGGAAGTGGTCGCTTCCGGAATTTTCCAGCACCGCTTCAATCCCGGCAATATCGCGCTGAAAAATCTGATCGCTTCCGGACTTCTTGGTAAATTGCTGACCGTCAATCTGAATTTCGCCTGTCTGCGTACCAATGCCTACTATGAAAATGATCCATGGCGCGGAACCGTCGCCGGAGAAGGCGGCGGTGTATTGATAAATCAGGCGATCCACTTTCTCGATCAACTGCGTTTTCTTTTCGGTGATGTGCGCCGGGTCGCCGCTCTCAGCGGCAATCTTACCCATCAGGGCGTTATCGAAGTGGAAGATACCGTTGCCTTTACGGCGGAATTCACCGGCGGTTTGATGGTGACTGTCAATGCCACCAACTCCGCATTTGCCAAATGGCGCAGTGCTCTGACCATCTGCGCTGCCCGGGCACAACTGGAATTCATTGACGAAAAACTTACTTATCTTGACGCTGCTGACAGCGATGCAGCCGCTATCCGGAATGCGCTTGAATGCAATGCCGATCCGGCAGAAGTCCACGGCAAGACCTACTACGGCACCGGTCATACGGCGCAGCTTGCCGACTTTATTGACGCGATCAAAGATAAAAGAATGCCGCAGGTCACATTGGCTGATGCAGCCAACTCTGCGGCATTTGTCCATGCGGTTTATGAATCCTGCGCCACCGGATCATGGGTGGAACTCCGGCACTTCTGATAAGTGCCGGATGACGATCTTATTTATTCCCCGCCGGATATTCACTTGCGGAACATGGCGATCCTTTTGTTGATCGCAAACATTCTGCGGCAGGCGTTGGAATTCCGGTTCATTTTTCCTTTGGGGAAGTTGGTGCTGCCCGCTTTGCGGAATGGCACGATGATCGGGGTCGGGAACTGATGATCCGAAGAAGAGACTTCCAATTCCAGATAGATCATACTCTCATTGATCTCTTCAGGAGGAGTGATCGTTACCGTCAGATCCCCGACACAGTAATTCCGGGAACCGATATCAAAGGACGGGCTGTCGCACTGATAATCTTCCGGCAGATTCCAGTGGAAAAAGATGGTGTTGGCTGATGAGATCGTCTCATCGACTCCGACCCGCACCCGGTTGGGTTTGCCCGGAACCAGATAAGGTTTATCCAGATATTCCACTGAAATATTGGCGAAAATCAGATTGTATTCCAGCTGGTAACTGGATTTCTTCCAGATCAATTCTGCCGCCTGACGGGAGGTGAAGTCGGCATCCGGAGTGAGGAAATCCGGATCGTACAACTCGCCGATATCCCGCAAACGGGCAACTCTGGCAGTCAATTCCGTAACGGTTTGAGGATAGGCGGCCGGGATCGAAAAACGGTGGAGAGAGATCACTGCCAGCGCATCGCCGACCGCACTTTTCCACTTTTCCGGCAAACCGCTGTTGCCGTAAACGATACCCAGCAATGCTCCGGCAGTTGCCGCGGTGCAGTCGGTGTCATCCCCGCAATTTACCGCAGTACAGATGGTTTTGCCGAAATCTCCTTCGCCGTAAAGCAGGGCGATCACGGTAAATGCCACATTGGCAGGTGCCTGGAACCAGCCCATATCTTCATTGAGTTTCACCACGGCATTGCGGGCATCCTGCCAGGTTTCGCCCCGGTCATAGTATGAGATCGCCAATTCGATGCTTTCGCGCAGACGGCACTCATCCGGGATCTTGCACAAGCCGATGGTAATCAGCTGCCGGATGTCGGAAACGCAGAATGCTGCCGCTTCCATTGCCGCCACAAACATTTCAGCATAAATTCCGTCGGTAATATGGTCACAGCTGGCATCCATCCACGCATAGCGGATCGCATCGTCGGGTCTTCCGGCGCAGAGGCACGCCCAGATCTCCGCTCTGATCCACGCACCGTTGCTGCGGTTGAGGCCGTCATTGTCACAGGAGCCGGAAAGCGGCGGGAAAAAGCCGCAATTGCAGTTGTAACGGCAGTTGGCATACTCTCCCCACGGGCCGATAATGGTATTTGCCCACATCTCTCCGAAATGCCGGGAATTGATATGCTCCAAACCGTAAAATTCAGCCATGACCAGCCATGCCAGCTGCAGGTCGAGGTCATCATTGGGCAGCGGATTGCCGTCAGGTTCTTTGGTGAACCAGCTGATATCGTGCATGGATGTATCGCACTCCATGGGGGCTCCGAGGGTGCCGCCGATATTTTTGCCGATCCAGCAGCCCCGGATCTTATCCAGCATCACCTCTTTGGAAGGAAGTTGACAGGTCGTTTCGCTCATGATCTTGCCTCCGTGTTTGATATATTGGGTAATCGGTTTTTTACACGGCATATTATACCACAGAAAACCGGAAAAAATTGTATTTTCAAGAAAAATTTTTGTAAAAAAACAGTTTATTTTGAAAATTTATTACAAAAATTTGCAAAAACTTCCTTTCCCGGTTATATTATCCTTCATTATGAAAACTTATACCCTGTCGCCGCATTGCCACTCAAACTGGCCCATGGCAGTCTGGAAAGAATTCCGGACTCTGCCGGTCGAAAGCTGTCACACTCACGATTGCTACGAATTGATGATCGCTTTGAAAGATGGCGGAGTCTGTTTTATCGGGGGAGCCGGATATGCCGTCAGTGCCGGTACTCTCTTTATCTGTCCTCCGCAGGATACCCATGCCTTTACCCTGCCGGTCGGCAGTGAGATCTGCAATATAATGTTTCAGCCGGAAGTGTTGGGGATCGAGGGCAGAAAAGTGCTTAACGGCATCCGCCCGGGAGCATACCGGCTTTTCGGCAATGGGCAGCTTGAATTGTTTGAAAGACAGTTTGCCGCTCTTGAAAGAGAACTTCTGGAGCAGAATGAGGGATTCCGCGCCTACACCGGGGCAATGCTGCAGCTGATTTTGACCGGCATACACCGGCAGATCAGCAATCTGCCGGATGTCTACGGCAGCAAGCCGGATGATCAGATGGCAAAAATCATCTCCTGCATCCATGCCCGTTTCCGTGAAAAACTGACTCTGGCAGCTCTCAGCAAAGCCACCGGAGTCGCTCAGGAACACATCAACCGGCTGTTTCACCGGGAAACCCGCAAGACATTCAAACAATATCTTTTGAGTTACCGCATCGGCAAGGCTCAGGAACTGCTCAAAACCTCCAAACTCTCACTGACCGAGATCGCCTATCAGACCGGTTTTTTTGATTCCGCCCACTTCAACCGCACTTTTTTGCGTCTGGTCGGCTGTCAGCCGTTGAGTTACCGGCGCAATGCCAAAAAGTAACTCTATTTTTCTTCCGGCATCCAGACGCAGAGAAGATTATCCTTGCTGAAGCTGCCGCCGGCAGAGATGTAATCGCAAAGTTTCACGCCGTTGCTGCTTCGCCACTGCATGAGAAATCCTGATTGCGGTTTTTCTCTGACCAAAACACCGGCGCGTACCGGCAGAGCGATGCCGTCATTGAGGCGGTCATCCTGCGCAAGTACCAGCGGGCCGTAAGTAAAGGCGATATTTCCGCTGTTGCCGGGGTCATGGCAGAGTACCGGAGAAATAGCAAAATCGATGGTGATCTCATTTTGTTCCTCCCAGAGCCGGTCAAGTTCGCAGTAAGTGCCGGGAATTACCGGGCAGGATACACCATTCACGCAAAGAGAGCCGTTTTTGCCGAACCACTTCGGGATCCGGATCTTCAGCGTGAAACGCTCTTTTTCTTCGAGGGAAATTTTGATTTTCACCTTGTCATCCAGAGGATAATCCCCGGAAACAGTCAACCGGCAATTCCGGTTGCCCGGAGTGAACAATGCGGCATCGGATTTCTCAAAGAGGTTGAGGTTGAATCCGCTGCCGGTGCGGATCACCGCTGCGGGCATCATCATCACCAGACCTTCAGGTCCCTGCGCCCGGCAGCAGTCGTGACCGTCAAAAGGAGTGCCGAATCCCCTGCCGATCTGATCGTCGGCGGGGATCTTGCAGGATGTGGCAATGCCGGTAAGTTCCGGGTTGCCGTGGATGAAATTGGAGCCATCGGGGAGCATGCCGCCGAGAATACCGTTGTAGGCACTTATTTCGATCTCATCGGCGATCGAAGCATCACCGGTAAGTTTGAGCATGGTGTAGCAGAAGTGGATCCAGGTGGTGATGATACAGGTTTCGCCGTGAGTACCGGCTTCTTCCGGCGGCACACACTGTTTGAATTTGCCGTCGAACCAGAATTCACCCCAGCGGTCTTTGGAACCGCTGACCCCGGTGATATAGATTTCGCGGTCACGCACCATTTCGTAAAAACGCATGGCGGCCTGCAGATATTTTTCATCGGGGATCTCCCGGTAAAGTTCGGCGATACCGATAAAGCATGACATCATCTCGTAGGATTTGCCGTTGGCGATATCCTGCGGCAAGGTTCCTTTCAACGCCTCTTCAAAGATATTGTGCCTGCTCGAACAGCCGGTATCAGCGATCCAGCGGGCATAATCCAATATGCGTTTATCCCCGGATAAGCGGTAGAGTTTCACCACGGCATAAAGAATGCTGGATGCCGCCAGACCGTCGTGGAAACCGCACTCTGTGATATTGATTTTCCCCGGGCCGACCTGGGTCATCAGGTGAAAAACCAGCTTTTCAGCGGCTTTCAGCACTTCCGGGTCGCACTCTACGACCTCACAGTATCTCACCAGCCCGGCAAGAGCATATTTTCTGCCCCAGATATCCCAGTGTGAAGTCTGTTTCTCAGGGGAATAGGAACTTATACAGCCGTCGGCACTCTGGGTGGATATCAGATCTTTTACCGTGGCTTTGATGATCTCCAGCAGCTCTTCATCCCGGGTGATCTGCCATGCGAGGATGGTGGAACGGATGATTTTTCCCCAGAATTCCCCCCGCCATCCACCGTCATCATCGGTGTGATTGCCAAAGACATCCACCAGACGGGCGTAGTCGACTTTTTTCAGCCGGTTGGCGGTGGTGATATCGATCCCTTTGCCCAGAAGACCGGCGAGCCGGAGATTGCCGGGCGCAACAGTGATAAGATTGGCAGATTCCATAAAAAACTCCTGTATCAGATGAAAATTTTATTTTTCAATAAAGCAACAGCATAATATAATCCGGATTTTTTGAAAAACAAGATGTAATATGCCGCCGCAGCGGTAAAGCTTTATGCCGGAAAAGTATTCTGCTGTGCCGGAGGTTTTTATACTGAAAAAATTTCAGTTTCCGCTTCTTCTTGCCAGAATGGTGTATCCGCCGATACAGTAGGGGATGACAAAATCCATTTTGCCCTGCCGTTCAGAGGTGATGGATAAGGCTCCGCCGATCATATCGACCTGATCGCTCTGCAATGCCGATGCAAGTGAGGCGAAATTCATATTGATTATCTCAAGCTTCATATTCAGCTCGTAGGCGATGCGGTTCACCACTTCGATATCCATACCGGAAAATCTGCCGTCGACCATAAATGCCATCGGCTCATGGCCGGCTGATGTGGCATAACGCAGAGTACCGGCTGAACCGTCATAATCTTTTTTATGGCTCCATTTTTCCAGTTGGAGCGCGGCGGCATCCGGATGGCACCACTTCTTTTGAAACTTATCCAATTCTCCGGAGCGTTTCAGACGGCGGATCACCGGATCTATCTTTGCTTTCAGCGGTGAATTTCTTTTTACGGCAAAGGAGTAGGTATCATTGGCAAAGACTCCGGCGAGATACAACTCATCCGGATACTTTGCGCACCAGAATCTGACCATCGGTTCATCCATCAGCACGGCATCGACTTTGCCGTCGCGCAAAGCCTGTATGGAGTCATTATTACTGGCAAAGTAACGGTGGATTATCTTTACTTCCGGCATAACTTCGGCGGTTTTTGCGGCGAAACTGCTGCCGGTCATGGATGCTGCCTGTTTGCCGTCAAGATCCTGCAGGGAGTTGATGCGGTGCATGCTTTTCGCCGGTTTTTTACCGGTTTTGCACGCCAGAATGGTGTGAGTGCCGTAACAATACGGGATGGTGAAATCGACGATTTTCTGCCGTTCAGAGGTGACCGACATCGCGGCACCTGCCAGATCGGCCTTATCTTCCTGCAAAGCCTGGATAAAGGAGTTGAATTTCATCGGGATCACTTCCAGCTTCATATTCAACTCATAGGCGACCCGGTTGATGACTTCAAGGTCCACTCCGGCGTATGCTCCATTGAGCGTGAATGCCATCGGTTCCTGAGATGGATCGGTGGCAAAACGCAGAGTGCCTGCCGCACCGGTATAATCTTTTTTATGAGACCACTGCTGCAATTTACGGTTCTGATCCACCGAACCGCACCATTTTTTCTGGAAAAGATCCAATTCTCCATTCTCTTCCAGTTTCCGGATGACGGCATCGATTTTTCCCTTCAGCGGCGAATTTTTTTTCATGGCAAATGCGTAGCTG
Source organism: Lentisphaeria bacterium (assembly GCA_017508285.1). Classification (GTDB taxonomy): domain Bacteria; phylum Verrucomicrobiota; class Lentisphaeria; order Victivallales; family Victivallaceae; genus UBA1784. The sequence continues at coordinate 5,622 of JAFVZG010000113.1, read as the reverse complement.
TCATCGGCGTAATTTCCGGCATTGTAGAGCAGATTCGGGTAACTGGTACACCAGAAAGTCACCATCGGTTCTTCAAAAAATACCGCATCGACCTTGCCGTCGAGCAACGCCTGAACACTGGAAATATTGTCATTGAAGTAGACCGGGGTGATCTTTATTCCCGGGGCGGCTTTTGCGGCTTTTTCCTGAAAACAGCTGCCGGCAAGCGATGCCACCCGTTTGCCGTCAAGATCTTTGAGACCGGAAATCAGTTTTTCCGGGGCGGCGGCATCCGCTTTTATCGTATTGTCGCTGCAGCCGGGAACCAGCAGAACCATCATCAATGCCGTCAACAGCATGGTATAAAAACTATTTGATCTCAACGCAGCACCTCTTTTTCTGTAATATTATCACTCAGCATCCGGAATATCTGTCATACATTTTGATAATATACTCTGCGTATCAACAGAATGCAAATATTCCGCACACACTCTGTGAGCTGATAAAACTCTACCTGTACATCACGGCAAGGGTCTTCAACGCTTCATCCAGCAATCCCAGTTCATAAAGCAGGTCGAGGATCGTGTAGCGGTGGCGGATCAGCTGGGCGGTCTTTATGCCGTGGAGGAATTGGGCTTCTGTCAGGCCGATCTCTTCCGGAGTCACCGGGCATCCGGCGGCTTGAAGGATCTCCCGCATCCGGGAGTAAGGGATCAACCTTTCTTTTACCCGTACCTGCATATCTTTCCACACCCGGCGGATAAGCTGCCGTCTGGCGGCAAGATCTTCTTCCTCAAGGTGTTTGCCCAGTGCGGTCTCTTTCGGGGCAGTGCCGTAACATCCGGCTTTCAGCAATTCATCGATTTCAGAGATCCGTTCCTCCCTGGTCAAGCCCGGTTTCATCAGCGGCATCAATTCCTCAAAAGTGTGATCGAGGATGAATTCCATGAGCAGGGTCGAAGCAAGAAGTCCGACGCCGACTTTGAAGCCGTGAGAAACATCTTCGCCGTTTCTGGTGAGATTTTCCATCTCCCAGACATGGCTGAAAAGGTGTTCGGCTCCGCTGGCGGGACGGCTCTCCTGATACATCTGCATGCTGTAACCGGTTGCCGCCAGACCGTCAAATACCGCCAGCATATCATCTTTGTCGGCGATCCATTTGCGGATATTGCCCTGAATAAGATCCCAGACATCCTGCCGGATGGGTTCTTCACCGATGATATCGGCGATCACCCAGTCAGCTCCGGCGGGCACTTTGGTCAGCAGATCCGCGTAGCCGGAAGCAAACATTTCCGCCGGGGCGGTTTTCAATATACCGACATCGGCGCAGAGGGCTTTGGGTGCCGGACACTTCACCGTTTTTTTGGTGCCGTTGACCACCAGAGCCGCCCCGGCGGCGGTGAAACCATCCACCGAACACGCCGTCGGTACACAGCAGTAACGCATTTTGACCAGCGAAGAAGCGCATTTGACCAGATCGTTTATCACCCCGGAACCGATGGCGAGCGGAACAGATCCGGCAGGAAATTTACCGGAAAGCATTTCGCAATACTCATACTCCGGGTGGAGCCGTTTATTGCCGGGAAAGATGTATTTACCGGCGACCGGATATCCGGCATCCTGAAGAATTTTTTCCGCCTTTTCCCCGGCGGCGCGCCAGGTGTTTTCATCGGCGACCAGAAATGCCGGATGATCCGGGAAAGCGCGTTTCAAAACCTCCGGCAGATGGATCAACGCTCCATCGCCGAGACAAAACAATTCAGTATCCAGACCGGCAGGTACGGGAATAAGCGGGATATCCATGAAAAACGACTCCTTGTGATGTAAAGCGGTTATTGGCGGTGCAGTGCCTTTTTTCCTTTAATATATACCGGCAGACCGGATAATTCAAACTTGTATTTACTCCGGCAGAGGGTTATATTAACAGAATGTTAAGGAGAAAGTTTACTATGATGACCGATAAAGAAAAATTTTCCGCGATCAAAGCCGTTTTTCTGGATATGGATGGCACCATCTACCACGGCGGCACCCTCTACCCGACCACCATGCCGTTCATTGGATTTCTGGAAAAACGCGGCATCCCTTATGCCTACTGTTCCAATAATACCTCTTACAGCAAGGATGAGTATGTGGCAAGATTGGCAAAATTCGGCTTGAAAGCCACTGAAAAAAACTTTTATACCGCCACCGATTTTCTGGTCGATACCCTGAAAAAAGAGCATCCGGAGTGGAAAAAACTCTATCTTCTGGGGATGCCGGCAATGGCAGATGAATTGCGCGGGCACGGCTATGATATCGTTGATAAAGATCCGGAAGCAGTCATCGTTTCCTTTGATAAACTTCTCTGTTATGAGCGTCTCTGTCAGGCGGCATACTTTATCCGCGAAGGAGTGCCGGGCTTTTCCACGCACCCGGATGTATTCTGTCCGAGTGACCAGCCGACCTGTCTGGTCGATTGCGGAGCGATCTCCCGCTGTGTGGAACTGGCAAGCGGCAAAACTTTGCGGCAGCTTGGCAAACCGGATGCAGGCTTTATCCGTTCCGCCGCCGGGAGATTGTCGCTGGATGCGTCTCAAACGCTGATGATCGGTGACCGCCTTGCCACTGATATCGCCGCCGGAACCAATGCCGGAAGTTTCACCTGCCGTATTGTGGGGCCCGGTGCCGATCTGGCAAGTTACGCGCCGGTCACTCCGGATTGGACATGCAACGATTTGGGCGAACTGCAAAAATTGTGGGAGAATAATTGACAATGCTTGAATTTCTGAATGAATTGGCAAATTGCGCCGGAAAAGAGGCTCTGCGCTATTTCGGCAATCTCAGCTCCGGTGATATCGAAGGGAAAGCCACCAGTAAAGATCTGGTTTCCGTCGCTGACAAGGCCGTGGAAAATATGATCGTTGCCAAAATCGCAGAGAGATTTCCCGATCACGATATCTTCGGGGAAGAGACCGGACACGCCGGGAAAAAATCCGAATTCTGCTGGATCATCGACCCCATTGACGGAACTCAGTCTTTTGTTCAGAGACACCCGTACTTTGCCATTTCCATCGCGCTTTACCGCAACGGCAAACCTTGCGCCGCCGCCGTCAATGCTCCGGCATTGGGCAGACTTTTCACTGCAAGCAAGGGGGAAGGAGCTTATGAAAACGGTTCGGCGGTAAAGGTTACCAACTGCGCGGTTCTCAGTGAAGCCGCCTGTGCGACCGGTTTTTCCCTTTTGCGCTTCAACAAAGTTGAAGATCCGCTGGAAAAATTTGTCCGGATCCTTCCCCGTTTGCGTGATATCAAAAGATGCGGTTCAGCCGCATTGGATCTGGCAATGACCGCAGCCGGGATCTATGACGGTTACTGGGAAGACGGTTTGCAGCTTTACGATGTCGCCGCCGGAGCATTTATCGTGCAGGAAGCCGGAGGGATCGTCAACGATTATCAGGGCGGTACGGATTACCCGGCAAAGGGGATCGTCGCCGGAAACCGCTTTATCGCACCGCAGCTGACAGAACTGCTGAAAAATTGATGCCGCCGCTCAAAATTCTTTTGAAAAATCCCAAAACTCCTTGCAATACAAGCAAAAGCGTGGTATATTAAGGATTTGTACGGTTTATTCCGGCACGGGGCCGGAGTAAATGGAAGTAATGTGTGTAAGTAAATCAACAAGAAAAACAAACCAAATGGAAGAAAACAAATTCGCAGAAAGTTTTCTTGATTTCAGCGGCATGCCCGAGAGCATGGAAGAGCTGCTGAAAGGCAAAGAAGAAGTCGGTACCATCAGCAAAGGTAAGATCGTCCCGGGAAAAGTCGTCGCCAAAACCTCCGACGGCGCCCGCATCGACATCGGCTACAAAGCCGAAGGTTTCGTCCCGGCATCTGAATTTCTGAACTTCGAAGAGGTCAATGTCGGCGATGATATTGATGTCTTTCTGGAGGAGATCGAAAACCGTCAGAATATGCCCACGCTCAGTCTGGAAAAAGCCAATTCCATCAAAGCCTGGGAGCGCATCACCACCGAATACGGCGAAGGTCACATCGTCAAAGGTATCATGCGTCACCGCGTCAAAGGCGGTATCATGGTCGATGTCGAAGGTTTCCCCGCTTTCCTGCCCGGAAGCCAGCTTGATGTCAGCCCCGTCCGCAATATGGATGACTACCTCAACAAAGAGTATGAAGTCAAAATCATCAAAATCAATGTTGAGCGTCACAATATCGTCGTTTCCCGCCGCGAATTGCTTGAGGAATCCCTCCGCGAGCAGAGAGCGACCCTCATGTCTGATATGCAGGTCGATGCCGTGGTCAAAGGTGTTGTCAAAAATATCACCGATTTCGGTGCCTTTATCGATCTCGGCGGCATTGACGGCTTGCTCCACATCACCGACATCTCCTGGGGCAGAATCAACCATCCCAGCGAAGTCCTTACCGTCGGTCAGGAGATCGAAGTCATCGTTATCGGCATCGACAAGGACAAAGAGCGTGTCTCTCTCGGTCTGAAACAGAAAACCCGCAATCCGTGGGATGATGTCGTTGCCAAATATCCCAAAGGCAGCCATGTCTCCGGTAAAGTTGTCAACCTCATGCCCTATGGTGCTTTCGTTGAGATCGAAACCGGTATCGAAGGTTTGATCCACGTTTCCGAAATGAGCTGGACCAAACGCATCAACAAGGCCAGCGATGTCCTCAATAAAGATGATGTCGTCGAAGCCGTCGTGCTGGATATCGACCGCGACAGCCGCAAAATTTCCCTCGGTCTGCGTCAGAAAGAGCGCAATCCCTGGGAAGTGCTCGCTGAGAAATATCCGGTCGGCAAACACATCGTCGGTAAAGTCCGCAATATGACCAACTACGGTGCATTCGTCGAGATCGAAAATGACATCGACGGTATGATCCATGTTTCCGATATGAGCTGGACCCGCAAGATCAACAAACCCAGCGAAGTTCTGACCCCGGGTCAGGAGATCGAAGTGGTCATTCTGGAGATCAATCCGGAGCAGCAGCGCATTTCTCTCGGTCTGAAACAGGCTGAAAGCGATCCCTGGAGCAATATCAACGAACTCTACAAAGTCGGCGATATCGTCAAAGGCTGCGTCACCAAGATCACCACTTTCGGTGCTTTTGTTGAATTGAGCAACAAGATCGACGGTCTTATCCACATTTCCCAGCTGAGCAACGAGCGTGTTGACAAAGTCAAAGACGTGCTCAAAGTCGGCGATGATGTGGAAGCCCGCGTGATCAAAGTCGATACCGACGAGCGTCGTATCGGTCTTTCCATCAAGGCTGTTGACGGCGACTTCTCCGAAGCCGACCTCAAAGCCGCCGAAGAAGAGTACACCGCTGCGCTGAAACCGGGCGAAGCCATGGTCAGCGTCGGTGAAGTCTTTGAATCCGGTGCAATGGATGCTCTGAAACTTGACTGATCTCAAGTTTTAACAGCAAGATCCTCAAGGGGCTGCCGCAAATAAGCGGCAGCCCCTTTTCTATGCCGGTGCCCGGTGTGTTGTGGGAGATTTGGGAGATTGTGGGAATTTTTGGGAATTTTGTGGGAGCAGTCTGCATGCAGAGTGTTCCCAAAGAAGCGACGAAGCGTGAGCTGAGGAGCGAGGGGGTTCCGGGGGAGGCTTCCCCCGGATGCGGCAGTCGTGGCGCAAT
>JAFVZG010000112.1 GCA_017508285.1 Lentisphaeria bacterium | reverse complement strand
ACTATTCGGAGTACAGGTAATGGCAGGAGTAAGTGTTTCCCGTTACAAGAGCAGTAAAAGCGGCCATGAAATGGTGGAGATGAAAAATTCTCTGCTGAAAGTTGTGATAAACTGTGACCGCGGAGGGATCCTTCAAAGTTTTATTCCGGTCAACAGCCGCCACGAAGAGGTTTATATCAGTGCGGATAATAAGGGGGGAATGTGTGAGCATATCCTTGCCGGGAGCAAATATAACCGGGAAATATCGTTTTCACCTTATAAGACTGATATCGTGAAAAATACTCCGGATGAGGTGGTGGTAAGTTGTTCATACCGGATGAAAAGCGGTGAACTTGAGGGATTGGAGTTCCGAAAGATCTACACCATGGATTCCGGTTCAGCCGTTTTACAGGTCGATTGGCAGATCATCAACCATTCGGCAAAACATCATGGAGTATCGCCGTGGATACGCAATATCGTCACCGGTTATGATCAGGATGCCATCACTGCCGGCAAAGCCCCGCTGGATAGTGATTCATCATTGATGCTCACCTGCGGAGCTTTCCGCAAAGTTGCTTCTGCCGCGGATACATTTGTCGAGCCCGCCCGTAACTGGTTCAGCCGGGTGCCGAAAGTTACCGGTAAAAACCGGAATATTCTCAATGTGATCTTTGATTACAATGAGGTATTTCAGTTTTACACCGTCCACTTCAAGCACATGCATACGCTGGAATTGCTTTTCCGTTTTGTCGATCTTGCTCCCGGTAAAGTTTGGTCAGGAAAATTCATGCTTACTTCCGGAGGGACTTTGCCGGATGTGCGTTTTGCCGGGCGGCATGTTGCCGGAGATCTGGTCAGGGAGAATGGCAAATTGAAACTTTCTCTTACCGCTACCCGCGATATCCGCAATGCCAAAGTGATCGTGCTTGATCAATCCGGCAAGGTGGTCGGAAGTGCCGTGACGGATATTCCTGCGCTGGATGTCACTGATTTGAGTTTTGCTGATGCGGCGGGGGATATTTTTGAACTTCAGGTCATGGAAAACGGCAAAGATTTGATGATCGACCGCCGTTATACCGGTAAATATGCGGTGATGACTTCATCTCTGTCATCATTCCATGCACCCCGCCGTCCGGAAAAATTTTCCAAAGTTCTTGAACCGTGGAAAAAGGAGATCGCCGCTTTTGAAAATCCCCAGCCCCGCAAACTGGATGTGCCGCTGCTGGTGTGCAGTAATAAAGATCTGCAGATTTGGGCAAATGATTCTCTGGAAAGAATCATGGAGGCGGATTATCCTGCATCCGCAAAAGCTGTGCCGGGAACATCATATTCTCTGAGTGCGGCAAAAGCTGAAAGGGAAAGTTTCCAATTGGCATTGCGCAATAACGGGAAAGAGATGTTGAAAAATATCTCGATCGGGTTGGAAAACGATTCTCTGCCCGGCTTGCAGATGCAGTGGAATGTGCTTGAATATATTGCTACTGAGCGTCCATCTCTCGGAGAAAATGTGATCGGCAGATGGCCGGAAGTATTGCAGCCGGAGCGTGATTTTGCTGTTTCATCCGGTCAGACCCGGGCTGTTTGGGTCGAATTCCGGGTTCCCCGCAAAGCTGCTGCCGGGATCTATAAGATCATGCTTAAAGTATATGAAAACGGCAGGAAAATTGCTGAATTGCCGGTCAATTTGCGGGTATTTGATTTTGAATTGCCGGTGACGCCGCATTTGCGTACCGATGCCGGCAGATTTTTCGGTAATTACCATCAAATGGCAAAGCGTTACGGCTTCAAAGGAACCGGGAAGGAACTGCTTGAAGCATTGAATCTTTCACTGCTTGACCACCGGATGTCGCCGCGCGGATTGGTGGAATCCCGCAATGATTTGAAAGCATACGAAAGTGACCTTATCCGGCATATAAAAGCCGGGGCAAATGTTTTTGCATTCCCGACTTCCCGCAACAGCAGTTTGAAACAGCGGCAGGCGATCGAAAAGATCCATGCCCGGCACAATGTGGTGCATTTAAGTTACACCTACGCATTTGATGAGATCCATTCGGAACAGATCCCCTCAGTAAGAAAATGGTGCGCCAACTGGAGGAAAAATCATAAGATCCCGATCCTGGTAGTTTATTACGGCGGTCCGGTCAAACCGTTATACGGTGCGATCGATATCTGGTGCCGCGCCCACCAGAAAGAGGATGCTGAATTGCTCGCCGACCGGCTTGGCAAAGATGAGATCTGGCATACCAATACTGCACTTTACGCAGTGGAAGAACCGTGGGTGATGGAAAGAGCCGATATCTGGAAATCTTTCTCTCTGGGTATGAAAGGACGGCTTTTGTGGAGCGTGGCTTCGTGGACGACCAGTCCTTATGTAAATGTCTTTCGCAGCGGGAAAAATCTGCATGGCATCCTCTATTATCCGGCACCGGAGGGTGTCCGTCCGGGAGTCCGGTTGAAAGTTATTGCTGATGCGGTTGATGACTTTGATTATCTTTCCATTCTTAAATGTGAAAGTGAAAAGGCGGCAAAATCCGGTAAGAAAACGGCATTGGTACAGCAATCTGCGGCATTGTTGAAGGATAAGTTTTTTATGAAGGATGATATTTCCGCCGGGGAGTATCTCAAAAAACGCAATCTTGCCGGAGAACTTATTGAAAAACTTCTGAAAATAAACTCCGGAAAGTGAGGAATCCAGTTTATGATCTCATACGCTTTATCGACATCTGCCTTTGGCGGCGTCAGCACTCCTGAATGTATCAATGCTTTGCGGCAGAGTAAATTCCGTAAATTTGAGATGTGTTTCGGGGTAAAGGCTTTCAGCGAAGAGGTGCAGCAAATCTGCCGCAATGTCCGTCAGCTGGTCAAAGAGGGGGTGATGGATATCGCCAGTATCCATATGCCGTTTCACAACGGAACCGAATGGGATGCCTCTTATCCGGATGAGGATATCCGCAAAAAGATCGTCGCCAATCATGTAAAACTTTTGCGGGATAATGCTGATATCGCCGGAAAACTGGTCACTATCCATGCCAGCGGTGAACCGCCGATGGAAGAGCATCCGGTAAGAAATGAGATGATCCACCGCACGCTTGCAGAGTTGATGCCGGTGGCTGAGGAGATGGATCTGACGCTGAATATTGAGTTCCTGCCCCGGACTTGTCTGGGAAATTGTGTGGAGGAATTGCTGCAGATCATCGCCGACTTCGATCCCGCCAGAGTAGGAATTTGTCTGGATGTCAATCACATTATGACGCGTTACCGGGAATTGCCGGATATCATCGCTGCTTTGGCACCGCGGATAAACTCCTTTCATATTTGCGACTATGATGGAGTGGATGAGACCCATTGGATGCCGGGGCAGGGCGTTTACAACTGGGCGGAAATATTGACCTCCATCCGGAAGATCGACCATGATGTACTGCTGATTCTGGAAACAGAAATGCAGTTGAAGCGCAATGCCCGGCAGATAGATCCGATATTCGCCCTGCGTCAGAATGAAAGAGCCTGTTGGTTTATGGAGAATTTTGCCCGGTTGAATGAGGAGATATCCTCTTTTGTGATCCCCGGCAACTGATCTATAAGCAGAGCTTCAAGGTGAGCTGCTCCAGAATTATTCTGGAGTCGCCGCCGCCGGAAACCAGCGCACGGTTGGCGTTGCGGATCAGGGTGAGTTTACCGGCGATCGCCGCTCCGTCAAGGCGCATCGCCGTTTCGCACATCTTGAATGCCCGGTAAGGGTGAAGTTTTATCAGCGGATTATCCGGAAACTTCGCCTTTTTTTCATCTGAGAGATTTTCAAATGCTCCGGGTGATGGACGGGTGATCCCCAACTCCTGCATCGCCAGACGGCAATTGAGCGACTTCTGGTAGGCATTGGATAACAGGGCGATAAGTTTCAGTTCCATTCCCGGATCTTTGGAGGCTGAGAGCAGGGCAAGAGATCGCAGAGCCGCTTCGCATCTGCCGTTTTGTATCGCTTCGGTGTACTCCCAGATGACCGCTTCCGGAGTGCGGCTGACGATCGCCCGGCAGTCATCGATGGTTATTTCATTGGCATTGCCGGTATAACTGGCAAGTTTATCCAATTCATTGGCGAGGATGCCGGAATCTCCACCGATGACTTCGATCAGGTACTGCATCGCATCCGGGCGGATCCGTTTGCCGGTGGATTTGGCAAAATCATTTAGCACATTGCGGCGGTTTTCGGCAAAATTCCGGTCGGTTGCCCGGGCGACGGCAAGCACTTCGATAACTGCTCCGGCTTTGATCAGATTTTTCCAGAGGGTTTTGCGCTTATCCACACCGGGGCCGTCGATGACGATACTCAATTCCGGCGGCAGCGGTTCGGAGAGGAACTTGACCAACTCTTTGACTATTGCCGGAGCATTTTCAAAACTCCAGCTATCCAGATCCGGATGATGGCGGAGCCAGACCACCTTTTCAGGTGCGAGAAACGGCGGGGTGCGCAGGGCATCCAGACAGCGGTCGGCGATCATATCCGGCTTTAATTCCGGCAAGTCTGCCTGAATTACTTCCACATGATCGGCATTTTCCGGATCTTCACAATTTGCCGCCATGATGGCGGTCTCTCTGGCGCGCTGTTTTCTGGCAAAATCATCATCGCCGGAAATTATGTAAAACTTGCCCATTACTGCACCATGAAGTTTATCATCTTTTCCGTTGCCGCAACTGCCGCAAGCACCTGGTCTGAATCCACACCGGTAGTGATATGGGTCTTGCCGTTGTAATTCCAGGTGATGGTAGTTTCCACAATGGCATCGGTTCTGCCGCCGGGGGGGATGCGCTCTTCGTAATCCAGCAGTTTGGGCATGGATAACTTGAATTCTTTCAAACATTTCTTCAATGCTTTTACAAACGCATCATAACCGCCATCACCTTTGGCTGATGCTTCAACGCTCTGACCGTTGAATTCCACGGCAACTCTTGAGTGCGCCATTCCGTGCAAAGCCGAGGTGAATTCCGCCGCTTTGATCTGGAATGTCTTTTTCATGGGAGTCTTTTTGACTCCGGCAATAATATAAGGTAAATCGGCGGCGGAAACGGTTTTTTTCTTGTCGCCGAGACGGATTATTTCTGAAAGCAGATACTCTTTCTGTTCCTGAGTCAGACCGGAACTCAACGCTGTTTCATCCAGGATCGCTTCGATCGAAGCCCTGCCGGCAAGTTTGCCGAGGGCGATATCCCGTTGTCTGCCGAAGCGTTCCGGACGGAGCTTGCTGCCGTATAAACCGCCTTTCTGGTCGCCATCTGCGTGGACTCCGCAGGTATGCGTGTAAACATCACTGCCGACTACCGGCATATTCCACGGGCAGCGTTTGCCGGAAAGAGACTGGATCAATTGGGAAGCATGCTGCAACTCTTTTTCCACTATCCGTGTGCGGCAGCGGGTGAAATCGTGGAGAGCCACTACGAATTGTGCCAGCGGCAGATTGCCCGCTCTTTCGCCAAGACCGTTGATCGTCGTGTGTACTCCGGCAAATCCGGCATTGACTGCCGCCAGACTGTTGGCATTCACCAGACCGTAATCATTGTGACCGTGGAAGTCGAAGTGTCTGCCGGGAAATGCCGCCAGCATCCACTGGGCGTAACGCCCGCACTCTTCCGGAGAAAGCAGACCGAGAGTGTCTGCCGGCATCACTCTTTTTACCGGCAGTTCTTCTGTGGCGCGGATCAGGTCGCAGATGAAGGAAAAATCCTGTTTCATCCCTTCTGACCACGCTTCCAGATATAAGTTGATATTCAAACCGGCATCAGCGGCACGGCGGATCTCTTTTACCACATCATCGATATGTCTGCCCGGAGTTTTACGCAGCTGCAATTTGCAGTGATTCACCGAACCTTTGGCAACGAAATTGACACTTTTGCCGCCGACTTTTTCGATCCATGCCACTGATTTGCCGTTGTCGATAAAACCGAGTATCTCCAGTTGTTCGACAAAACCGTGAGGAACCGCCCAGCGGATGATTTCGCGGACTGCCTGCTCTTCACCTTCGGAAACTCCGGCACTTGCCAGTTCCAGACGGTCAACTTTCAACCGGGAAAGCAGAAGACGGGCGATCTCCAGCTTCTCCTGAGGGGAGAAACTTACGCCCGGAGTCTGTTCACCATCGCGGAGCGTGGTGTCGAGTATTTCAATGTGGAAATGGTGTTTTATTTTGCTGTTCATGCTTTAATATACGCCGGAATCATCTATTTTTCAACATCCGGAATGAAAATCGGTAATTCTTTGGGGTAAACCTGAGCTTCTGATGCGGTAAATGTCACCAGTGCAAAGCGGTGGATAGTGCCATCCGGCGCAGAAAGCGGCGTGGTCAGCCAGCAATTCAGATATAATAACTCTTTTGCCTTGATGGATTTGAGTTTCGCCGCAGTCACTGCTGCCGGAGCGGGCGGCAGGAGCAGAAAGGCGGTCGAATTTTCCGCGACATTTGAGGTTTTCTGCAAAGAGAGCAAATATGGCGGAGTATTTCCGGAAACCGGGATGAATTTATTCTGAGCGATATTCATAAAACGCGTGTCCCCGGCGGCGTTTACTCCGGAAATCTGTTTTTCAGCGGTAAAAAGCATACATCTATCCATCGCACTTCCGGCACTTAACTGCCGGAAAAAAATCTCCACGGCCCGGGGATGATTCCAGGCAACCGGAAAACTCTCATTGGCACCGTAAAGGGTGATGATCCCCCGGCATTGGTCGTAATTTATCATCTCATTGATGACTTTGGTATCCGGCAGTACTTTCCACGAAACGGCGATCTGCATTGCCAGCAGAAGCACTGTCGCAGGAAGACGGAACTTTTTCAGTTTACATCCCGGAACCAGCAGCAAAATCGCCGCCGCGATACCGGGCAGATAAACTCTGCCGGGAGCCGGAGCGGTCACTGCTGCCGCCAGCAGAGGAAAAACGATCAGCGTTACCAGAATAAACGGAAGTCTCTTTTTGCGGCGGCAGAACCAGGCGAGCGGTACTATCGCCGGAGCAATGGCATTGTATGCCAATGCTGAATCCAGCCAGCAATAAAATGCGGTGAAAGATCCGATATGTTCCTGAAATTGCTGAGACTGCCGGAAACTTGTAAAATTCATCCCGTACCACGCCGCCGCCAGAAGTGCCGCAAGGGAAAATGTTATCCAGTGCACCGGCAATATGCGCCGTTTGCGGAATTGGTAAAGGAGGAAAAATATCCCAAGCGGAAAGAGGTAGAGAATACTGGAATAAAGTGCCAGAATAGCGGCAATACCGCTTGCGGCGGCAGAGATGCTCCAGAATAAGGAACCTTTGCGGCACTTCAAAAGAGCATAAGCACAGAGCAGCAGGAAAAAGAGTTGTCCGGCATATCCCCTTGCGGTGGCTCCTGACACGATCAATGGCGGCAGAAAGGCACCTGCCGCCGCCGCATACCATGCCCCGTAACGGCGGTAAAACATTTTTCCCAGAGCGTAGAGTAAAACAACTGAACCCAGCGAAAAAAACAGCGAACCGAGCCGGATCGTCCACGGGTAATCCCGGGAAAACCACAAAAGTTTGATCAAAACAGTATTCAGCGGATGATTATTCGGAGTTGCCAGATCGGTAAAAATCTTTCCGACCGGCAATTGTGAATAATTCATCAAACTCCAGATCTCGTCATATTCCAGATCCCTGCCCAGAAGCAAGCCGCGGCAAATTACTGCCGCGACGAGTATTCCGGTCAGAAAAAGCAATTCCCGTTTTTTATCCATCAGACAAGTTTTTGAGATTTACTTTTGGCGATTTTGCTGCGTGCCACGGCACTGGTTTCCATATCTCCGAGCTGGATCCTTATCCGGCGGATATTTTCTTTGCATTCCGGGATCTTGACCTTCTCAAAGAGGTTTACCCGCTGAGTGGTGGTGGTCAATTCTGCCAGCAGCAACTGGTACTGTTTTTCCAGCACTTTGCCCTCTGCCCGCAAAGAGAGCGACTCTTTGAGGGCGGCGACACAATCATCGGTGTGCCACGGAGTCGTCAGCAGATCCCATGATTTATCGGCAAATTCCACCCGGTCAAAAACCGGGATGGTGATACCGGCGATATTCATGGTGGATGTGGCGATGGTCACTACTTCCACCAGAGAGGTGAATTTTTCGCTCTCCTGCGGGGAACTGAAAAACTGCAGCAATTCCGCCAGATGATCCAGCGCCTCCTGCCGGGCGGCACGGTTGACGCTCAACTTTTCGATACTCAGACGCACTTCCTGCTGCAGCTGTTGCTTTTTCAACTGCAGAGTCGGCAGGAAACGCTGAAATTGTTTCAGCGAATCCTGTTGATGCTTCTGTTCGGTTTTGGTGTATTTTATCTTTGCCATTATGCTTTTTCCGGCCAGTATTCTTCGATAAGGTCGGTTTTGATACCGACTTCGTTGCGGTCAAAACAATCAGCGAGGATCTCCCAGCCGAGGTCGAGGGCATTTTCCAGAGAGATATTGACGGAGAGATCCATCATCTCATTCTCAAAGCGTTTGCCGTATTTGAGCAGTTTTTCATCCCATGCCGACATCCGGAATCCCATGGATTGCTTTTCCAGAGTGCTGCGGTAATCGGAAAACAGCCGGATCATCGCATCCATGATGGCGCGGTGGTCACTGCGGGTTCTGCCGTTGACCTGCTGTTTGAGGCGGGAAAGGGAACCGAATGGTTCGATCCTGCCGCCTTTGAGGTAGAATTGTCCTTCAGTGATATATCCGGTATTATCCGGCACCGGGTGGGTCACATCGTCACCGGGCATGGTGGTGACCGCCAGAATGGTGATACTGCCGGCGCTGTCAAAATCCACGGCTTTTTCATATCTGCCGGCAAGCTGACTGTAAAGGTCGCCGGGATAACCGCGGGTGGCAGGGATCTGTTCCATGGTGACGGCGATCTCTTTGAGAGCATCGGCGAAGTTGGTCATGTCGGTCAGAAGCACCAATACCCGTTTGCCTTTGAGGGCGTAGGATTCGGCGACCGCCAGTGACATATCCGGCACAAGCAGGCACTCCACCACCGGATCGGCGGCGGTGTGGATGAACATCACAGTACGGCTGAGAGCCCCGTGCTCATCCAAAGTGCGTTTGAAAATCAGATAATCGTCATACTTCAAACCCATTCCGCCGAGGATGATCACATCGACTTCCGCCTGCAGAGCGATCCGGGCGAGCAATTCGTTGTACGGTTCACCGGCGACTGAAAAGATCGGCAGTTTCTGCGACTCCACCAGAGTATTGAATACATCGATCATCGGGATATTGGTACGGATCATGTTTCTGGGGATGATCCGTTTTGCCGGGTTGACTGACGGGGTGCCGATGGCGGTGGCATCGTCGGTGACTTCCGGACGGTTGTCGCGGGGAACACCTCTGCCGTTGAAAACTCTGCCCAGCAGGGCATCTGAGCCGGAAACGGTCATCTCTCTGCCGAGAAAGCGGATCTGGTCTCCGGTACTGATACCTCTGGCACCGGCAAAGACCTGAAGTGAAACCTGATTACCGTCCAGCCGGATGACCTGTGCGAGAGAAACTCCGCGGGCACTGGTGACTTCGGCAAGTTCATTGTAGGCGGCACCTTCGGCTTCTACGGTGATGACGTTGCCGGAGATTTTGATGATCTTGTGATAAACCTTACGCATCTTTTCTGCTTCCTCCGGAGATAGTGTTTTTGATCGTTTCACTCTGTTCGCGGTATTCGTCGCCATCCATCGCCATGTAGTTGCGGTCGGTGAAAAGCTGCCGGAGCTTAAGGAAGAATTTACGGGCTTCCTCCTTGTCGTCAAAGGTGAAAGGGGTCTGCAGCACTTCATAGACATCATTGAACATCGATCTCTGACGCTCCGCCGGGGTCGCACCGTCGATCGCATCAAACGTATTCTGCTGCAAATAGGTGTAGTCGAGAAATTCGCTTTTCAGATACACGATGAAGTCATCCATGGCAGTACCTTCTTCGCCGATGACCTTCATCATCTGATTGACTTCCGAGCCGCGATGGAGGATGCCTCTGGCGTAATCCAACTGCTTTTTATCCACGATACTGGGGTATTTGCTCCAGCTGTCCAGCGGATGGATCGCCGGATAACGGCGGGCATCGGAACGCTCACGGGAAAGACCGAGAAAGGCTCCTACCACTTTCAATGTCGCTTGAGTTACCGGTTCTTCAAAGTTTCCTCCGGCGGGGGATACCGAACCGCCGATGGTGATGGAGCCGGTTTCCCCGGAACGGAGTCTGACCAGACCGGCACGCTCATAAAAACTGGCGATCAGCGATTCCAGATAGGCGGGGAATGCCTCTTCGCCGGGGATCTCTTCCAATCGGCCGGACATCTCCCGCAGGGCCTGCGCCCAGCGGCTGGTGGAGTCGGCAAGCAGCAGGGTATTCAATCCCATCTGCCGGTAATACTCTGCCAGAGTCACGGCGGTATAAACGCTGGCTTCACGGGCGGAAACCGGCATACTGCTGGTGTTGCAGATGATAATGGAACGATCCATCAGGGATCTTCCGGTGCGCGGATCGGTCAGGTCGGGGTATTCCCGGAGAATTTCCACCACTTCACCGGCGCGTTCACCGCAGGCGGCGATGACCACCACATCGGCTTCCGCATTCTGGCTGATGGCATGCTGGAGGACTGTTTTTCCTGCGCCGAATGGACCGGGCGTGCAGAAAGTACCGCCGGTGGCAACCGGGAAAAAGGTGTCAATGGTGCGCTGACAGGTGATGAGCGGAGTTTCCGGCAGAAGTTTTTCAGCGTAATCGGCGATAGGTATCTTGACCGGCCAGTGCTGGGTCATGGTGACTTTGCTGATCTCACCGGCGGCATTTTTCACCTGTGCCATACAGTCGTCGATAGTGTAATCGCCTTCGGCAGTTATGCTGTCGATGATGAATTCACCCTGCCAGCGCATCGGGATCATGATGTAATGTTTTACCACGCCTTCCATGACAAAACCGATCCGGTCGCCGGGGATGACTTTATCTCCGGCTTGGGCGATCGGGGTGAAGTGCCAGAGTTTTTCCCGGTCAAGCGCGCGGAGATAGATGCCGCGCTGCAGGAAGAAGCCGGATTTTTCTGCGAGCAACGGCAGAGGATTCTGCAAACCGTCATAGACCTGAGTGAGCAGCCCCGGCCCGAGTTCCACGCTGAGCAATTCGCCGGTGAATTCCACCATATCGCCCACTTTCAATCCGTTGGTGCTTTCAAACACCTGCAAATCGGCATATTTTCCGCGGACCCGGATGACTTCGCATTTGATCCGGGCATCGCCGACGGCGGCATAAGCCACCTCGTTCTGCATGATCCTGCCGGAATATTCAACGGTGATCATATTGCCGTTGACACCAACTACAGGTTCCAAGATTTTCTCCTGTGTCATAGGTATAAATACTCCTTGAAAATGTGATTAAGGTTCGTTAAAAGTTGCGGCAAGTTTTTCCAGAGCCGCTTCAAAATTCTCTCTGCCGTTTTCTCTGTCACGGTCACTGTATTTCTGCAGCAGTGACAGACGGATGCGGTAGATGCACAAAAACTCAAAATCCATATCGTGCCCGACTTCCAGATCGTCAAGTTTCCGCCAGCAGGCGGCGTCGACGAGTTTTTCTCTTTCCGCCGGGGATGCGGAAACGGCGATATTCAGGGCGTAGTCGATCTCACCGTAAAATTCCGGCGGCTCTTCAAAGGCGGGATTCACCTGAAGTTTCTCCGCCCGCAAAAGCGCGATCCGGTAATTGAGATACTGCTGGAAACGGCGCATTTCGTTATAGACCGGCAGTGCCGGTACGATTTCAGGGCGATCCCATTCAAGCATCCGTTTGCAGAGTTTTTGCGGCAGTTCCTCTCTGACCATGGCATCAAATTCAGCCACTGTCATTTCCGGAGGAAGTGCCGGGTCAAGAGCCGGCAGTATTGCGCACAGAAACGGATAGATCATTTTGCCGCCTGAAAAATTTCTTTGAGTTGTTCACCGATGTAGGAATCCATGAGATCGGAAACCGCATCAAGGGTGAAGTCGTAGAAGCATTTGCCGCCGTCAAAAGAGACCTCCATGCCGGAAACGATCTCATTGCCGGGGAATACTGCCGGTTTTTTGGCAAAAGAATCCGCCAGTGCCGCGCTGAGGGCCTGATCAAGAGCATCGGTGTTTTTTACCGCACAGCGGATGGTGATCGCAGCATCGGGGGAAGCACAGAAACTTTGCGCCAGTTCTTTGACCAGCTGCGCCATAAATTGCGGTTCGAGTGCGGCGGCAGTGCTTTCTTTGACTGCATTGTGGAGCCGGTCATGGAGTTCTTCGCGGAGCTGGAGAATGATATCCCGGCGGGATTGGATCAATGCCCCGGTGGCGCGGTGGGTGATATCCTGAGCATTTTTATTTGCCCCGGCAATGATATTTTCCGCCTCTTTGCGGGCATCGGCAATAATACTTTCCGCCTCTTTGCGGGCATCGGCGATGATGACTTCTTTTTCCGCCTGAGCTTTCATGATACCATCCTGATTGATTTTTTCAAGCAGGCTTTGAAGTTCTTCTGCCATAAGTATATCCTTTCTGAAAAATCGACCGCAGTCATTGAAATAATTACAAATACCTAAGTATATAAGATACCACCTGCAAGAGTTTTTTTCAAGTTTTTACTGCCCACCGGCGGAAAAAAGAGCGTAATTTTTTAAGGAGCTGCCGCTGTTTGGATGATTGCGGCAGCAGCGGTGCAGATACGGCATTGCCGGATACGGGAAAAAGCAGGTAAATTCAGAAATTTTTTAATTATGACTTGTTTTTCCGGCGAAAGCGGGGTATATTTGACAGTGAAGCCATCCCGTAAGCGGGAAAAGTGACAGTATTGTTTAAGGAGTAAATGAATATGGAAGATCTGGCAGTAAAAATCGCCGACAGACTCAATCAGCTGCGCAGTTGCCTGCAGGCTGACGGCGGCGACCTTGAAGTGGTATCCATCGAAGGTAAACTGGTGAAATTGCGTTTGCGCGGTGCTTGCGGCACCTGTCCGCACGCCACGATGACCATCAAAGATGGTTTGGAGAGGATCCTGCGCGATGAACTCGATCCGGAAATCACTCTGGAAAGAGTGATGTAATAAACTTTATGTGAAGTTTTCAGCCGGTCTTGTGCCGGCTTTTTTTGTTACTGTGAAAAGAAAAACCGTAATTGTTGAACAGCACCATGAAGTATTGACCGCATGGGCGGAGTTTCACCGGGGCTCTGAGGTGACTCCGGCGGTGCTTACTCTTGATTTTCACACGGATACCCTTTCGTGTCTGCGCCGCAAAATCCATGATCCGGCAGATGCCGCTGAGGCGGTGAGAGTGCTTCATCACGACGAACACTTTGACTGGGCTTTGCGCCACGGCATAATCTCTCAGGCAGTGATAATCGCTCTGGCTCCCTGTGCCATGCTTCCGGCGCACCCGGCATTGGAAGTGCGGCGCAGCAGACTTCTGCCGGATATGGATGTCATGCTCAATGAGCCGGAAAAATTCCGTCCGGTCGCCGGAATGGTACTGGATGATGATTTCCTCGGAGAATTGCTCTCTGACGGTTTTCCGTCGATGCCGTATATTCTGGATGTCGATTGCGATGTTTTCACCTGTGAAAAAGCGTTGCATCCACGGAATGGGAAGATCATTTCACGATTGGCTGAAAATGCCGGGCTCATCACCATTTCAAAGGAAAACGATTGGGTGAAAATTCTGAAATTGCCGGGGGAGAATGTTACCGGCAGTGATCTTGCTGCAAAACTTCAGGCGCGCCCGGGATGGGGCGCATGAAATCGTGTGGATGAAAAAATTTATATTACTGCTTGAAAAACGGTTGCAGCGGTGATATGTTACGCAGCATACGCAGTATATGTCATGGAGAAGTGATGGGCCTTTTGCGGCAGATATGGAAAATTACGCTCTTTTTATGGTGGAGCGCGCTGCTGATGCCGGCGGCATGGATATCACAAGCCGGTTTGAAAAAGTGGCAGCGGGTCCGCCGTGGCGCATTCTGGGCGCAATTCTGGGCGAAAGGTTGCGCAAAAATTGCCGGTGTGAAAGTGAGGATCCACGGCGGGATGCCGTGTGAAAGCGGAGTGCTGCTGGTTTCCAATCATCTGGGGTATCTGGATATACTGGTGCATGCTGCCGGTTTCCGGCTCCGTTTTACTCCTAACAGCGGGATCGCCAAATGGTTTTTTATCGGTTCTCTGGTGGGGCTCTCCTCACCGGTATGGATAGACCGCAAATCGCCGCGTAAAGCGGCGGAATATGCAGCGGAATTCCGGCAGACGATGGATAACGGAGTGTCGCTTCTGGTCTATCCGGAGGGAACGAGTACGGATGGCAGGCATGGTTTGCTGCCTTTCAAATCGACGGTTTTTGCATCTGTGCCGGAAGGAGTTCCGATAGTGCCGACATTGTTGTTTTACCGTGAGGCTGACGGAGAAACGGCGGCGTGGTTCGATGATACGCCGTTTATTGAACATGCCTTGAAGGTATTGAAAATGAAAAAGATCATCATTGATCTTTATGTGTTGCCGGAGATTTTCGCTCTTGCCGGTGAAGATCGGAAAAGTTTGGCATGCCGGGTGCGCGACAGAATGATTGAGGAGTATGAAAAATATGCGTGAATGGTTGACTGATTGGAGCAGGGCCCTTTTGCAGGTATGGAACAGGCAGATGCAGCTGCCATTGCCGGAAAAATTGAAAAATCGGGTAAAAAAGAGTGCCGGCAGCCGGGAGATGGCGGCATTTGCCCTGCTCGGTACTCTTTGTTCGCTGATCATATTTCTTTTTGCGGTGCTTTGCAGTGCCATTTTCAACCATCTGGTCGGTGCGTTGATCATGGCGGTTTGCAGTTGGCTTTTCTGGCTTTTTCACGATCACGGCAGGGGGGATGGCTTGATATCAAAATGCCTTGCCGGATTTCTGCCGGTCGGGGAGATACCGTTTCTGATAGTTGTGCCGGTGTTTTTGCTGATAATGAAGTTTGCCGCCCTGACTGCGCTCTTTTTCTACGGGCGCGGTCTGATGGTGACGATGGTATTCGGCGGGATGTTTGCCATGGAGGCACTGCTGATAAAAGAGGCGGAGTTTTCACCGCCGGTGATGGATGTTTCTGCCGTAGCGATGCAGAAATACTGGATAACTCTGGCGCTTTTGCTGTTGCTTAATATGTTCGGTTCTCTTGCAGGCAGTGCCTTCGGCGCACTCTTTTTTGCCGCCTGGTGGCGTTATGCCGGTATCAAGATGAAAAATTCTGCCAATCCGGTTGACAGGATACGCTTTTCCGGTGCGGTATGTGCCTGGCTGATGCTTCTTGCCGGGCTGCTGGCGATTTGATACAGCAGGGTTGAAAAAAGGTGTATGCAGCAGTATATTATGACTTTGTAAATTTACCGTAAACAAAAAGAGTAAAATATAAACAGAGAGGTTCATTAATGGCTATTTTGCAACCGTTCCACGGTTTGGTGCCGACTCCGGAAAAAGCGGCAATGGTTTCAGCAGTTCCCTACGATGTGGTCAACAGCGAAGAGGCAGCCGTCCTTGCCGCCGGTAATCCGCTGAGTTTTTTACATGTTTCCCGTCCGGAAATCGATATGGAACCGGGGATCGATCTGCATGATGACCGGGTCTATGCGCAGGCGAAAGCCGCCTTTGACCGGATCATCGCCGAAGCTCCTTTGAGCGTGGATGCCGGGGAACACCTCTACATTTACCGCCTGATCATGAATGGGCGCAGTCAGACCGGTGTCATCGGCGCCGCCAGTGCCGCAGAATACAACGCCGGGATCATCAAAAAACATGAGAAAACCCGTAAAGACAAAGAAGATGACCGTACCCGTCATGTGATGACATTGCGTTCTCATACCGGGCCGGCATTTTTTACCTACCGTGCTGTAGCATCGATCAATGCGTTGGTCAAAGCTGAGACGGCGGCAGCTCCGACCTTTGACTTTACAGCTCCGGATGGCATTCAGCACACCGTGTGGCGGGTGAGTGAAGCAAAAAGTGCCGAGTTGTCAGCACTGTTTGCTGCCGAAGTGCCGGTTTTCTATATCGCTGACGGTCATCACCGCAGCGCGGCGGCTGCCCGTACTGCGGCGGAGTGCGCTCCGTCAAATCCCAATCACACCGGCAAAGAGGATTACAACTTTTTCCTCACCGTGGCATTTCCGGATAGTGAGTTGGCGATCATGCCCTACAACCGGGCGGTCAAAACGCTCAACGGTCTTGATGAAGCAGGTTTCCTCAAGGCATTGGAAAAGGAATTTACGGTCAGCGATGCTGCTGACGGTGTGGTTGCCAGACCCGGGGAATTCAAATTCTATATGAATGGCGTGTGGCGTCTGGCGGTGCCGAAATTTGACATCACGCAGTTCGATGTTATCGGCAGACTGGATGCCAGCTGGCTGCAGGATCGGGTGCTTGCTCCGATCCTCGGTATCGATGATCCGCGTACCAGTACCGGTATTGATTTTATCGGCGGTATCCGCGGTACTGCTGAATTGGAAAAACTGGTGAATACCGGTTCTCATGCGGTAACGATGTCACTTCATGCAGTGACTCTGGATCAGTTGATGGCGATCGCCGATGCCGGAGAGATCATGCCGCCCAAATCGACCTGGTTTGAGCCGAAGTTGCGTGATGGATTGGTCTCTCATAACTTCTGACAGAGTAAAGTTTGCAAAAAAATGATGTTCAGTACTTGCATTTTTTAAAAGATGGTGTATTTTAATTGGATGTCATGTCTGATATTTGCAAAAATTTTTAATAAGGAGATTAAATCATGGCACATAAAAAAGGACAGTCAAGCAGCCGTAACGGCCGCGACAGCAATCCGAAGTTCCTCGGTGTCAAGGCTTACAGCAGCGAATTTGTGACCGCCGGTTCCATCATCGTCCGTCAGCGCGGCACCCGTTTCCGTCCCGGAACCAATGTCGGCTGCGGCCGTGACTTCACGCTTTTTGCTCTTTGCGACGGAACCGTTGAGTTCGTCCGCGAGCAGCGCAAGGTCAATATCATCCCTGCGCAGTAATCTGCTGCATTTCGCAGAGGATCATTTTTTTGATCGTAATCCCCGGTTCGGTTGCTGAATCCGGGGATTTTTTGTATTTATGCCCTGCCGGGTGCGGCAGAGGGTGCAAGATCTGTAGAGTATGGAGGAATTCTGATGTTTGTCGATAAGACTGAAATTACCGTTAAAAGCGGTGACGGCGGTAATGGCTGCTGCAGTTTCCGCCGGGAGAAATTTGTGCCCAAAGGCGGGCCGGATGGCGGCGACGGCGGCAATGGCGGCGATGTCATATTGGAAAGTACCACCAGTGAACAGAATTTGAACAGTCTGGTTTACCGTCGCCGTTACTGCGCTCAGAATGGGCCGGGCGGGCAGGGTGCCGATAAGCACGGCAAAAATGCCGATCCGGTGACGATCAAAGTGCCGGTCGGTACAGTTATCCGGGATACTGCCACCGGCGAAGTTCTTGCCGATCTTGATACTCCGGGAGCTAAAGTCGTGGTCGCCAAAGGCGGCAGAGGGGGCAGGGGAAATGCCCGTTTTGCCACCAGTACCAACCGTGCTCCGCGCCGTCGTGAATTGGGTTTCCCCGGTGAGGAGAAGATGCTGGAATTGGAGCTGAAGCTGATCGCTGATGCCGGTCTGGTAGGTTATCCCAATGCCGGTAAGTCAACTTTGCTCACCCGTATTTCCGGTGCGCGCCCCAAAGTTGCGGCATATCCGTTTACCACATTGCATCCGGTCATCGGAGTGGTGGAGTATCCGGATTATGCGAGAGTGAATGTCGCAGATATCCCCGGTTTGATCGACGGTGCCCATGCCAATATCGGCTTGGGGCATGAATTTCTGCGGCACATTGAAAGAACAAAAGTTCTGATATATGTGCTTGATATGGGCGGCATCGACGGCAGAACTCCGTGGGATGATTATGCCAATTTGAAAAAAGAATTGTCGCTTTATAAAGATGGTCTGGCTGAGCGTCCGGCATTGCTGGTCGCCAACAAGATGGATGTTGATGGCGCGGCGGAAAATTTGCAGATCCTGCTGGAAAAACTCGGCAGCGATGCTCCGCCGGTCTACGCATTGGAACCGGATAAAGATTGCAGTGATTTCACTTCCGCACTCCGGGAACTGGTTAAAGTCAATTCCTCTGAAGAGGAGGCATCGTTGCGCCGTCTGTGATGCTGATGATAAAAATGTTTCAGGCGCAGTTTCCGGATATGGAAAACTGCGTCTGTTTTTTTATTGTCACTTGAAAAAAACCGGAATGGATACTATCTTATATATAAGTATATATAAAACCGGAGATAGTTATGTATTACGAGATGAAGTACCGGGTCCCTTATGCTGACACTGATCAGATGGGAGTGGTTTATTACGCCAATTATCTGGAGTATTTTGAGCGCGGCAGAACCGAGATGTTCAGGGATGCCGGGATGCCTTACTCCCGTATGGAGAGTGAAGGGATCATCATGCCGGTATCTGAAGCCAACTGCCGTTACTTCAACAGTGCCCGTTATGATGATCTTCTGACCTTCCGTTCTTATGTGTCTGAGTATTCCAGAGTCAGGATAAAGATCTGTACGGAAGTGCTCCGGGATGATCTGCTGCTTGCCAGCGGTTATGTGGTTCTGGCATGTGTCAACCGGGAATTCAAAGTCACCCGTTTGCCGCAATGGATGACCAGATTCTGTGATAAATGTCTTGCCCCGGAAGGAGAAACAAAGTGAGCACCGGTGATTGCAGTAAACTGTATCCTTTGAAGTTTACCCCGATCTATATGGAAAGGGTCTGGGGCGGTACCATGATGAGTGAAGTGCTCAACAGAGCATTGCCCGTTTCAGATGCTCCGATCGGCGAATCATGGGAACTGGTTGACCGCGATGAGGTCAACAGTGTGGTCTCTGAAGGTGAATTTTCCGGCAGGAGCCTGCGTGAATTGGTCGCCATTTTCGGTTCATCTCTGATGGGGCGCAAAGCCGGCAAAAGAAGCACTTTCCCATTGATGGTCAAATTGATCGATGCCGGTGAGCGGTTGAGTTTGCAGGTGCATCCGGATGAAAATGCCTGCAAACTTATCGGCGGCGGTGCTGAACCGAAAACAGAGATGTGGTATGTTATTGCCGCCCGTTCCGGAGCAAAAATATTTGCCGGTCTGGAGAGGAAAGCCACCCGCATCCAGCTTATGGACTTGCTGGATTCTCCGGAAGTTGAGCAGTTGATGCAGACTTACACCTCTCAGGAAGGCGATGCTTATTATATAACTTCCGGCACGCTTCATGCGATCGGTGCCGGTAATCTGATCCTGGAAATACAGCAGAATAGTGACACCACTTACCGGGTCAATGACTGGGGCAGGCTCGGCAGTGACGGCAAGCCGCGGACTTTGCATAAGGTTGAGGGCATGAAGTCGATCAATTTTGTCAACCGGACTTCGCCGAGAGTTCCCGGCGCAGTCGGCAAATGCGGATTCAACCGGAAATTTGACATTGTCAAACTTTGTCCTTTTTTTCAGGTTTCCGATCTGCGGCTTTGTGATGTCTGGCAGGATGACACCGGTTCCGGTGAAACATTTCATTTGCTCAGTGCCGTAAAAAACCGTTTCAAAATCGGCAGGGATGGCCGTTTTGCGGTGATTTCTCCGGGAGAAACCGTATTGGTTCCGGCATGTTTCGGTCTGTATACCATTACTCCTCTGGATGAGGGGGAGGCGTCTGTGGTCAAAACCACGCTTTGATTGTTTGATGAAAATAGTGTATATGTATTTTTTTGAGGATATTGAAAGATGAAATTTTTGTGTGATCTGGAAAATTATTTGCGTCAGCAGTTCCCGAACTATCCGGCGGAAAATGTTTTGTCGCTGGAAGCCTGTCCTGCCGGTCAGCAGGGTGATTTTACCCTGAATTGCTTTCGAATCGGCAAATTTTGCGGTAATCCCATGGCGGCTGCCGGCAGCGTGGTGGATTTTTTGAATTCCCATGAAGATATCGCCAGTGCCGTCGCAGTCAAAGCATTTGTCAATATCACTGTAAAAGCTTCTGCTCTGCACCGCGCCGGGGCTGCCGATCCGGAAGCATTGCTCGCCAGAGGCGTGTTGCCGGCAGGTGAAAGACGCCGGGTGATGATCGAGTTTTCTGCACCGAATACCAATAAACCGCAGCATCTCGGGCATGTCCGCAATAATACTCTGGGCATGGCTCTGGGGTCACTGCTGAAGCGGGTCGGTCACGATGTTATCGAGGTCAATCTGGTCAATGACCGCGGGATCCATATCTGCAAATCCATGCTTTGTTATCAGAAGGTCGGCAATGGCAGAAACCCGGAAAATACCGGTATAAAGGGCGATCATCTGGTCGGTGACTTCTATGTGGAGTACAACAAGATGCTTTCTGAGGCGATCAAAGAGCTGCGTTCAACGCATCCGGAGTTGTCTGAGAAAGATAATGATGAACTTTTCCTTGAGACTGCCATCGGTAAAGAAACTCAGAAGATGCTTCAGGATTGGGAAGCCGGAGTTCCGGCAGTCCGTGAGTTGTGGCAGATGATGAATAGTTGGGTCTTTGCCGGTTTCGCCGAAACCTATAAACGCATGGGGATCGAATTCAATCACACATATCTGGAGAGCGAAACCTATCTTCTTGGCAAGGATATTATTGCTTCCGGTCTGGAAAAGGGGGTATTCACCCACCGGGAGGATGGAGCGGTGATCTGCGATCTCGGTAAAATGGGCAAAAAGGTGGTGCTGCGTTCTGACGGCACCAGCGTTTACATCACTCAGGATATCGGAACGACTAAAAAGAAATACGATGATTATCATCCGGAAACGATGATCTGGGTGGTCGGCGATGAGCAGAATCTGCACTTCCAGATGCTTTTTGAAATCATGAAACGCCTCGGATTTTCCTGGGCAGACGATCTTTATCACCTCTCTTACGGCATGGTCAATCTGCCCAACGGCAGAATGAAAAGCCGGGAAGGTACAGTCGTGGATGCCGACGACCTGTTTGATGAAATGTCGCTTCTGGCGCGCAATGCCTGCGCTGAACGCGGCGGCGAAGAAGTGAGCGAAGAAGAACTCGCCCGTCGCGGTGAAATCATCGGTCTGGGGGCATTGAAGTTTATGCTTTTGAAATTCAATCCCAAAACCACTATCACCTTTGATCCGGCTGCATCGCTCCGTTTTGAAGGAGACACCGGCCCTTATGTTCAGTATGTTGCGACCCGTATCGCCTCGATCGAACGCAAAGCGGCAGAGAAGGGGTTCTCCGTCGGCAAAGATGCTGACTGGTCACTGCTTGATACTCCTGCAGAGCGGGAATTGGCGGTCAAATTGTATTTTTACCCCTCGGTATTGCAGACGGCGGCAGGTAAGAGGGATTGTTCCGGATTGGTCGAGTATCTGCTGGAATTGGCAAAGGCATTCAACCGTTTTTACCGGGATTGCCCGGTGTTGTCTGCCGGTGATGATGCGCTGGTTTCCGCGCGTCTTGCATTGGCAGATGCGGTGAAACAGGTTATTACAGATGGTCTGCATACGCTGACTATCGGAGTTCCGGAGGCTATGTGATATGTCCGGTAAGCGTCCGGCTCTGCTCATCGTCGATGATGAATTCAATACCCGTGAAACACTTTGTGAGTTTTTCAGCCGCAAATTTGAGGTCGCGGATGCCGGTAACGGCAGCGATGCGGTAAAGTTGCTTCAGGAACGGGATTTCGATGTCGTTCTTACTGATTTGCGGATGCCGGATGCCGATGGTATGAGTGTGCTGGATGCCGCTTCCAGCAAAGCGTGCCGTCCGAAGTGTGTGATGATGACCGCTTACGGATCGATCTCCGATGCGGTCGCCGCGATGAAACACGGGGCATTTGACTTTATCACCAAGCCGATAAAACTGGCTAAACTGGAAGAGATCATAGCTGCCGCATTAAAAAGTTCTGCGACAGCAAAAGATAATGTGAAAGCCGCCGGCAGCGGGGCAGAAAATGCCTCAAAAGGAACCGATGTTTCTGTAAGAGTTCCCGATTTCCCCTTTACGCTTCCATCTTCGCCGTCTGACCCGATGTATCAGGTTTACCGGACGGCGTTGACTGTCGCTCCAAGCAAGTCAAATATATTGCTGCTTGGTGAGAGCGGTACCGGTAAAGAGGTGATTGCCAGATATATCCATGATAACAGTAAAAGAGTGGGGCTGTTTGTGCCGATACATTGTGCGGCATTGAGCCCGACTTTGCTGGAAGATGAACTTTTCGGTCACGAAAAGGGAGCATTCACCAATGCCGTATCAATGCGGCGGGGCAGATTTGAATTGGCGGATCACGGAACGATTTTTCTGGATAAGATCGGCGAAATAGATGCGGCAACTCAGGTGAAACTTCTGCGGGTGCTGGAAACCCGTTCCTTTGAAAGATTGGGCGGCACGGAAACTGTTCACAGCGACTTCCGTCTGCTTGCTGCCACCAACCGGGATCTTAAAGCAATGGTTGATAAAGGCGAATTCCGGGAAGATCTTTATTACCGCTTGAGTGTGGTGGATCTGCATTTGCCGCCGCTGCGGGAACGCAAAGCGGAAATCGGGCTGTTGACGGAGGGCTTTATCAAAGAATTCGCCCGGGAAAATATGAAAGATGTTTCCGGGATCTCTCCTGAGGCATTGCGGAAACTTGAGGCATACGATTGGCCCGGCAATATCCGGGAATTGCGCAATTGTGTGGAAAAAATGGTGGTTCTGGCTGCCGGTAAAATTCTTCAGGCATCTGATGTGCCGGTATTGAATACAAGTGCAGGCGTGGAAAGAAAATCTGCACCGGTCGATCCGTTGAATTTGGAAAATTCTGAAAAAGAATTGATCCGCAAGGCATTGGTCGAGTGCGGCAATAATCGCGCCGCTGCCGCAAGAAAACTGGGGATCAGCCGCCGGACTTTATATCGCAAGTTGGAAATTCTTGAGCAGGAGGATGGTGACAGAGTATGAGCGGAATGCAGAAATCCAATCCGGGCGATAAGGTAAAAATGATCGAAGAGGCTGTCCCATGCCGTCAAATACCTTCTGTTCTGGTGAAGAACAGCGGAAAAATGGTCGCCAATGCCTGGGATTGGCTTCATTCACGCCGTAATGAAGTTCTGGATTTTTATACCCGCGAAGTCTACGGCAAATGGCTGAAGAATCCGGATAAGATGAGCTGTGAGATCCTCAGCGAAAAAGATGATGCCTTGCATGGCAAAGCCCGCCGCAAAGAGATAAAAATCACCTTTTATAAAGAGAATAGGCAGCACTCTATATTAATGTTATTATATATACCGCGCAATGCAAAAAGTAAAGTGCCGGTTTGTCTGGGGTTGAATTTCAAGGGAAATCATACGACGGTCGCAGAAGATGATTGTCTGATTTCCGGCAGAGGTCTTGATGGCGAACCGGTCGAGCCGGTGCGTGGAGCGCAGCAGGAACGCTGGCCGGTGGAAATGATCGTTGAACGCGGTTTTGCACTGGCAACTTGCTGTTATCATGATATATTTCCGGATTTTCCGGTCGCAGAGGCTTGGAAAAAGAGTGTTTATTCCATCTTCTCCCCGGATAAAACTCCGGAAGAGCTGAATAAGGAGTATTCGGCGATCGGTGCTTGGGCATGGGGATTATCCCGGATGCTGGATGCTCTTGGATGCGAAGAATCGATCGATTGCCGCCGGGCAATGGTCGTCGGGCACTCCCGGCTTGGCAAAACTGCATTGTGGGCAGGAGCGAATGACTGCCGGTTTCAAGTGGTGGTCAGCAATGATTCCGGTCATGGCGGGGCGGCATTATTCAAACGCTGCTTTGGAGAAACTATTGCGGTGTTGAATTATAATTTCCCGCATTGGTTTGTCGACGGATTCAATAAATATAACGACATGGATGCTGATTTGGAGTTCGACCAGAATTTCCTGCTTTCGCTTATTGCCCCCAGGATTCTTTGTATCGGCAGTGCCACGGAGGATTTGTGGGCAGACCCGAAAGGCGAATTTCTGGCAGGGGTGCATGCCTCTGAAGTGTACCGTTTATTCGGAGTTGCCGGCATGCCGTCCAACAAACATCCTGAGCCGGATGTGAATCTGACCGGTGAAATAAGTTACCATATGCGGAGTGGAAAGCATAATATATTGGCTCAGGATTGGGATCACTATTTGAGTGTTGCAGAAAAATTTACAGGGCATTGATCTGTATTTGCAATATCGGCGGTCGTGTTCTAATATTTGCCGGTTCCGGCATATTTTTCCTCAAAATCAGCCTGAATCGGTCGCGTTTTTTTCAAAATTGGCGAAAAAAAGCGAAAAAATTTCAAAAGTCTGCTTGCAAAGTTTCCGTCGGGTGCTATATTATATCCCTGTTGCGCCTGAAAAGGCAGCGGATGCTTACCGAATAGATTCTTTTACTGCACTTCCGGTTAAGAAAAAAATCAAAAAAATTCAAAACCGTGCTTGCAAATAAAAAAATCTGTGATATATTAAGAATCCGTTGCGCGTCGAGTGCGACGGGGTTGCTTGATAAGTTGCCGTGAGGCGGCTGCTTGAGAAAAAATCAAAAAAAATTCAAAAAGCGGTTTGCAAAAACAAAAAACGGTGATATATTAAGAAACTGTTGCTCTGAAATGAGCAAGCTGATTGAAAATTGAATAGTGCGATGTAAACCTTAAAATTTCTTGAGACAATCTGTTAACAGAAGTCTTAAATCAAAATGCTTT
>JAFVZG010000111.1 GCA_017508285.1 Lentisphaeria bacterium | reverse complement strand
TCAGATAGTGTTAAAACCCGAGCAACTGGCACAGTGCATCGTGTTCAGCACCCCAGGGTTGCGGCCACAACTGGGCAAGTTTCGCTTTGGCATCA
Organism: Lentisphaeria bacterium; assembly: GCA_017508285.1. Lineage (GTDB taxonomy): Bacteria > Verrucomicrobiota > Lentisphaeria > Victivallales > Victivallaceae > UBA1784. The sequence continues at coordinate 29,571 of JAFVZG010000111.1, read as the reverse complement.
CCGCCATCTGCCCATTCAAGAGCCGCTGCACGCGCTCCCTGTGCAAAAGAAACCGGTGAGATCCCCTGCGACATGATCAAGCGCATGGTACCGATCGCCCGGTCATCCCAACTGAGTTTGCGTTCAGGATCACGGGTAATTCGGTCAATGGCATCTTTCAAAAACGGATTGGTCATCCGAACCAGCAGACCATCTACATAATTTTTGAATCCTGCTTCAGTAAAAAGTTCATCATTGAGAGCAGCATACTTTTTGATCAAAGCTTTGCCGGATTCTTCAAAAAATGCTTTGCGGGCGAGTTCCACCAATTCCGGATAAGCGCGCAACTCATCCATCGTGGCACACCCTTTGCCTTTGCCGAGAGTGGCAAGCATATAATGCGTGGCGTTGTGCCCGTAAAGTTTAGCATCTTCAAAAGGGAAGAGATCTTCTTTAACAAAGAGAGATTGAACTTTGCGATTTTCGATCCCCGGACAACTGGAAATGTAGATCGTGCTGAATTCCTCAACCAGATGACCGTTGGGAGCATCCGGAGCCAATCCCGGACGGTCTGCTGAAGCCGGAACCACACCGCTCATCTTCCCGATAACCGTATTGAGATAGTAAGTATTGGGGAATTTCACCCCCATGGCTTTTTCAAGTTCCTCTGCCGCGTGATTGTTGTTTTCGGCAGTGTAGAAAAATCTGGTACGCTCCGGCTGGAGAGCGAAACCGGCTTTAAGCCACGGAGCGCAATAGGCGTAAAATTTGACACTTGGCAACGCTGTCGCCAATTCAGAAGCCTCTGCCGCCGCCTGAATGAGTTTTTCCAGATCAGCCGGATCATTGGGGTTGTAAACCTCTACATTTTTATATTCTTCCGTATAAACCCGGTCATCGGCGGCGATATTCACCGTAACAGAATGGCAGGCATTGACCGCCGCTTTAAGCTGTTCATTGACTTCCGCAATAACGATGCGGTCAAAACCGCCTTTCGCAGCTCCGGCAAGAAAAATTCCGGTTTGAATGGGACCAAGACCGATTCCGACAAAAGTACTCATAATATTTGTATCCCCTGATTATTATTTGGCAAAAGCATCAACTCCGGCACAGAAAAGATCAAGATGTTTGATCAACTGCGGAATGGAGAAATCATCATTGAGCAGCTGCCCGGGTGCATTCATCTCAGTACCGGCAAGCAGCGGCAATTTGCAGGCGGCACACGCGGCAACAAAACGATCTAATTCGGCGACCAATTTCGCACTCTTGGCAGGATCGGCGGCACGCCAGTTGCGATCCGGGATCAATGTCACAGCACCGGCACCATATTTCTGATGGAGATCAAGCAGAGCATCCACATCGTTTTCACCGGCAGACAAACCATTGAGCCAGGCGATGGTGGGAGTTGCTCCGCAGGCACGGGTAAAATTATTCATCTCCTCAAGAGTGGGGAAACTTTCCGGATCAGCTTTTACATAACCGACACCACCGGACTTCATGGTTTTGGAACGGATAAGAGCTTCCATTTTCACCGGATCACTCTCATAACTGCCGATTTTTTCCTGCCAGTAAGAAGCAAGTTCATCACCGGAAAACTTCTTTTCCGCAGCCACACGATAGGCACAGCAAACATGACGCTCGGTCACATTTCCGGCGGGGGTAAACTCTTTGGCAACAGCATCATAATCAATAGCGGTTTCGACCAACAGAGTATTGACTTTTTCCACCAGAGTTCTGGTACGGTTGGCAGCACCGGCACGCAACCGGGCGGCAAATGCCTGCTGACTTGCTGGAACGGTTGACGAAGTAAATCCGCAGCCAAGATGATAAGCGATGCCGGGTTCTCCGGGAGAGTTGATCTCTTTATCTGCAAATTCCGGAACAAACACCCGTGTCTCCATACCGGCAGCGGCCTTTACCCCGAGATATTTCGCAGCAGAAAGAAACTCATCGACACCATCAAGAACATCGAAGTCAACCAGCATGATACCACGCCAATTCAACTCTTTTGCCAGAGAGACCAGCATACTGGGAGAATAACCGTAACCGTTGTAGCTGTAAAAGCTGTGACAGTGCATATTGAATGCACAAAACTTTTCACGCACTGTTTTCAATGCTGCTTTGCGCTCAGCGGCATCAAAAGAATTCAATTGCTGTTTCAAAACATCATCCATAATAAAATCCTTTCCAAGGTTGATTTTTCAGCGTCCCATCATCTTGCGGATAGCCTTATCCAATTCGATCTGGAATTGTTCCACATCACTCTGCCCGGGTTTATCACCGACCAGATTTTCCAAACCAAGCCGCCCCATGTTATCCACATACCAATCCGCGGTCGAACCGGAAGCAAAAGTTACTGAACCGGAAAACATCATGCCAGGTCTGGCGATCGGACTGACCTCGACAACTGTATTTCCAGCAGAAGCCTCATCTTCTTCACCGGCAATTTCCTCCGCAGATTCCGTTTCACCGGCATCTGCCGCACTATCTGCAGTACTGTTTTCTTCTGCAGGAGTTTCTTTTGCGGCATTGGGATCAAGCGCACGCCAATCGACATCCAGAGTCGATGCCATGATCCGGATGTCCATATAGGTCATTTTTGCAGAAAATTTTTCATTTACCATATTCTGGATATCAGAAAGCGAAGAACCTTTTTCAAGTTCCTGTGCAATAAAAATTTTCATCTGCAATTCGGTATCTTTGTCCATAATTCACTCCGGTATTATTTGTTTTACGCAGAAACACACTATAAATATAACACCCAAGCAGCTTTTTATCAAACGCTGAAGTATTTATTTCAATCAATATTTGCCGCTTGACTCTCAAATAACACACTTCACCAGATCGAAATTGATTGCCAAGCACCAGAAAACACTTAAAATCAACCAGAGAATCACCCCGTGCAAAATCGGGCGCAGACCGAGTTCTTTCAACTTTTCCCGGGAAAGATTTGCTCCGATAAAAAAGAGCGTAACGACCATCAGATATTTGGAAATATCCTTGACCACTTTACCGGCATCCGCAAGTACCGGAAAAAAGGTAACTATCGCAGCTGCCAGAATAAACCCCGGAATAAACCACGGAATTTTCAATTTGATTTTTTGCTTTTCCCCCTCATCCTTATCAGCAACAAAAAGAGAAAGAAAAAGCGTTACCGGCACGATCCATAAAGCCCTTGCCAGCTTCACTACCATACCGGTTTCCAAGGCGACTTCCCCGTATTGCAAAGTCGCCCCGACCACAGAACTGGTGTCATGGATCGCCAGTGCCGCAAAAAATCCGAATTGCTCCTGAGTAAAACCGAGCAGATGACCGATTGCCGGGAAGACCAACAACGCGATCGCATTCAACGCAAAGACCGTGGCAGATGCAATGGCGATTTCATGGGCTTTGGCTTTCAATGCCGGAGCCGCAGCAGCAATAGCACTGCCGCCGCAGATAGATGTACCGACGCTTACCAGATAAACTGAATTTTTCGGCAGATGCATTTTTTTACCGATAAATACCCCCAAACCGATCCCCATGCAAATTCCAATCAAAGTGTAGACAAAACCGCTTGCACCGGCACGCAGGACATTGAGCAAATTCATTGAACAGCCCATTCCAACAATTGTCGCGCCAAGCAGAGGTGAAGTTATTTTTGCCGTATATTCAGCAAATGGATTCCCCCCAAAAACCGCGAATGCAATACCGGTCAAAACCGCAATCCCCGGTGCCCAATCCCGGAGACTGCCGCACAGCCAGGGAACCAGAAAAAATGCTGTCCCCAAAAGAATAAAAGAAATTTTCCGTATCATATCAACTCCGATAATAAATGTAAAAAGCGCCGGAAAAATTCTTCCGACGCTTTTTATTCCCTCTTAAGTTGTCAGAGGTTCTTAAGCATGTTGAGCAACACACCGGCGGCAACCGCTGAACCGATAACACCGGCAACATTCGGACCCATTGCGTGCATCAGCAGGAAGTTGTGAGGATCACTCTCCTGACCGACCTTATTGGCAACACGCGCCGCCATCGGCACAGCCGAAACACCGGCAGAACCGATCAACGGGTTGATTTTGGTCTTGCTGAAACAATTCATCAACTTGGCAAAAAGTACTCCAGTGGCAGTACCGATGGAGAACGCCACCGCACCGAGGAAGAGAATTCCCAGAGTCTGAACCGAAAGGAATTGATCCGCAGAGAGTTTACTGCCAACAGCAATACCGAGGAAGATGGTCACGATATTGATCAAGGCATTCTGGGCAGTCTGATTCAGACGCTCAGTCACGCCGCTTTCTTTCAGCAGGTTGCCGAACATCAGCATACCGATCAACGGAGCAGCATCCGGCAGCAGCAATGCGCAAAGCAGAGTAATCAGGATCGGGAAACAGATCTTCTCGATCTTACTCACCGGACGGAGAGTAGTCATTCTGATTTTGCGTTCAGCGTCAGTCGTCAGAAGACGCATGATGGGCGGCTGAATGATCGGCACCAGAGCCATATAACTGTAAGCGGCAACTGCAATCGCACCGAGCAGTTTCGGAGAAAGACGGCTGGCAAGATAAATCGCAGTCGGACCGTCAGCACCACCGATGATACCGATACTGGCGGCATCTTTCAAATCGAAATCGATACCGATCGCACCGAGAGCAAGAGCACCGAGCAAAGCAGAGAAGATACCGAACTGAGCGGCACCTCCCAACAACGCAGTTTTCGGGTTGGCGATCAAAGGTCCGAAGTCAGTCATAGCACCGACACCGAGGAAGATCAGCAACGGGAATACACCACTGTTGATACCGATTTCAAAGACCAAGCCCTGCAAACCATCCGGTCCGGAAATACCTGCCGACGGAATATTCGCCAGCAACGCGCCGAAACCGATGGGCAGCAGCAAAAGCGGTTCAAATTCTTTAACAATTGCAAGATAAATCAAAACAAGAGCAACCAGCATCATCAATACACGCCCGAGACCGAGAGTCCAGGTGGCTTTGAAGTCAGAAGAACTCTGACGGATGATATCGTAAATACCGGTGCTGTGCCACAAACTGACAAAGGTATCTCCCCAGCCGCTCAATTTCTGACCGGCAGCATCACCGCCGGCGACGGCACTTTGTGCCAATTCGATGGCTTCAAAGTCAGCGATCCAATCTCCCGGCTGCAAAACACCGGAATCTTTGACATTGGCACCGACGATGAATTCATTTTTTTCATTCTTCAGCAGTTTAAGGGTGGTTTTAGCAACCAAAGTACCCTTGCTGTAACCTTCCGGATGATACATCATCATTTGACGACCGGGATTGCAAATACCATCGTAAGGAACGGTAAAAGTATAGATGGTGGTCGGAACAAATTTAACTTTGCCGTCAACCTTGAGTTTACCTACATAGATCAATCGGCGGCTGGCACCCTTGACCCACCACTGAAAAACATCGTCGCTGGATTTTTCATCCATCACATAGCCGGATTTTTTCAGTTCATTACAGATTTTGATGACCGGACAAGCTTTCACGGCATCCGGGCAGGATTTTTTGCACTCACTGGCGGCAGCGGCAGTGAAAACCGCCGCAACCGCAAAAATCAGCACAAAACTGAATTTTTTAATTATACTCATTTCACTCGATTCCTTATCCGATAGTTATCAAAGCATCGCCTTCAGCAACAACTGTACCGACAGTCACATCAATAGAACTGATCACACCATCTTTATCAGCAGCGACCGGCGTCTCCATTATCATAGCTTCAAGAATTATCACTGTGTCACCGGCTTTGACCGCATCACCGGCTTTCACCAGAATTTTGGTCACAGTTCCCGGCAGCGGACTGGTCATGGTACTGGCGGCACCACCGGCTGTCGGAGCTTCACCGGCAGCACCGGCTATGGAAATCAGAGCATCACCTTCGGCAACAACCGCACCGACAGTCACATCAACAGAGGCGATCACACCATCTTTATCGGCGGCGACCGGAGTTTCCATCTTCATAGCTTCAAGGATCATCACCGTATCACCGGCCTTGACCGCATCACCGGCTTTCACCAGAATTTTGGTCACAGTTCCCGGCAACGGACTGGTCATGGCACTGGCTGCACCTGCTGCGGCAGGAGCAGCTGCAAAAGCACCTTCGGTAAGTTTGACTTCAAAACTCTTGCCGTTGACTTTGGCAGTATAAGCATCACCGGCGGCATTGAGTTCCACAACGACATTGGTTCCGCTGACATTGGCGGTATAGGCTTTGGCACCACCTTTAGCGGCAGGCTTCTCTGCCTCTTTATAACGGATACCCATCGGCTTATCACCTTTGAGGAAGCTGATACCTTTTTCTCCGCAGGCAGCGGCGATGAAGATATTTTCTTCGGTGACTTCCAAACCGTTTTCTTTCAACAATTCGGTATTGTAAGCGATGCCCAACTTCGGATTGGCATCATTGAGTTCAACCACGGCTTTATCTGTCGGCTCAAGACCGAGCTGTTCGCTTGCCCATTTGACCAACTGCGGATCAGGAGCAACCGGAGTTTTGCCGAAGTAACCGAGAACCATTTTACCATAACCATTGGGATCCATTTTCCAGGAACCATCGGGATTTTTGCCCTGCACCGCATTGCGGAACGCCTGCTGGAAATAGAACTGGCTGACCGGGGTAACACTGGTACCGAAACCACCTCTGGCAACCACATCGCGCATCTCGTCGATGCACTTGTCATATTTATCCAGACATTTGTTATCACGCATCATCTGAGTATTGGCAGTCAAGGCACCGCCGGGCATGGGGGAGAAGATGATTTTCGGAGAAACCTGCATCGATTCCGGAGGCATAAAGTATTTATCCATGCATTTTTCAAAGATTTTCTCAACACCGAGAATCTTTTCCGGATCAATATCAAGGGTATAGTCCGTACCGCGCAGTCTCTGATACATAACCAGAATGTCGGCTTCACAGGTACCGCCGGAAAGCGGGCTCATTGCCAAGTCGATCACATCTGCTCCGCCTTCGATCGCAGCCATATTGCAGGCGACAGCCATACCGGCAGTGTCATGAGTGTGGAACTGAATCTCTTTAGCACCGGCACCGTAGTTGGCATCGAGGATCTCACGGGCCATCTTGACAGTTTCATAAACCGTTGCCGGAGTACTGGTACCGGAGGCATCTTTGAAAGCAACGCTGTCAAAGGGAATTCCGGAAGCAAGGATCTCATTCAAACGGTCAATATAAAATTTCGGAGTATGAGCGTAGCTCTCGGTCAAATTCGGAGCCAGCCCCATCAGGGTAACAGTGACCTGATGCTTCAAGCCGTGTTTGGCGATCGCACGACCGGAAACATCAAGGTTGCGCACATCGTTAAGAGCATCAAAGTTACGGATGGTAGTAATGCCGTGCTTCTTGAAAAGTTTGGCATGCAAGTCAATAATATCGCTGGACTGACTGGAAAGACCGACCACATTCACACCACGGGAAAGAGTCTGCAGATTGACATCAGGACCGACGGTCTCGCGCCATTTATCCATCATCTCAAAAGCATCTTCCTGGCAGTAGAAATAAAGAGCCTGAAAACGGGCACCACCACCGATTTCAATGTGATTGATACCGGCTTTTACTGCGGCATCAAGCGCAGGAAGGAAATCTTCGGTTTTGACCCGGGCACCGAGACAGGACTGAAAGCCGTCACGGAACGAACAATCCATGAATTTGATCTTTTTCATTGTATACACCTTAAAATTTATTGATTTACATTAATTCCGTTTAGCGGCGACAGCTGCAACAGCTGCAGCAGCAAGCGCCGCATCATTTCCGGAAGCAGCCGGTTTGGCAGTACTCTTTGCGGCATCTGCAGCAGCTTTCTGCTTTGCGGCAATCGGCTCGATGATTTTGGACATCAACTTCATGCAATAAATCATGATAATGAGGAAGACATACACCATCCCCATACCAAAGACCATCAACTGAAGTCCGGCGATAAGTTTTTCACCCATGGATACTCCTTTGTCTTTTTTGCGCAATCTGCCGACTTTCAGAGCCGGCAAATCACTTTTGTTTATAATTGTTTGATAATAAATTAAAATTAATCAATGATACATCTATTTTCACATCACCGCAATCGAAATGGAAATATTTGCCATCCGGCATTTTCAGTATCATTTCCCCGTCGTCGCCGATGGCAGCAAAGCACCCCTGCTTTACAGTACTGTCGGGCAACACCACAAACAAATTTTCGCCGATCAGACGGTTTTCCTCCCGCCATAAATCAAGCACAGAATCCGGATGTGATTGATATATAATATAGTATTTTTTTATCTTTTCTGCAAGTTCAAAACGCAATTTTTCCAAAAAAAACTTTTGCCCGCTTGCCGCACACATGGAAACCGCAGGATTTTCCAGCAAAGCCATCTCATCGGCGGATTGATTAACATTGATCCCGATTCCGGAAACGACTCCGGCAAGCTGCCGATTCTGCAAAACACCTTCGGAAAGGACTCCGGCGATTTTCTTTTCCCGGATATAAATATCATTCGGCCATTTAAAAAAGACAAACTGATCAGGCAGATACTCCCTGATCAGTTCCAATCCTGCCAAGCCGACAACGACCCCGGCGTGAAAAGGTTTCCGGATATTTTTCAACACAGCACTGGCAGTAAGAGAAGTATCAGGCGATGTGACCCATTTGCGGCCGAGCCGTCCTCTTCCGGCGGTCTGCTCTACGGCAGCGATCACCATTCCATCAGGGAGGGTTGAAAAATTCTGTTTTGCATAGGTATTGGTGGAATCAACCGAAGGCAAAACGAGCAAATTACATTTCCCCTGCCCCATATCCATAAGTTCCACCGACCCAACCGATCAATTTTCTCTGGTTCCGGCTGCTTCCCGGTTCTGGAAAAGAACTACCGCCCAAACCATTACGATCAAAGAATAGAGCAAAGCGTATCCGAAACACCATATGACATAAGAGTCAGGTATCGGTCGATTGACAGCCATCGCATCAGCCATCCAGAAATATTGCCAGTTAGGAATTGCCGCATAAAGCAGAGAATAAACCGGCCTCAAAACCGGATCGCTGCTGCTGCCGCCGAAAAGATAGGATGACATCAGACCAAGAAAGAATAACAGACTGCAAAGACACATGCACGGAACAACATCGGTTCTGGTGGCAAATCCGACTGCCAGTGCAGACATCACCCCAACTGCCGGAAAAAGCAAAATAAGAGCCTTTGCCAGATTGACCAGAGACATATCCGGATGCGGCTGGAACTTCAAACAGTAAAGCAGCATTCCCCCGATCAAAACCAACGCAGCATAGACAGAATATTCAGAAAACGAACTCCCTTTGAGGTAGTTCATCAACATTCCGGCACAGCAAGCAATAAATGTCAGAATAAGGAAAGCTATATAAAGATGCATTTCCATGCGGAATTGATCCACCGCAATATAAATCGACACGACCGATGCCGCAGAACAAACCAGGCAGAAAAGTATTGATGCCGCGGCGATCCCGGCAACTTTGCCCAAAACGAAACTCCACCTGGTTATAGGCTTACTCAAAAGCAAAAGCACGGTACCGTTGCGCATTTCACGCGAAACGGTACTTGCGGCACACAACACACATGCCGCAAGCGAAAAAAACATCGAGGTAGCCATGGCTCCATCCAAAACCAGTTTCAACTGTTCGCGGAAAACAAACAATGTCATCCACGGATAGTGACCGATCAACAGCAGCGCACCGAAAAGCATCAGAAAGTAAACCGGTTCCCGGAGAGCCTCCCTGAAACTGTTAACTGCGATACGGAAAAGGTGTGACATGGCAAATTCCTGCAGTGAATTTATTTCTCGTCGCCAAGCACTTCCGGCTCAGAAGCAGGAACATCATCATTCTGTTCTGCGCTCTCATTATTCGCCAGAGGTGCCGGAACTTCTTCTTTTTTATCAGCTTTTTTGACTTCACCGCCACTCCAGCGGCTGTCGCTCATCGCCACGGTAAAATAGTTGCGGCGGAACTCACGCGCCAGATTGCCGATATTGAGCATATCATCCAACTCTTCGGCAATGCGGCCCCAATCTCCGCCGTAAATACGGACGATCGGAATGCGCTTGATATTCAATTGTTTACGCAAAAACTCCTCTTGCTGACGGCTGACATAACGCTCATCACCGATAATAACGACGCGTTTGGGATCAAGTTTATTTATACGGAATCCGAAATCAGCAGCAGGCACCGGCACAGTAGCCTTGCGCATAACCAGAAAATAACGGCCGTCTCTGGTCGCAATAACATAAGGTTGACTGGTAAGACCTTTGATCGTCGCAGCCATCAAACGCGGTGTCTTGTAGTTCCCGACCACGATCAGAGTTTTGGGAACCCGGCGTGAGTTGTGGGAAACAAACGGGGCTGCCGACAACTGGATTACGGCGACGGCAGTCAAAACTGCGACCAAAGCGATTTTCTTAAGCATTTTATCAACCTTTCACTAAATATAAAGAACTGTTTTTCAGTTTCCGCCGTCCATCCGGTACAGCGCAAGTATACACTTAATAAATATAATCTCCCAACTCTGATAACGCAAATATTAAATTCCGCAAAGTTGCTTTTTTTTGCTTTTTTCTTATAAAAAAATTTTGTCAGAACATATTTTCGATATTTTTTTCATTAACAGATATGGAAAAATCAAAAAAACGGGCTATATTAATAAAATGTTGATTCAGTGCAACCCCGTGGTGTAATGGTAGCACAAGTGGTTTTGGTCCATTTAGATTAGGTTCGAGTCCTGGCGGGGTTGCCAATTTTTTTGTCCGGATTTTCCCAAAACAATTGCACGAATGGTAAAAAAATGAAACAGAAGTCTCCTTTTTTTGAAGATGTTTACAACTTTATTGTCGGATTTTGCATAGGAGGAGCCAATGTTATTCCCGGAGTATCCGGCGGCACCATGCTTTTCATCCTCGGAGCATTCGGCAAATTGACCGAAGCCATTGCAACGATCGCCAGTCTGGATACTTTGAAGCTGCTTTTTTCTGCCCAGTGGAAAGCTCTTTACAACAAAATCCCGTGGAGATTTCTTTTCGGTCTCGGCTTGGGAGTGCTGGTATCGTTTGCCTCGCTTGCCAAACTTTTCGTATGGCTGTTGGAAGCATATCCGCAAATGACCTACGGATTCTTTTTCGGATTGATCGCCGCCAGCATCATCTCGGTAAACCGGCAGATGAAAAAATGGTCTCTCGGAGCGGTGCTCTCGTTTGCCATTTCTACCGCTGCGGCGTTTTGGATAATCTCCATGGTTCCGGTCAATTCAGGAAGTCAGTGGTATATGCTGATGCTCTACGGTGCGATCTGCATTATTGCCATGATCCTGCCGGGATTATCCGGTTCTTTTCTGCTGCTGATCTTCGGTCAATACGACCGGGTCTGGAATTCCGTCGGCAATCTTGCCCGTTTCAACTGGCAGCTGGAAGATATTATCACGGTCGGTTGTCTTGCAGTCGGGGCAGTTATCGGACTTGGATTATTTGTTCATTTGCTCAACTGGCTGCTGAAATATGCTTACAATGTCACAATTGCCGCTCTTATCGGCTTCATGGTTGGAGCGATCCCGCGTCTGTGGCCGTGGCAGCATACGGAATTTTTCTCCGGAAAAGTGGTTTATGATGCACCGGTGATGAATAATGTTTTACCGTGGATACTGCTCTGCATTATCGGCGGATTGTTTCTGATGCTCTTTATTGATTTCTGTGCAAAATCCAAAGATAAAAAAACAGCAAAAGGAGAAAATTGATCATGTGTCCTGTCGCTCTGGAAATCGGGTCATTATGCATCCGCTGGTACGGTGTAATGGCGGCGATCGGTTTTTTGACCGCCTCATTCCTGCTGGAGAAAAACCGTAATTTTGCGAACTTATCCAAGGATCAATGCGGCACGATGCTGATAATAGCCCTTGTTGCCGGGATCGTCGGAGCAAGAATATTTTATGTGGTACAATTTTTCCACTTTTACCGTGATGATCTGATCAGAATATTTTTCATCCATGAAGGCGGTCTGGTTTTTTACGGGGGGTTCCTGCTGGCGATGCTGCTGGTAATTCTCTACACCAGAAAAAATAATCTGGATACGATGCGGGTGCTGGATGTATTTTCTCCGGCAATGGCGGCAGCGCATGCTGCCGGAAGGATCGGCTGCTTTCTCAATGGCTGCTGTTTCGGCAGAGCCACAAAATCATTCTGGGGAGTTACCGCTCCTGAAAACACTCTTCTATACGAGCTTACCGGCGGTCAACCGGTACACCCGGTACAACTGCTGGAAGCCGGAGAAAACATTTTGATCTGTATTTTTCTCTGTTGGCTCATCCGTAAAACCTCCCGGGGCATCACCTTTGCCTCATACATCACCATTTACGGTATTCTGCGCTGCTTCAATGAAACACTCCGCGGTGACAATGTTCTTTACGGCGGCTTGACCCCGGCGCAATGGATCGGGATACTGCTGATAACTGCCGGCTCTGGACTGCTCTATTACTTCTGGCGCAATGAAAAAAAAGCATAACTTCACGGTAAAAGAAGATCTTACCGGCAGAATCGACCGGGCATTGGCGACATTGCTGCCGGATTATTCCCGCACCTTTTTGCAGAATTTGATCAAATCCGGTGCAGTATCGGTGAATGGTTCTATTTGCGATCAACCCCGTTTTACTCTGAAAAACGGGATGAGTGTCTCTGTCGAAATTCCGGATACCGCCGCACCGGAAGCTATCACCGCCGAACCATTTGGATTTGACATACTTTATGAAGACCAGCATTTTCTGGTTATCGACAAACCGGCTGGAATAGTTGTTCACCCGGCTCCGGGCAATCCGGAAGGAACAGTCGTAAATGCTCTTATCAGCCGTTATCCGTCTATGGCAGAAGATTTTTCCGGCGAAGACGCTCAACGCCCCGGTATAATCCACCGTCTGGATAAAGATACCAGCGGATGTCTGGCTGTAGCAAAAACGGTTGAAGCAAAATTCAAATTGGGCAGTGCGTTTGCCGATCGCCAAACCGGCAAAACCTATTTGGCTATCTGTCGCGGAATTCCGAAACAAACTACCGGAGAATTAAAAAATCTTATCGGCAGACATCCGGTAAACCGGCAAAAAATGGCGATAGTGGAACGCAATGGCAAAGAAGCTCACACCAGGTACCGGGTCATTGCCCGGAAGGTGGTGGATAATATACCGCTTGCTCTGCTTGAAGTAAAAATTTTTACCGGCAGAACTCATCAGATAAGAGTTCATTTGAGTTCCATCGGTCTGCCGATAATCGGGGATGAGTTGTACGGCAACCGCAACTCGGTATTCCCCGGAGCGACAAGGCAGATGCTTCACGCCTGGAAACTTACCCTGCCCCACCCGCAAAGCGGGGAGATGATGACCTTTACCAGCCCCATCCCCCCGGATATAGCAGAAATAAAACGGCAGATCGAAGAGTAACCGCCTCCCGATCTGCCGCAATGAAGGTGAAAATTTCCGACTTCACAGCACCCTTGATATGTGCTGCTGAATACCTTTCAAATGTTCCCGGAGGTTCCATGATGTCAACTGCCATGCCTCCAGTTTGTGATTGTAAATAAATGAACTTACCGAGGCATTGCCAGCCAGAGGGAGCAGATTGCCTTTTGCCACACTGCCGGTCACCATACGGAATATCCGCTGCAAAACCCCGCCGTGAGCAACCAGCAAAATCCTTTTGCCGCCGTATGAACTCAACAGACCGGTCAGAAAACTCTCCACCCGGTGCTGAAATTCAGCACAACTTTCCCCATCCGGCATTCTCACATCGAATTGCTCAAAACTGAATGAACGGGATTCATAACGGTATTTATCACTGACATCATCCCAGCGCATACCGTCGATTTTACCGCAAAACCACTCCTTCAACTCAGGCACTGATTTCAACGGAACCCCTTCCTCATTGCGTGCAACAACGATCTCTGCCGTCTGCACAGCTCGCTGAAGCGAACTGGTAAAAGCACCGTCAAAATGCTCTTTTTTAAGGTATTCTGCAACCGCTTCTGCTTGAGTAATACCAAGAGGATTCAGAGGCGCATCCATATGCCCCTGAATCACTCCATGTAAATTGGCATCGGTTTCACCGTGCCTGACAAAAACAAATTCGGTAATCATCTTATCACTTCGTCAACAAAGATGCGGAATCTTTGTCAAGGAAAGTGGTGCAATCCGGATGCAGCTGCAGCATACTGGCGGCACACATATTGGTCACCGGACCTTCCAAAGCCATCTTTACCGCCTCTGCCTTGCGCAGATCCGGCACACTGTTGATAATGCAGGCAGCTTTCATGCACTGTTTGACACTCATGCTGATTGCGTGAGTCGGCACATCATCAAAGGTCGGGAACCAGCCTTCACCAAGCTGCTGTTTACGGCAGCGTTCTTCCAATTCAATAACCAGATAAGCATCCTCAGTATCGAAATCAGCCGGGGGATCGTTGAATGCAAGATGACCATTTTCACCGATGCCGACAAAAGCGACATCGATCGGATTTTCAGTAATATTTTTCTCCAATTCTGCCAGAACCGCTTTGATATCTTTCGCTGAACCATTTACCGGAAAAAATGCTGCAGGAGGCACAGGAAGTTTCTGAATAAAACGGGTCCACAGATAGAGACGGAAACTTGCCGGATGGGTGATCGGCAGACCGACATATTCATCCAAATGGAAAAATTTGACCACGCTCCAATCGATATCTTTTTCCGTAAGAAGAGCCTCAAGCATCTCAAACTGACTTGCTCCGGTGGCAAGGATCACATTGGCATAACCTTTTTCCGCGATCGCTTCACGGATTTTGGCTGCGCCGAGAGCTGCCGCTGCTTTGCCAAGAGCAAACTTGTCTTCAAGAATTTTCACATCCATAAATATTTCCCTTTCATTTTGATATTTGGTTAATGGATCAATGAATCCAAAATAATTTGCGCTCCACCGACAGCCACACCGCGTCTGCCGAATTTCGATCTCACTACCACCGGCGGCTTTTTCATTTCCCCGGCAACCGACATCGCCAGCAATTCTTTTTTGAATATTTCAAAGTGACGGTCGCCAAATTCCAGAACATCACCACCGAGAACGACCGCATCCGGATCAAAAAGATTCGCAGCGATCCCTCCGGCATACGCCAGATAACGGGCATTACTGGTCACCAATGCTCCGGCGACTTCATCCCCGGCAAAAAGTTTTTGGATGAATTCATCCATACTGATCTTTTCCCCGGTTTTGACCGCATACTCTTTCAGCATGGAACTCGGTCGCGCCGCCTCTTCCAATATCCGGGAATCAGGCAGGTGCAACTGACCGACTTCACCGGTAAAGCCGTGACTGCCGGTAAAAATTTCACAATTTATCACCAATCCGGCTCCGACACCGATACCACTGGTCAGATAGACCAGTTTGGCAGCATCACTGCCGGCTCCGAAAAGTGCTTCTGCCAAAGCTGCCGCATTCGGACGCCGCTCAATACGCACCGGCAATCCGGTACGCTGCTCAAGCATATCCGCCAATGGCTTGCCGACAATATCCAAACTGGAACGAACTACCACTCCGTCATTATCCACGATTCCTGATACCGCAATACCGACTCCGGCAAGAATGCCGCCGGAAAAATGCGGAGTCAAAATACGGATCAATTTTTCTGTGCCGCTGAGAATACTGTCAAAATTATTTTCGTAGGCGACGACTTCCGACTTCAAGACCCCGCAGGAAAGATTGCACAAGACCCCTTCGATCATGCCGTCGCCGCCAAGGTTTATGCCGATGGCACAACGCGCTTCCGGAACAAATTCCAACATGATCGGCGGCTTTCCTCCAGTGGAACGCCCCGGTCCCAATTCCCGTACAAATCCGCAGGAAATCAACTCTTCAACAATGGAAGAAACCGCAGGTCTGGTCAAAGAGCATTTGCGGGCAAGATCGGCCCGGGAAATGCATCCCTCTTTACGCAATTTCTCAAAAACCCGGCGCTTGCCGGAAACATAGGTAAAACGCATACAATAAACTGTTTGTTAATTTGCTTGACAATAAGTTCAAATATACTACACTTTTCCCTATTGTCAAACAAAACCGTCAAAAAAAAGTAAATTATTGTAAAATATTACTGGAAAATTTACCGTTTAAGATGTACCTTGTACACTGTAGAAGTTATATTGATTCTGTTATCAGTGGAGAATGTTATGGAAAAACTTGTTATTATCGGCAACGGGCCGGCAGGATTGACCGCAGCAGTATACGCTGCAAGAGCCGGTTTGAAACCGCTGGTCTTCGCCGGAAGTAATCCCGGTGGTTTGTTGACCCAAACCGGCGATGTGGAAAATTTCCCCGGCTTCCCCGATGGCATCGGCGGATTTGATTTGATAATGGATACCCAAAAACAGGCTGAAAAATTCGGGGCTTATGTTGAATACGAAGAAATAACCGCTGTAAAATTGCAGTCTGGCGGTCCACACACCCTGACCGTTTCCGACGGCAGGATCATCGAGTGCGCAGCATTGATCATCGCCTCAGGAGCCACCCCGCGCAAGTTGGAAGTCCCAGGCGAAGACCGTCTTTACGGCAATGGAGTATCTGCCTGCGCCACCTGCGACGGAGCTTTTTACAAAAATCTTCCGGTTGCGGTTGCCGGCGGAGGAGATTCTGCTATGGAAGAAGCATTGTTTCTCACCCGCTTTGCCTCTGAAGTCCACCTGATCCACCGCCGGGATTCTTTGCGCGCTTCTCTTATCATGCAGGAAAGAGCGAAAAAACATCCTAAAATCAAATTCCATATGAATTGTCTCATCACCGAAGTCGTGGGAGACAGCAAAGTTTCCGGTGTACGATTCGTGGAAAGGGAATTAAATAAAGAAACCTTGCTCCCCTGTTCTGCTCTTTTTACCGCTCTCGGTCACACACCATGCAGTAAAATGTTTCATGATGCCGGAGTTGAAACCGATGTTTCCGGTTTTATTACAGTAAAAAACAATACCTCTCTGACCAATATACCCGGTGTTTTTGCGGCAGGTGATTGCGCCGACCCCCGTTACCGTCAGGCGATCATTGCTGCCGGAATGGGTGCAAAAGCCGCAATGGATGCTGAGAAATTCCTTGCTGATAATGACAAGTGATGATTTCCGGATAATCCCCTCACCCAGACGGAAACGGGTGGCATTCCGGATCGGTGATGACGGTATGCCGGAAATTTTGGTGCCGCCGCGATTTGACACCGCTCATATCCACCGTATTTTCAGGGAAAACTTTGCTGTCATTGAAAAATTGAAGCAGCGGGTAATCCGTCGCCAGACTCCTTCGTTTACCGAAGGAGCTGAATTCATGTTTCTCGGCAAAATGTATCCATTGCACCTGACTCACCGGTTGAAAATTTTCGATAACTCTTTTATGGTGCCAGACGGCAATGCCGATGAAATCAAATCATCTCTGATCTCCCTGTACCGGGAACTGGCAGCGGTTGTCATAAAAAAACGGCTGACGGCGATGGTCAATAAAACCGGCCTGTCTCCGCAAAAAGTCCGGATATCATCGGCTACGACCAACTGGGGCTCGTGTTCCGGAAAAAAGACCGTCTCATTCGCCTGGCAGCTCGTACAATGCCCCCCGGAATTGATCGATTATGTGATCATCCACGAGTTATCCCACCTTAAAGAGTTGAATCACTCTCCGGCATTCTGGAAAACAGTTGCCGAATTCATCCCGGATTACCGGATAAAAAGAGGACAACTGAAAAAAATCTCTTTCCAGTTGCCCCGTTGGTACTGACCGATATCAGAAAGATACCTGCACATCTCCGGATACCGCTGTCGGCGGATCCATCACTTTTATTCCCGCCGGGATCGACCAATCCCGCTCCCAGGTGCGCAAAAGCAGCGGGTCACACTCGCCCCACTGATTCAAATCAACTACCATTATATCATCGCCGCTGGTTATGTAAATATCCATAACCAGAGTTTTGACCGGCAGGCGCCACGCAATATCGTCAACAAATGCTGCTGCCAAATTCCAGTATTTTTCTTTTACACTTTCCAGACGGCGGAAATGGCGAACCAGATGATACTGACTCATCGCCGATAATTTACCCTCATATATAAAAAGACGGAACTCTCTGGCGATCGTTATATTACGGAATGGCCGCAAACAGATATATTCGACGTCCCCGCGCGCGGCGGCGGCGGCAACTTTCTTGCTCTGAAGCAGATAAAAAAGCGCACTGCGCGGAGAATATACCGCTCCGCCTTTTCCGGCAAAGCGTTCAGTATCCGTCGGCGCACAAGTATCGACAAAAGCAAACGAGTTGCCGGGAATGGAATCCATCGGCTCGGCAAGATCATTCATCACGCTCTTTGCCTCTGCTGTAAAGAGAAAATCCTGCGCTTTTTCCTCATCCATACCGGATGCAAAAGCATCTATTATCTCTTTGCGCAATTTCACAAACTTGGTATTCCAGGTATTCCCGGAAAGAGCAGCATACCACTCAGGCGCCCGGAAAAAGTTCTTCTCATCACTCATTTTTACCCTCCGAAACTTCATCGCCATCCTCTCCGGCTGTCATAACCAGATACCGCAGTACATAGAATATGTACCCCGCCCATCCGAAAAGGAAAAGATTAGTGTAATAGCCGGTTCCCGGAAGTTGAAGAGCCGGGAAAAAACTCACAACCAGCAAAACCGGAAAAGCAACATACAATGCTGTTTTCCACAAAATACCGAAAGGAAGCATTTTGGCACGATTGAATGAAAACAGTTTGAATACCGATGTAAAGAAAAATGTTACCAGCAAAACCATGCCCAAACTCAACAGGAAATAACTTCCTGCCATTATCAATGCATAGGAAAAACGGAAAGAGAAAAATAATTGCCGTACACTGATCCCCTGTTTATACTGTTCAGGGAACTGCCATTTGTCACTTGCCGGAAGTTGTGCCAACTTGTCAAGTTCTGCTTTCATCTCCTCAAAATCGAGCGTATCTTCCGGCCAATCGGCGGAGCCATCCGGATTATACCTGACAACGCTCCATAAATCACCATTACGGATAAACATAGCCAGACATCCCCTGCCCCAAAGTACGATCAAATTCCGGTCACGCAGAGTTATATCCGGATAAACCTCCGGACCACTTGGAGAAACATAGATCAAAAGCGTATTATACGGCAACTCCTGGCGTCTGCTGACATCCGGAGAACGCGCCGGAATAAAACCATTTTGAGAAACATTCAATCTCGGGCCGTATATCTCAATGAAGTCAGCATAAGCCGCACGCCAACGGTAGTTAAGCAGCAGATAGTTGCCAATTCCAATGATGACACTGCAAAGCAGACACAACAGCAACAGATGAACAATAACTCTTGCCCATGAATGCTTCTGCAAATCCCGAATAATGTACGGGCCGCGGCAAATACCGAAAAAAGAACGGAAGAAACTCATTTTTTACTTATCCTGCGGTAATTACAACTTTGACCGGCACTTTTGAGACGATTCAAATCTCCCCGGATCGCTCTTTCAGCCTGAGGAGTAAGGCGATCAGTAAAAAGGAAACCGTCAAGGTGATCCAATTCATGCTGAATGCAGCGGCCGAGCAAACCACCGCATTCCAATTCAAAAAATTCCCCATCAATGGTTTGCGCCCGAAAAAGCACCCGCGATGGACGAACCACCGGGGCGTAAATATCCGGCACAGACAGGCATCCTTCATCTTTTTCATCCGTTTCACTGGATCGCATTACGATTTCCGGATTGATCACCGCCATCGGCATTTTGGGCAGCAGATACTCTTCACCGGGAGTCCCGGTACTGCCCTCTCGCGGAACATCAAATACCACCAGACGCAACGAGTGACCGTATTGCGGCGCAGCCAGACCGATACCGTTAAAAACCCGCATCGTCTTAATCATTTCGGATGCAAGCTGGCGGATCTCTGCAGTAACGACCGGAACCGGCTTGGCAATCTCTTTGAGAACTGCCGCACCGGCGGTGTAAACAACGAATGATTCTTTTTTATTTTTGAAAAGCATTTTCCTTAAACCGGATCATTTCTTTGCCGGTGCGGTTGCGGATGCCGGAATCGCAGGAGCATTGTTTTTAGGGAATTCCCGTTTGATATCCGGAGCTTTGGCGGAAACGGTTTGAGTTCCTTTTCCACTTTCTCCGATCTTCTGAGCGGAATCAGCGACGCCATCCAAACCGGGATATTTTTCAGCAGGAGCACTGTCATTCAAATAATATTCAGCAGATGTCCCGCCGACCACAGCAGTCAACTGGGCTTTTGCATTCTGAACATTGATGTAGCTGGATGCCAGAGAGGTCTCTGCCTCAACAAGGTCGCGCTGCGCCTCATTCAGACGGGTCAACTCAGCCTTACCGGCTTTGTACTCCTCATCGACCAGATTGCGTTGTTCAGCAGAAAGAGAACGGATTTTGGCAAACAGTTTGGTTTTTTTCACATTCTGCACATAGTTGGCATAGGAGGTGCGCACCTCGCTTACCACACTGAACCACTGACCGGCAACACTGTATTCTGCCACAGCCTGAGCAGCTTTTGCTTCACGCAACTGATTAAAACGGATCGCCCCGTTGAATACCAGCCAGTCAGCAGTAATCCCCATTGATAAATTCATATTATCATTATCACGGTGTTTGTAATCAGTAGAGTAACCATCGCGGTCACTGGTACTGTAACTCCAGTTGACATAACCGTTTACCACCGGAGAATAAGCACCCCAGGCCTGATAGACCTGATATTTGGCGATATTCAACTGTTCACGGTAGGCCTTCAAATCAGGACGGTTCGCCAGCGCAGCATCCAGATAGATCTCTACCGCGGGCAACTCAGCAAATTCAGCTTTGTAATCGCTCGGAAATTTGACATGAGACGGCAGTACTCCCTCTGGATATCCCATCAACTGAGCCAGAGCGAAAATCGCCACTTCATACTGATAATCGGCATCAACCATACTTACTTCAGCAGAATTGACATAGATCTCAAAGTTAAGCACATCGCTCAAAGGAGCGGCACCGGCTTCAAATTTATGACGGGTATTCTGCAAAGAACTCTTTTGGAAGTCGCGGTCTTCCTTGGCAATACGCCGATTTTCGATCGCCAGCAAAACCGTATTGTAAGCATATGCAACTGCATTCATCATCGTCCGGCAGGCATCCTCTTCCAAGTGCGCCTGATAATTGAAGCCGCTTTTTGCCGCCTTCAATCTGAAAAAACGGGCGAATCCGTCAAACAGCAACATATTGGCACCGACACCGACACTGGTCGTCAGAGTATTGTTTCGGGGAGAATCACTGTTGAATCCGGGATACTCTTTACGATCATAGTTACGAATCCAACTAAGGGAATAATCCATATCAAATCCGGCGGTTACGGTCGGAGAATATGCACCCCATGCCTGCAGATATTTCAAGCGGGCTGCCTCAACAGAATGAGCCGCTGCTATATAAGAAGGATTATTGCGGATGGCAATACGCTGGGCATCGCGCAAAGTCAGAATTTTTATATCTTTGAAAAGATCATCTGCGGAATCTTTCTGACGCTGTGTATAACTCTCCGACAATGTTGCCACTGCCGGTTCTTTATAGTTGTAACATCCGGAAACTGCCGCCAACACCGCCGCAGCGACACCTTTCCACAACTGTCCTCTGAGTTGTTTCATTTTATAAGAGATCTCCATACTATATTTGCTAAGGTTAACTTAACTATTTAGTATAAAATAGCATCTTTTTTGCTTTTTGCAAGTCAAAAATCATTTAAATCCGAAAAGAAAAACCCGCCTGCTCTCATCGACCTTGCCGATAACAATGGAAAAAATCGCCTCTTTATAGTTTTCTTCCCCCTTCAAGGTATAGCTCTTGAAACGCACTGCCCAAACCAGCTGGTGAGCCGGTTCCATTTCCAATTTAGTCAGGAAACGGTAAGAAACGATCTTGCCGAGTCTTGAAGCGATCTGCCGTTGTTCTTCATTGAATTTATCTTTTGAATACAACTGTCTGCCGCCGGCAGGAATATGCTTGATGAACTCCTCATACTTCTGCTTTGAAAAAGCCTCTATCATCCCTTCGCCGATGCGTTTTTCAATACTCAATTCATCTGGCGGCAATTCCTGCTTCTGCCATGTGGCACAACCGCTCAGAAATATTACCGCACAACACCACAAAAAAACTTTTTTCATTTCAGAACTCCTTTTAATATGTTTTTATCAAATGACTTTACTGAAAAAATCGCGGATGCGCGGATTGACTGAATTCATCAACACTGCCGGTTTCCCAGTCTCAAGAATTTTGCCGCGATCCATAAAAACCATCCAGTCGGCGACCTCTGCAGCAAAACCGATCTCATGGGTAACGACCACCATCGTCATACCTTCGGCAGCCAGTTCCTTCATCAAATTCTGCACTTCGCCAACCATTTCCGGATCCAGTGCCGATGTCGGCTCGTCAAAAAGCAGAACCTCAGGGTGCATTGCGCATGCCCGCACGATCGCCACGCGCTGTTTCTGCCCGCCGGATAATTGCATTGGATACGCCTTTGCCTTGTCTGCCAATCCGATACGTTCAAGCAATTCAATTGCCTCTGCGACCGCTTTTTTCTCTGGCAGCAATCCGGTTTTGACCGGAGCCAGAGTGATATTCTGCAGAATTGTCAAATGAGGAAACAGATTAAAGTGCTGAAAAACCATCCCGACTTTACAGCGATAATGATTTATAGAAGCAGATGAACCGGCAATAGCTTTCCCGTGAAACAACACCTCTCCGCCGGTAGGTGTTTCCAACATATTCAGGCAACGCAAAAAAGTACTTTTTCCTGAACCTGATGGTCCGACAATAAAAACCGCTTCTCCGCGGTGAACCGGCAAAGACACCTCGTCAACCGCCCGGAGTGCCGGAAATTCCTTGACAAGATCACGGGCTTCCAGAATTATTTCATTACTCA
Source organism: Lentisphaeria bacterium (assembly GCA_017508285.1). GTDB lineage: Bacteria > Verrucomicrobiota > Lentisphaeria > Victivallales > Victivallaceae > UBA1784. Next base: position 6,661 of record JAFVZG010000111.1, on the reverse strand, counting down.
TTTCGTTTCAACCTTTTTTCCAGTATTTCCAGCAGTTTGGAGAAAATAACCACTAAAAGCAAATATATCAATGCGACCGCAATCAACGGCATGAATGCATTGTAAGTCTGACTGCGGATGATATCACCGCCCTTGGTCAAATCCTGCAGAGCAATAAATCCGCACACACTGGTCTCTTTCAGCAGAACAATAAACTCATTTCCCAACGCCGGAAGCACATTCTTGAATGCCTGCGGCAGAATGATCAAATTCATGGTCTGCAAATAAGAAAACCCCAAACTGCGCCCGGCCTCCATCTGCCCACGGTCGACCGACATGATCCCGGAACGGATGATCTCCGCCACATACGCACCGGAATTTATGCCGAAGGCTATAATTGCCACCAGAACTTTATCAACATCTACCGAACCGAATACCACAAAGTAAATTATCAGCAACTGCAAAACCACCGGAGTACCGCGGATAACAGCAAGGTATAGACGGCAGAAAAAATTGGCTATTTTCAACTTGCCGGTCTGATCAGCAGTACTGCGGATAACCGCAACAACAAAGCCGATCAACACCCCAAAAAGCACTGATGAAACAGCTACTGCTATCGTTACATAAAAGCCATCGACCAAATATTGCCAGCGGTTGTCTTTTACAAAGTTGGTATAAAAATCCCCGGCAATACCGGTGTATTTTTCCTCAGTGACATTTTTCACGACCTCTTCAGTATGTTTCTCATACTTCTTGCGTATTTCTGTCAACACGCCATCTTTTTTCAACTGGCTCAATGTCTGATTTATTACCGCCAGTAATTGCCCTCTCCCCTTGGCGACGGCAAAAGCATACTCTTCAAAAAACAACGGCTCTTCCAGTATCTTCAGCGCAGGATTTTTAGCAGCATGCACCTGCGACGGCTCATAGTCAAGCACAACCGCATCCAATTTTCCTTTCAAAAGAGCCGTGATCGCCATACTGGCATCATCATACCGCTGCGGTTCACCGATGTTTTCGGTGACATAATTATCTCCGGTCGTGCCATGCTGCACTCCGATACGCTTTCCTTTAAGAACTTTACCGGAATCTATCAGACTGTCTCCGGGAACAATGATCACCTGACGGGATGTTACATATGGAATGGAAAAATCCACCATCTTTTTGCGATCTTCAGTAACCGTGATCGCTGATGCCGCAATATCGCCTTTTCCGGTCTGCACTGCCGCGATAATGGAATCGAATTTCATATCTTCAATAAGCAGATCGAAATTATTTCTTTTGGCAATTTCTCTGACGATATCGACATCTATGCCGACAATAGTATTGTTGTCATGGAATTCGTAAGGGGGGAAATTGGCACTGGTCACCATGCGCAATACCGGCTTGTTTCCGGCACCGTATGCCGGCAGCAGCAGTGTCAGCAGAAAAAGGATAGTAAGTATATATCTTTTCATCTCTTAAAAACCTGATTTTAACCCGGCGATGAATGCCTTGGTTCTCTCGTTAGCCGGATTGTGAATAACTTCCGCAGCCGGACCGTCTTCAACAACCATACCATCTGCCATAAAAATGATCCGGTCAGCGACCTTTTCTGCAAAATCCATCTCATGAGTAACGATGACCATGGTCATATCCTCCTCGGCAAGAGCACGGATGACCCGCAAAACCCCGTTGGTCAACTCCGGATCCAATGCCGATGTCGGTTCGTCGAAAAAGAGTATTTCCGGATGCAGTGCCAACGCTCTGGCGATCGCAACGCGCTGCTGCTGGCCGCCGGATAATTCACATGGATAAGCATTGACATACTCCTGCATCTCCATTTTGCCGAGCAATGCCAGAGCCTCTCTGACAGCCTCCTGACGGGGGATCCCCAAAACATGCACAGGAGCGTCGATTATATTATCCAATACCAACATATGAGGGAAAAGATTGAAATTCTGGAAAACCATACCGCATTTGGTGCGGGCAGACTTCAACGAGGCTTTATCAGCATATTTTCCGGATTCAACGACAGAGATCCCGCCGAGATCGATGGATCCGCCGTCGGCATTTTCCAGCATTGCCGCACAACGCAACAATGTTGTCTTACCGGAACCGGATGGACCGATGACGGCAATCACCTCCCCCTGTTTTACGGTAAATGAAATATCACGCAGCACCTGCTGCTGACGGAAACTTTTTGAGAGATTGTTTATACTGAGAATATCCATATTTATCACCGGTAGTAGTTAAGTTTCTTCTCAATCGCCGACATCACCCCGGCAACAATAAAGTTGAAGAGATAATAAAAAACTCCGGCGATAATAAACGGCAGCATAGTCGATGAGGCACTGGCGATCTGCTTGGCAATGGTAAACATCTCCAATACCGCCAACGAAAACGCCAGCGATGTATCTTTTACCAACGTGATGACCTCGTTGGTCACCGGCGGCAGAATCCGCTTGACAACCTGCGGCAGAACGATCCGGAAAAAGGTCTGACTTCTGGTATATCCCAATACACATGCCGCCTCATACTGTCCGCGGGGAATCGAAGATATCCCCGCCCGGTAAATTTCAGCGAAATACGCGGCGTAATTAAGCGAAAATCCAATAATAACAGCAATAAAACGGTAATCGATACCGAAAAGAGACAACTTGGACAACTGGATCCCGAAAAGATAATAAGGACCGAAAAACCAAACCAGCAGCTGCAGCATCAGAGGAGTACCTCGCATCACTGAAATAAATATCCGGAAAAAGTTACGGAGCAAAAAGTTGCCGGACATCCGGAAACACGCTACAAGCAATCCCAACGGCAGAGCAAAAAGCAATGTGAGGAAAAAGATCGCCATTGAAACCAGCAGTCCCTTAAGCAATTCAAGTGTCACCACACCGGCATTATCCCAAAATCCGGCACCCGACACATTCGCGTCTTCAGATACCGCTGATTTTATTCTGCCGAGAGCAACCACATTTTTGCCATCAAAGTAACGGGCAGATATTCTGGCTGCTGTACCGTCATCAATCATCTCAAGAAGAGTATTTTGCACGATATCCCGCAGTTTGGTATCACCTTTGCGGAAACCGATCCCGTAATTTTCACTCATCACGATCTCATCAAGGATCAGCAAACCGCCTTTTTTGCTTTTCTCTTTGGCAACACCGATATCCATCGCGATGGCATCCACGCTTCCGGCTTCCAGCATCATAACGGCATTGTTATAATCCGGAACGACGACCAACTCGCTCAAAGTTCGTCCCAAATCATATCTTTCGCCCCCCTTTTTCAAGGCTTTCTGCACCGGGGTATCGGTTTGCACCGCGACCTTTTTGCCTTTCAGATCTGCAAGTTTGCGCAAAGGGGAATCGTCTTTTACAATGACGACCTGTTCATTGACCACATAAGGATCGCTCCAGGTGTAGGAATTTTCTCTGCCATTGATAGTAAAGCCATTCCAGATACAATCGATCATTCCGCTATTCAATTCGCTGTCTTTGGCATCCCAGTTGATCGGCTTCAAAACGATTTGCCAATTGTTTCTTTTGGCAACTTCCCTCGCAAGATCCAGATCAAATCCGCGATACTCACCATTTTCCACATAACCGTAAGGCGGAAAATTGGCATCAAATCCTACAGTAAAACGCTTTACTGCATCTGCTGCGCTCAAGGTAAAAACGAGAGCAGATACCATAAAAAATGTCATCAACTTTTTCAAAACCGGCACCCTTTTTAATTGTTTAATAATTTTTTGCGCATCATATAATATATTGCCGTTTGGCTGGCAATACAAGTTTACTTAACGATGCTTTCGGCTGTCAATGCGGATATTTTCCATTTCCCGTCACTCTTCTCGGCTTTGCCGGAAACCTGATAAACCCGATCGAATTCATCGCCTTTCGCTCCGGTACTGCCGGAAAATTCCGCATCAAACGAGAAGTTGGCATCTTTGCCGGATATCTCCACTTCTATCGCGGCCAAATTGACCTCCATCCGGGTTATCCGCCGGTTGACCGTACTGACGATCATTTTCAAATCTTCATTGGTAAACACGGCATTGAATGCCGGATATCCGCAACGGATTTCGATTTTATGAGCAAACACATCATCAACTTTTGAAAACTTCAAAACTCCGGCATGAGGCAGTTTACTTGGCTTCTTCCTGATAATGCCTGCTGCCTCATCCAGCAAACTTTTGACCGCACGGATGTCTCTGGTGACAAACCAGTAAACTCCTCCGGATATCCCGGATACCAAAATAATTGCGGCAGTAATAAAAATGATCTTTTTCAAAACAACGGCCCTCCGGTAATACGCTTCAAACTGACTTCTCCGAAAAGATGCTCTGACTTATCCTGCTCCCGGTTATCGCCGACCACGAAACAATGCCCGGGGCGGACAGTCACCGGTTCCGTATTCCATGTGCCGGGATATTTCACATACGGTTCATCAAGAGGCAAACCGTTTACCAGAATTTTTCCGTCTGCAAATCCGACCTTTTCCCCCGGCAAAGCGATCACCCTTTTCAATAACTGCTTTCTGCCGAAATATGAGATCGTCACCACATCACCGCGCGCAGGAGGTACCAGCAGATAACGCCAGCGGAAACTGAAAGTAAATCCATTGTCATGATAATTCGGCTCCATGCTGCTTCCGGAAATAAAACACGGCTTAAACAACAGCAGCAGTAATGTAACAGATAAAGCCAATACCAGCAAACGGAGAAAAAATCCCCGCTTCATTTCCGGAAAGAAAAAACGGTACACCACCTGCTTCAAGCGCAAAACTGCATACCGTTTTCTATCCATCGCGATCATCCGTATTCGATTACTGCTGAGCGGCAGCTGCTGCTTCTTCGGCTGCACGCTTTTCAGCTTGCATCAACGGCAGGAAACGCCCTTTATCACTGGCTTTCATATACGCTTCTTCAGCAGATATCTTACCGGCATCATACTCCTGCTGGATGGAGTTATCCATTGAACGCATTCCCCTTCCGGTTCCGGCATCGATGATCGTGCGGATATTGGAAATCTGTCCTTCGCGGATCGTATTGGGCAACCCGTCAGTATAGAGCAGAACTTCGTGCACAGCGACACGACCGCCGGTTTTGGTACGGCAGAGCAGCTGGGAAACTACCCCCTGCAAACACTCTGCAAGCATGGTGCGTATCTGAGCCTGTTCATCCGCAGGGAAAGCATCAATGATACGGTCGATCGTCTGCGGAGCATTATTGGTATGCAATGTGGCAAAAACCAGCATTCCCATTGAAGCACAGGTCAATCCGAGGCGCATGGTTTCATTATCACGCATCTCACCGATCAGTACGATATCCGGGTCAGAACGCATCACCCCGCGCAACGCCTCCGGGAATGAGTGACTGTGTATGCCGACCTCCCGGTGAACAATGGTACAGCTTTTATTTTTATGTACGAATTCAATAGGGTCTTCAATAGTGATGATGTGCTTACTGGTGTAAGTATTGATATAGTCGATCATCGCAGCAAGCGTAGTTGATTTACCGCTTCCGGTAGGCCCGGTGACCAGAACCAGACCGGACTTGTATGCGCAAATATCTTTCAACACATCCGGAAGATGCAGATCTTCCAGCGTAAGGATCTTACTGGGGATCTGACGCAACACACATGCCATACCGTGATAGTTGTAAAAAAAGTTGCAGCGGAAACGCGCCAAACCGGGTATTTCATGGGCAAAGTCAAGGTCGCGGGTTTCCATGAACACATCCCACCTTTTTTTCGGCAGACAGATCTCTTCCATCAACTCATGCATAAATTCCGGAGTAAGGATCTCATCTGTAAGAGGTTTGATGTTGCCGTGTATACGGGCTTTCGGCGGAAAATTTATCGACAGATGCAAGTCTGATCCGCCCTCGGAAAGCATTTGCCGCAAATACCGGTTGATAATCGGTTCTTCTCTATCCATAATATCAATATCTCCCAAAAAACAATTTTCAGCGTTTCCGTGCGGCGGCAGCTTCACGCTGTGCCCACAATGAGTTTACCTGAGCGATGGTGGTAGGATCCCGCATCTCTGCCAGCACAGCATCCCGTGTCATCAAACCTGCCTCATATTTCGCATACATGCACTGATCAAAAGTACACATACCCTGTTTGGTGGATGTCGCCATCGTCGATTGCAAACGGAAGGTTTTTCCCTCACTGATGATGTTGGAAATTGCCATGGTATTGAGCATCAATTCGTAAATCAATGTCAACCCGCCGAAACCGTCAGCCACCAGTTTCTGACAGATGACTCCGCGCATACTGCCGGCAGTCATCGCCCGGATCTGAGGCTGCTGCGACGGAGGAAAGACATCCAGAAGACGGTTCAAAGTATTGGCAGCCGTACCGGTATGCAAAGTTCCGATAACAAGGTGACCGGTTTCAGAAGCGGTGATCGCGTTTTCAATAGTTTCAAGGTCGTGCATTTCACCGATAACAATGATATCAGGGTCTTCACGCAAAGAGGCTTTCAATGCCGACCGGTAACCATTGGTATGCTTGCCGACCTCGCGCTGTGAAACCTGACAATTTCTGGATATCTGCAATATTTCGATGGGATCTTCCACCGAAATGATATGATCCTGACGCTTATCGTTGATGATATCCATCATTGATGCAAGGGTTGTCGTTTTACCGGAACCGATAGGCCCGGTAACCAGAATCAAACCGTTATGATAGTC
>JAFVZG010000110.1 GCA_017508285.1 Lentisphaeria bacterium | reverse complement strand
GTGCCGGTACGGTCGAGTACGGTAGTACACTCCCGCACCGTACTCGGCGCAAAACACGACATTGCCGCCCGCTGCATCCACCGGGTGCAATCAAATCGTTTTATGTTTTTGACAAATCATAATGTAAGTGATATATTCTATAGTGTCGCCATAAAATGTGTTCATTCGGTCTTGTATGTATGTTTCACAAAATTTTGGACATTACCTATCCATACAGAATCATTAAATTATCGGTTTATCATCCACAATAAATCCGGTGATATTCATCACCGCCACAAGTTTATTTTCATCATTGAATACTTCACTGACATAGACTGCCGTCTTTTTGCCCTGACTGACCCGGCGGCAGACTGCCTTCAAATACTTCCCGGTGCCCGGACGGATAAAATTGGTCGTGCAATTGAGCGAAACCCCGGTCACACCGGAACCATTGACCGCTCCGGCATAAGCAAAATCGGCAAGCGTCATTATCGCGCCGCCCTGCACGACCTGTCTGCCATTGAGCATGTGACCGGCAATATTCATCACCGCTTCGGCATAACCGTCGCCGACTTCAGTCAGCTCGATACCGCAGAAGCGGCAAAATTTATCTTCCTGATTCAAAAAATCCTTTATCTTCCCGAAATCCATGATACGATACCCTAAAACTGCAAATCTCCATTCAAATATGCTGACAATATCTTATCCGATTCGCCATTGATACCGGCAATAAGATTGATCCCGGCATCGAAAAGTCCGATCTCCAACTCACGCGAGAGTTTACCGGCAATAAGCAGATCGACTTTCAACGAATTCAACTGTGCGCCGAGCTGATCCAGCGGACCGTCAACAGCATTGACCGTTTCTCTTTCCAGAATGCGCCCGGATTCCACCCGGTAGTAGACAAACTTTCTTATATCGTCACCGAATTCACCTGATACGGCAATGATCATTTCCCCGGATACCTCCTCCCTCAAATAAAACGCCCGGAGCAAATATCCCGGGCGTAATTCATTGACACTTTTATGATATACTTCAATTCTCCTGAGCCTGCGCGGCATCGGTTTCACCGACTGCCGTGGCGCGATGCTCCTGGATCTTCTCTTTCAATCCCTGACACTGTGCTTCGACCTTGGCGGTTGCCGCATCAAGTGCCCGGTAAAGATCAAAATCCTCCACTTCGGCTTTCAGGGTATGGGACTTGCAATTAAGTACCAATGAGACCTGAAAATGGTTCTTTTCGCGGGACATCACCGCATTGACACTCTGCACTTTGAGTGCGGGGATATCCAATACGGCAAGAACATTTTCCGCCTGAGTCTGGATTGCAGGAGTGATTTCGAATTGACGACCGGTAACATTGATGAGCATAGACAGCGCACCTTTCCTTGTTTCCGCCAGCCGGCCTATTCCGGATGGCGTATAATCACATTGTAAACTGAGGGCCGAGATAGATCTCTTTTGCCTTCGGATCATTGACCAGATAATCACTTGGCCCTTCCAGAAGCACCTTGCCCATACACATGATATAGGCACGATCCACCACCGAAAGAGTTTCCCTGACATTGTGGTCAGTGATCAAAATACCCAGATTGCGTTCTTTCAACTGCAGAATGATCTGCTGCACATCGTAAACAGCCAATGGATCAACCCCGCTGAATGGTTCATCCAGCATGATGAATGATGGATTGGTCACCAATGCCCGGGTGATCTCCAGACGGCGGCGTTCACCGCCGGAAAGGGTCATTGCCTTTTGGTCTTTCAACCTCTCAAGATCCAGTTCCTGAAGCAATTCGGTGCATCTGCGGCGTCTTTCAGCACGGCCGATCGCCAGAGTTTCCAGAATCGCCATGATATTCTCTTCTACCGTAAGTTTACGGAAAATCGACGGCTCCTGAGCCAGATATCCCATCCCCATCCGGGCGCGTTTATACATCGGGATACGGGTCACATCGACCCCGCGGAATGAAACCGTACCGCCATCCGGCCGGATCAAACCCATAACCATATAGAAACTGGTGGTCTTTCCGGCACCGTTGGGGCCGAGCAAACCGACCACCTCACCTGACCGCACCGAAAGCGAGACATTATTGACCACGGTTCTGCCGTGATAGGTCTTTACCAGATTTTCGGCTTTGACCAAAATTTTTTCGTTTTCAAAATCGCTCATATTCTGCAAATCTGACCTGTCGTTATTACCGTTGTCAAGAGAATCTCCATTATCCCTACATTTATATTATACACCCCAAACGGCAACATTCAAGTCATCCTAAATAAAAAAAGTGATTTTTTTATTATTTTCCCGGTAAAGTTTCCAAAACCTGCCGGACTTTGAGCAGAGCCTCTTTCAATTTCTTCTCAGAACCGGCAGATGATACCGACAGCCGCAAAAAGTTTTTACCGGGCCGGGAGGATACGGCAAAACGCCCGGAATGCTGCACCCGCACCCCGTTTGCTTCAAAGAGAGCTTCCGTTTCCTGCTGCCGCGAAAGCGTATCCGGCAGCCCGACCATCCGGAAAAAACTCCCATCCCCGCAATCACAGGCTTCCGGAAAGATCCGGTCAAAGATCCGGTTGGCACGCTGCGCCAGAAGATGTTTTTCGCGCAGCACCGTTTCTGCCCTGCCGGAAAGGATCAATTCAGTCATGATCTCCGCATCCAGTGAACTGGTTCGGATATTCAAATGCAGCAAACCGTTAAGCAGATCAGCGCGGAACCGTTCCGGAAATGCCGCCGCCGTGATCCGCAAGCCTCCGCACAAATAACGCAGCGAACCGCAGATATACAAAGTCTCATCCGGCAGCAGAGAGTAAAAAGAAAGATAATTTTTATCCGGCAGCATGGTCGCCGTATCATCCTCTATCAAAATCAACTCATTGCGCCGTATGACTTCTGCCAATGCTTTTTTACGGGCAATATCCATCGTTATTCCGGTGGGATTGGCGCAATTCGGCATCAGAAATATTCCGGCGACCCGATGCTTGCGGCAGCACTCATCCAATGCTTGCGGCAGCATCCCTCCATTGTCACCGGCGACCGGGATCAGACGCAGGTGTGCCAGTTTCGCAGTGCCGGGCAGATAAGCGTAGGTAAACGGATCGACTGCCAGAGCATCACCGACTTTGAAAAGCGACAACAATGCTGCACTTATCGCATTTTGCGCACCGGAAAAGAGCGCAGTGTGATTTTCATCGGCGTTGACCGCAAATTTTTTCATCCAGTTGACCGCCGCCGCCCGCTGATGCAAATGCCCAATCGAGGCGGTATAACGGTAAAGTTTTTCCAGATATCCCTTTTGCAAAACCGAAGCGGTGGCTTCAATGATCGGCTTGCTCACTGAATCAAATCCCTTTACCATACCGAGATCAAGCAATCCGGATGAGGAATTTTCATCGATCGTGCTTCCGGGTAAAGCCGCCACAAAAGTTCCTCTTCCGGTGGAACCGTAGATCAATCGGCGTTCCCGGCAAAGGTCATAGGCTCTGGTGACAGTGGTGAAATTTATATCCAGATAATCCGCAAGTTCCCGCTGCGGCGGCAATTTGGTGCCGGGTGCAAGTTTGCCGCTGCGGATATCTTTTTCCAGCAGATTGGCGATCGACAGATAACAGGGGCGGGTCAGCGCACTCTTTTCCGGAAACCAGCTTAAAAAATAGTTTTTGAAAGAATTTACCGGCATGATAAAACTCCATACAATTCCAGTTTTTGTCCCAATATACTCCCGTTATGTTTCACTGTCAAATAAAATTGTGTATTTTCCCGGGAACTCACCCTGATAACGGCAATTTCTCTCTTATTTAACGGATAAAAGTTGACTTGCAAGGCTTTCTGATGTATATTTAAGGATGTTTTTCAAAAATTTCTCAGGGGGGATTATCTTTATGAATGCAATTATCGTATTTTGTTTTCTGTCACTGCTGCTGGTCGCCGGCAAATTGATCCGTCTGGCACTGCCGATACTTCAGAGACTCTATCTGCCCAGTTCCATCATCGGCGGCGGTGTGGGATTGCTGGTACTGTCTCTCTGGGGGAAATATCTCCCTGACGGAGTGATATCATCGGTAAAATCCCTCCCCGGCTTTCTCATAAACGTGATTTTTGCCGCCCTTTTTCTCGGAACCATCACTCCGAAAGTCAGAGAGATCTTCAAAATGGCTCTCCCCCAGCTCTGCATGGGACAATTACTGGCATGGGGGCAATATGTGATCGGTCTCGGTCTGGCGGGATTCCTCTTCCTGCCGCTTTTCGGAGTTAATCCGGCATTCGGCAATCTGCTGGAAATCGGCTTTGAAGGCGGTCACGGCACCGTCGGCGGCATGACCGAAACTTTCAACCAGTTCTGGAGCGACGGAGTGGCTCTCGGTTATACCGTCGCCACCGGCGGCATGATCCTCGGGATCCTGCTCGGCATGGTATTGATCAACTGGGCTTTGAATAAAGGTATCATCAGCAGTGTCCGGACTTTCAATGACCGCGACCGGGCAGAAAAACTCGGCATTTACAACTCAAATGAACGCCCGGCAGCCGGTAAACAGACCGTTTTATCCGACTCTATCGATTCTCTGGCATGGCACATCGCCCTGATCGGCTTATCCATTTTGCTCGGCTATATTATGCTCACAATATTGAAAAAGGCGGAAATCGCCCTCTTCCCGGATTATGAAACCAGACTTTTCAACGGATTCCCCCTCTTCCCGCTGTGTATGATCGGCGGAGTCATCATCCAGAAACTCTTTCAGAAACTCAAAGTGGAATACCTCATCGATCACGGACAGATGCAGAGACTTTCCGGTGCGGCACTGGATTTTCTGGTAGTTGCGGCGGTCGCCACTATTCAACTCTCTGTGGTCGCCGAAAACTGGCTGCCGCTGCTGATAATGATAGCAGCCGGAACCGCCTGGAGCCTGATCGCAGTACTCTTGATCGCTCCGAAACTTTTCAAACGGGCATGGTTTGAGTGCGCCATCGCCGAATTCGGTCAGGGATTGGGAGTTACTGCCACCGGATTGATGCTTCTGCGGACAGTCGATCCCGAAAATAAAACCGTCGCCGCCGCTTCATTCGGCTACAAACAGTTGATCCATGAACCGATCATGGGCGGCGGATTGTGGACGGCGTTTGCATTGACACTGGTCTTTACCATCGGCTGGATGCCGGTATGGATATTCAGCAGTGCCATGCTGATCGTCTGGGGAATCATCACCCTGATCATCAGCCGGAAAAAATAACCGGATCATTAAGGAGCGGGGAAGATCACTTTTTTCCCTTAAGCATTTTTATTGCACTGCCTAAAAGAATTATGCCGAATAAAAGAAATGGTGCAGAGAAGATCACTCCGGCGATCCCCTCTTCCTTCAGCACTTGGGAATTTATCCAAACTACGACTCCGATCCACAGCAAAGCACCTGCGATCATAAAAGGGGCGACTTTCTTATTCCCGGCAAGGATTTTTGCTTCAAAATCCTCTTGCGGCAAAGGCATATCCAACCGCCTGCCCAAGGCTTCAGCATCCCTCATAAATGCTTTCAAAGCTCCGTGATTAAGGAGAATAAATTCCCGGTTCCCGCTGAAAAGTAAACTGAGAGTATAGCAACGGTAGCTGTTTTTACTGGTACGCACCCAATGGGAATCGATTTTTATCTTCTGCAATTCGTTCAAAGGTATCACATTATCATCACCCGGCAGGATTTCCATTCTTTTTCCCGATGGATAGAAAAGCCGCCGCTGCATATCGATTTCCGGGTATGCTCTTTTCACTGCCCGCAAGATAAAACCGGTGCCAACGGTAAAAAAAACTGTACCGAAAACATACAGCGGCAACGATGATTCATCGCTTTCCCCCAAACCGGCACAAACGATGACTCCGGCACCGATCACCGCAAAAATACCGTAGAAAAACAGAGATTTCAGCGTATATTTCACCCGGATGCTTTCCGGAGTGAATTCCAGAAAACTTGATTCAAAGTTGGCACGCCCCGGCCGGTATACCTTTCTTTTTTTATCCATTTATTCCCCCCGCAATAAAAGACAGTTTCAATCCGGAAATCAGGCATCTTTGCAGAAAAAAGCGGTACCAGGAAGACTCCTGATACCGCTTTCGACCTGTTTACCGGATCATTATTTTGCCGCCGGAGCCTGGGGAGCTGCCGGCTGGATAAGCAGTTTGAAGTTGGCTTTTTTGAGCAAACCGTCGGCATAATCCTGAACAGCCTGCTGCTGTTTCTGGATGGTCAGCATCTGGATCAACTGCTCTTTCACCTTGGCAAAGGGCAAAGAGACCTCTTTGGGCTGGGGAGCAATCAGGATGTGAGAAGCGCGGATGGTATCAGCTTTATCGCCTTTTTCCGCTGCATCGCGGCGGATGATATGATAGCCGAATTGAGTTTTGACCAGACCGGAGATCTGACCGGGCTTCAAATTGAATGCGGCAGTTTCAAACTCAGGAACCATCTGACCTTTGCCGAATGATCCGAGTGAACCGCCCTTTTCCTTACTGGGGCAGCTGCTGTCGGCTTTGGCAAGTTCCGCAAATTTTTCCGGGGCTTTTTTCAGCTGGGCGAGGATGGATTCCGCCTTGACCTGAGCAGCTTTCCAACTGCTGTCATCGACCTGCGGTTCAACGAAGCGTGCTTTATTCTGATTGTAGAATTTTTCAGCCTCAGCATCGGTAACTTTCACTCCGGAAAGAACATTTTTCTCAAGGAAACTCTGGAGGGCGACCTGCTTCTGAACCATCGGATTGGCACTCTGCTCATTGATGAATTGATCCATAGTCTTTTTCTGCTGTGCGAGCATCTGAGAGAGATAACCGAGTTCCTCTTTGCTGGCACTCTTGAGCTGTTTTTCCATCATATTTTTGACCATTTCAGCAGAAGGAGTGATACCGGCTTTCTGCACCTGCTCAGTGAGCAGCTGTTCCTTAGCCATATCGGTAACGATCTGCGGAGCATACTGTTTCATCAGTGCCGCAGTAAAACCGGGAGGCATTTTGCCGTTGGGAAATTGTTTATTCAACGCCGCCACAAGATCTTTTTTAGTGAAATTCTTACCGTTGATCACGGCGAGATCATCCGGCAGCTCTTTCACCGCATCAGCGACCGTGATCTGCTGCTGACGCTGGGCGAGCAGCTGCATCAACTGCTGCTGCTGTTCGGGTGTCAACTGGGGCTGTTTGGCTTCAGCGGCGAAAACTTGCGCCAACATCGCGGCGGAAACGACTCCGCCAAGCAGTAACTTTTTAATCATCATTCAAATCCTTTCTTTGATTTTATGCGTGTTTTTCTCCTCTTTCACGCAACGCATCTCCCTGCAATTCTACAAAGATAGACCGCATTTGCATTATTTCAAGTCCACACGCCGTATTATAAAATAAAATTTTTCCATAAATATTGAAAAACACATATTTTTTACCAAAAAACACATTTGCATGCCGTCATTGGTAATCTCAACGGAATGATTTCTCTGCCAAAGGGAAATCTTTAACAGAAAAATATATATTTTATGATGAAAATTGCATTGCAAAAAATAATATTTATGGCATATTATTTATATTGACAACAGTTGCAACCCAACAACCAAAAGAGGTGAAAAATGGATGTTATCATCTGCAAAACTTCCGCCGATGCGGAAAAACTCGCGGCACGCATGATCGCCGATGCGATCAACGCCAAACCGGAATTCAAACTCGGTCTCGCCACCGGTGCGACCATGGAAAATGTCTACGCTGAATTATCCCGGCTCAACAAAGCCGGTGAAGTGGACTTCTCTCAGGTGCGCTCCTGGAACCTTGACGAATACGCCGGTCTCGCTCCCGAGCACGATCAGAGCTACCGTTACTACATGAATAAACACCTTTTCAACAATGTCAATATCGACATCCGCAACACCCATCTGCCCGATGGTCTTGCTCTTGATGAAGAGGCGGAAGCGGCCCGTTACGATGACTCCATCGACGAAGCCGGCGGCATCGACCTCTGGCTGGTCGGCATCGGCAAATCCGGCCATGTCGGCTTCAATGATCCGGGCACCAGTTTCTCCAGCCGTACTCATGTGGCGTATCTGAACAACACCACCTACGAGCAGAATAAGATCTACTTCAATCCCCCGGAATCCATGCCCCGCCGCGCCTACACTGCCGGTGTCGGCACCGTGCTGGATGCGAAAAAAGTTCTGCAGCTGATCACCGGTGAGCGCAAAGCCGCTATCGCTGCTGCCGCTATCGAAGGTCCGATGACTGCCATGATCAGTTCCACTGCACTGCAGCTGCATCCGGATACTGTGATCATTCTCGACGAAGCCGCCGCCGCCGATCTGAAACTCAAAGATTTCTACAAGGAAGTTTTTGAAGACGATCCCAAGTGGGAAGCCTATCGCTGAGTAAAATCCGCAGCTTCCGGCAGGATATGATTTCTGCCGGAAGTTGTTTGTCATACAGGAAAACGGTTATGAGTAAAATTCAAGTCAACAGCAAAATCGTTCCGGAACTCGATCCGCAGTTTGTGCCCGCCGCCCTCTGGAACCGGGAGTTCCGCAAACAGGCTGCCGCCTCCGGCAGTGTCATTGATGCGGCGATCACTCTGGAGCGTGCCAACGGGGCGATCTCCCGTTTTGACACCAAACTTTTTGCCGATACTGCCGAAAATCTCGGCCTCAACTTCCGTTATGTTGAGCGTCTGGTAAAATTCATGCTCTGGGCATACGGCGGCAAGACCGTCACCATTGCCGGTGCCCCGCTGGTCGCTGCCAAACTGGCTGAGGTCTATTCCGAAAACGGTGAAAGAGCCTTTGATTATCAGGTCATGGGTGAACGCATCTACGGCGGTAAATTTGAAGTCAGATCCTGCGCTTACGCCGATGCCGCTCCGGAGAAAAAGATCTCTGTCAAACTCGGCGGCAATTTTGAGGGCTGCCGTATCGGTTTCGACCTGGGCGGTTCCGACCGCAAATGCGCGGCGGTGATCGACGGCAAAGCTGTTCACAGCGAAGAGGTGGTCTGGGATCCCTACTTCCAGAAAGATGTCAATTATCACCGTGAAGGTATCCTTGATTCCCTGCGCCGTGCCGCCGCCAAACTGCCCCGCATCGATGCCATCGGCGGTTCTGCCGCCGGGGTATATGTGGATAACCAGCCGCGTATCGCCTCGCTTTTCCGGGGGATCCCGGAAGCGGATTTCAAGAGCAAAGTCCAGCCGATCTTTCTGGAGATCGCCAAAGAGTTCCCCGGAGTTCCCTTTGTCGTACTCAATGACGGCGAAGTAACTGCCCTGGCCGGAGCGGTCAGTCTGGAAAAAAATTCTCTGATCGGTCTTGCCATGGGAACCAGTGAAGCCGTCGGTTATGTCACGCCGGAAGGCAACCTGACCGACTATCTCAACGAATTGGCTTTCGCTCCGGTAGACTACCGTGAAGATAATCCGCCGAAAGATGAGTGGAGCGGTGATGCCGGTGTCGGTGCGATGTACCTCTCTCAGCAGGCGGTCGGCAGATTGGTCAAACCTGCCGGATTCGATTTCCCGGCGGGCACTCCGTTGCCGGAAATTTTGAAACTGGTGCAGAAGGCACGCAGTGAAAATGATCCCCGGGCATCCAAAATCTACCGTTCAGTCGGGGTTTACCTCGGCTATGCGATCGCCCATTACGCCGACTTCTACGATCTGGAAAATCTCCTGCTTCTCGGCAGAGTTTCCAGCGGAGCCGGCGGTGATGAGATCATCAGCGAAGCCGCCAGGGTGTTGAAAGAAGAGTTCCCGGAACTCAATGTCACCATCCATATTCCGGATGAGACTTTCAAACGCCACGGTCAGGCAGTGATCGCTGCTTCTCTGTAAACAGACTCCTGACAGAAAATCCCCGGCATCTGCGGCATCAACCGCAATTCGCCGGGGATTTTTTTATGCCTTTGCCGCTTGAGAAAACGGTGGGGCTATCATTTTATCTTATCTGCGATCTCAAATTCAAGCGGCTGCGTGCCGCGATGATATTTTACGGCAGGCATTCCGAAAAGCATCGCACCGCCGATCCGGTAACCTTTCGGGCAACCGATCATACGGCGCAACTTCGGTATCAGGCGGAAAGCATACTCCGCAAATCCGCACCAGCAGGTACCGACACCGAAACTTTGTGCCGCCAGATCGAACTGGGTCAGCGCGATCACCTGATCGGTGTGACAACAGGGCGATTTTGCCGGTGCCATAACGATCACCAGATGAGGAGCATTGCGGTAGATCACATCCGCGCCGTTGAGGATCGCATCAAAATAACGCCGGTAGCGGGGCAGCAGCAAACCCATAATACCGCTTTTGATCAAAAAAAACACCCAGCGGTCAGTAACTTCTTTGAAAGCCACCACCTCGGCCTTGCCTGCCACAAAAAAACGCAGACGGTGGTCGTTGCATCCGGTCGGAGTCCAGTGGAGGAGATCTTTCAACTCATCCAACACCGCTTTATCCACCTCACCGGGGAGGAAACGGCGGATACTGCGCCGCTGACGGATCAGATTTTTCATCTCTTCCGGAGCCGGCAGTTTGCCCAACGGCGGGCAATCAGCTGCGCCGACACCATTTACCGACAACGCCCCGGAAGGACAAACCGCCACACAATGCTGACAGCCGATACAAATCCCGCCGGCATCTTTCACCGTTTCCGGCAAACCGGCAGTTTTATTGAAAACCAGTGCCTTGACCATGCAATCTCTGGCACAGATACCGCAATGCAGACACTTATTCCCATCAACAACGATTTCACAAGCCATATACAACCACCTCTTTCTGCTTCATGACCGGACATCCGGGAAATATACTTCAAAAACGCAACTCTTTCAACTCAACAGTAAGGAAAACTTGTTTTTTTTGCAGCATGAGTTATATTATAAGACTTTCATGTTTATCAGGTGTTTTGGAGAATGAAACTGAAATTTTTTATCCGTCGGAGTATTTCGACTTCATTGATGCTGATTCTGACGGTGATATCGGCGGTATTGGCGATCATTATGTTTGGAATCGGTGCCGCCGTGCCGCGCCTGAGTGTTTATTTTCCGCTGATGCTCTTTGGAGACATGCTTTTTCCGCTGCTGCTCTTCATTCCGGCTCTTTTTTTCCGCAACCGGCTGCTGACATTGACTGCGACGCTTTGCTCATTCACCAATATTTTTCTGCGTCTGGCGGCGATCATCGTTTTCAAAGAGACCTATATGCCGCTGACTTTCAACTCCATCAAGATCCTGCTTGACCACTCTGACCTGTACTCTCTGGAAGCGGTTCTGGGCAAAGGATTTTTCTTCTGGCTGATACCGCTGGCGGCAATAATCATCTCGGCGATAAGTTATTGCAGTGTGATCTCATGGAAAACCGCCGGAAAAAGCCACCGTAAAATATCCAAATGGGCAATGGCATTTTTCTCCATTCTGCTCTGCCTGTCGCTCATTTCCAATCTGATTTTTCAGCTTGCCTGCCCGAATCAGGAAGATCACTACTTCGCGATCCGGCCTCTGCCGATAGTTTCGATGGATATCGCCAACGACACCATCCGCACTCTCCGCAATCCGGCAACCATCAAAACTGTTCCGCTGCCGTTTGAATCGGCAAAGTTATTGACCGTCATGGATATGATCCCGCCGCAGGAAACTGTGGAAAATATTCCTTCTGCGGCATTCGACAGGATAATCATCATCGCTGCCGAATCTCTCGATCTGGGATTCATCAGTTTTTTCAACCCTGAAATGCCTGACGGGATCACGCCGAATCTTGACCGTCTTGCCAGACAGTACCCCGCCATGACCAACTATTTTTCCGCCGCCCAACCGACATCATGGGGTCTTACTGCGTTGCTGTCTTCCCGTCTGGATTACGAAAAAGACCGTTTTATCCGGCAGCCGTCACTCTTTTCCGCCGCCCGCCGCAATGGTTATGAGTCATATTACTTTTCATCGGCATCCGGGGATTTCGGTCACAACCGGATCAATTACTTTCAGCTCTTTGACCCTGACCGGCAATTTTTTCTGGAAGAGTGGCAAAAATATCACTCTCTGAAAAGCGAAAGTTACTGGGGAATATCCGATGAAAAACTTTTCGATGCGGTTTTCTCTGAATTAAAAAAGATCAAATCTTCCAAATTCATCGCCGTGATCAGTACGATGGATACCCATCCGCCATACTTTGTGCCGCCTGCCGACGCAGAAGAAGTTCCCCCGGAGTTTGACAACCGTTTTCTGACCGCATTGCACAATACCGACCGGGCGATCGGCGATTTCATCGAAAAACTGACTGCGGATAAGGAGTTATTCAACTTGCGGACTTTGATCATCATTACCGCAGATCATACCGCTACTCATGGGGAAAATTACCTGAACCGGCATAACTTCATTCCGGAAAGGATCCCTTTGATCCTGATTTCCGGCAATCCGGAAGTTTTCCAAAAACTTGACACCGGCAAATATGCTTCATCCATCGACCTTGCTCCGACATTATTGAAATTGACCGGCAGCCGGATACCGGAAAACTTTATGGGCAGAGAACTTTTTTCCGATAAGAATATCGCCATCACCAGAACTTTGGAAAATGCCCTCATCGTGCATGACCGTAATGGCACCGAGGTCATCGAGTATCTGAATCCGGCAGACAACCTCTCTGACCGGAGCAGGGCTTTATGCGATTATTACTTTTCATTTTACGGAAACACGCAATAACAGGAGGATAAAACAAATGGCAAAATGGATCTCTCACCGGGGCGAATCATACGATGCGCCGGAAAATACTCTTGCGGCATTCCGCCTCTCCATGGAACGCGACAGCGACGGGATGGAGTGCGATGTCCATCTGACCGCCGACGGCAGGGTGGTGGTCTGCCACGACAGCCATACCGCAAGAATGGGTGACCGATTCATAAAAGTGGAAGACTCAACCTTTGAAGAGGTGCACAAAGTGAATGTTTCCGGGGCATTCGATAAAAAATATCCGGATGAAAGAATACCGCTGCTGGAAGAAACATTCCAATATCTCGGGAAAGACCGGGAATTTTATATCGAATTGAAAGGCGAAAATCCGGCATTGATCCCCGCCGTGGCGGATATCGTCAGAAACTCCGGGATCCCTCACGAACAAATCGTTTTTATCAGTTTTTCCGGAAAACTTCTCAAAGCAATCAAAAAAGCCATGCCTGAGTACCGTACATTGTTTCTGGATAATCTTTTCCGGGAACACGGCAGAGCCACCACTTTGGAAATATTGCAGGAGATCGAAGAATTCAATGCCGACGGCATTGATGCCGCCTGTCATCCGGAACTTGATGCGGAATTGGTGAATGCCGTGCATCAGGCAGGAAAAATCTTCGCCGTATGGACAGTTGACAACCCATTCACGGCAAAAAAATTGCTGGATTACGGAGTAGATGCCATCACCAGCAATCAGGCGGCCTTGCTGAAAAACTGGTGATCAGAGTGCCGGATCAAGGATCTGCACATCACATCCTTTGCGCAGATCTTTGACCGCTTCCCGGTATTCCACCATGTGAGGAGCGGCGAGGTGAGCCTGCTGCATATCCAGAGATGTCCACGCTTCGACGATGGTCAAAAATCTGCCGTCTTGCGCATCGTGATCCCAACAGGGGGTATACATGATACAGCCATCCTCAGAAAGCACCTGCGGAACCGTTTTTGCCAAAATTTCCTGCATGGCATCTTTGCAATTTTCATACAGCTCCATACGGGCAATAACATAGATCATAATCAACTCTCACAAACTTAATTTCATTATCGCTTCAAGAATATCGTAACTCTCCTCCAGAGGAACCGGATGGGGAGCCAACTCCAACTTCATCTTATTCTGTGCGCCGCTGCGGGCAGTCTTTTCGATCAGAGCGGCATTGATGCCGTTCCATGCAGATAAACCGCCGGGCATTCCCAGAGAATCGAGAAAATCCTCATAGGAACCGATGACTTCTTCCGGAACAGTACCCGGAAAAATCCCGGATAACTCCATAGTCCTTTCCCTGACCGCCGGATTGGCAAGGTAGTATCTCCAGCACTCCGGCAGCAAAACCGCCACCGCATCACCATGCGCGATACGGCCGAACCACGAAAAACTGCACAAATGCGGCAAACCGGTTGATTTATAACGGATCGTCATGCCGCCGAGCAAAGAGGCGTAAGCCATCGCTTTGCGTGCAGCCCGATCCTGTCTCATTGCCGGCAAAAGAGCTTCTTTGACCAACTTTATACCGCACTTCGCCCAGGAATTTACCGGTGGATGGTTGTTGTCTGCTCCGACATTGAGAAAGCCCTCTATCAAATGGGCAAGCGCATCACATCCGGTGGCACGGGTCAATTTTTCCGGCATGCTTTCAGTCAATTCAGGGATGATCACGGCGCACTGCGGGATGCTCTCTTTTTCCACGATCAATCTTTTCACCCCGGCTTCCGGCACTACGATATTGGAGTAAGGTGTTGCCTCAGAACCGGTTCCACTGGTTGTGGGCACAGCGATCAACCGGGGAAGTTTTTTATCAGGATTGGCTGAACTGTAAAGATTGACCCCGAAAAGATCATCAAGTTCCCAACCGGTGGCACTCATCAAAAGTGCGGCTTTTGCAGCATCAAGCACGCTCCCTCCGCCGACCGCAACGACCGTGTCAGGAGAGTTTTCCCGTAAATATTCTGCCATTACTCCGATGGTGGCAACTGCCGGTTCGGCTTCGATACCGCACCAGACAGTAAAACCGGCATCCCGGATAACTCCGGCGTAATGAGTCCCGGAAAAGACGACCGTTTTTTCCCGGGGCAGAGCATCCAGTGCCGAATTCAAATTTTCCGCCAGGATCACCTTTTCACCGGGAAGTTCCCGGAAATACTGCTCTGCTTCCGTCAGAAGTTGATTCAATTTATCCATGATCCGCTTGACACTTCTTTATAACGGTTCATCATCTCAGGCGGCGTTGAAAGCGGCAAACGCTCATCCAACTCTTCGATCCTTTCCACCGTGCCATCCAGATACTCCCGGAGCCGGATGGACAACTCTTCCAGACGCGCCAGCTGCCCGGCATTGCGGATCTGGATCCTTTCCAACCCCTGCGGTTTGGCAACGGCAAGCCAGTTGCGCCGGAATCCGGCATCGACTTCCACCAGAGCCGCTATCGCCGCCGGGATCGTAGTGGTGACCAACTCCCTGAGAGCCAGCCGGTCGCCCAAATCATAAGCAGCTTCCAATGCTCCGCGCAATTCAAGTTTTTTGATAAGGAACTTTATCAGATCGACCGCATAACCGATATCACCGGCGTTATTATCCTCTGCCGAAGGCATGATCCGGCACAGCACATCATCCAGTTGATCAAGGTAGGCAAGATCGAATTCCGGATCGACCCGTTTGCAGCTGTCAAAAAATTTGCCAAGCAGCGGATCATCCCAGAGCAGCATGGAAGGCAGGATTATAAAGTCCGGATTTTTCCACATCTGCAATTCGCCTGCCGCCACATTGGCACCGTAATCAGCAAAACAGATGGCTTCAAAACGGTCGGCAGTATCATTTTCATCCCGGCATCCATACGCCAGATCGGCACAACGGATGATCCCGGCAAGACTGGAATCATAGTTGCAGTACGCTCCGTCATCGCCCCACATGGTAAAAAACAACTCTTTGATCTTTTCCTGACGGCAGACATCGATACAGGGCAGCGCAGTATCCATGGTTTCCCGGTGATCGTACCACAATCTCGCCCATGTCCAGATCCCGGAAGCCATGACCGGTTCTTTGCCCAGTTCCCGGTGACGGGCGATCATCTTGCGGTATATGGAAGTTTCTTTGTGATAGTAATCCCAGTAGACCAGCTGCACATCCGGATCGATCTCTTTTTTGATACCGGCGGGAAACGGTGATGTGTAATCATAATACTCATGCTCGGCATTGGTCATCCGGAAAAACATATCCGACCAGATCATCGGTTTCAAACCGGCTTCCCGGCAGATACCGGAAACGACTTTCAGATGCCGGGTCATCAATTCGCTCTCTTTTTCCGCTCCGAAAAGCGTCTGATGCCGCCCCCTGCCCAAACCGTGAGCCTCATCCATGCCGACATGGATACGGCGGCTGCGCAAAGCAGAACTCCAGAAGTTGATCATCTTGCGTATCAATGCTTCGGTTTCCGGCAAATCCACCATCATGATCCGCTCAGAGTCGGTCATTTTAGCATAATAACGGTGCTGAAGCAGCTGCTCCATGTGACCGAGAGTCTGGATGGATGCGACCAATTCGATCCCCAGATCCGCGGCGTAATCATCCATTTCCTGCAGTTCTTCCAGCGAATAAGGCGCACGGTAGGCTCCGAAGAATGGTTGATCATCCAATTCATAGGTATCTTCACAATACAACTGAACTTCATTGCATCCGGCGAGCGCCATCCGCCGCAGCCACACTTTGAAGTGTTCGACTTTCATCACCATATTGCGGGAAAGATCCAGCATGATACCGAGTTTTTCAAACGGGGTGCGCTCTTCACCATCCAGTTTCGCCAGAGCCGATCCCACACCGCGCAAAGCACCGGCAAGAGAGGAGTAACGGATAGTGACCGCCCCCCGGTTGCGCTCAACGATGGAAACCGTTTCCGGCTCATCGATCCGGACAAATTTCAACTTCAATCCCCTGCCCCCTTCGGAAATGGGGTATTCGGATTCCAACAGGCGCAAAGCGGCAGCGATATCCGCCGGAGTATCCGCACTGCGCCACGCCAATTTAGCGGTCTGACTCATGATTTTACCTAAAATTTAGTTAATGACCTACTTAACCGCAAACGGATCGTTTTGCGGGAATTTACCGTGTTCTTTGCGATAAAGTTTGCAAGCGGCTTTGTAGACCGCCTGATAAAATTTGCGCCTTTCTGCCAACTCTTTTCTGACATCACCGCCGCAGTAAAAGTGAATAAAACGCCAGATGTCACGACGGCTCAAAGGAACATCAAAGGATGAAAAAAGCAAGCCCGCCACATCCTTAACCAGATAACGGCGCGGCACCTTTTTGCGGATCTGCGCCCGGTGCAGATCGATGACCGACAGACGGATATTTTCCTCTTCCCGGTGCCAGAGATAATGGCAGATATAGCAATCGCGGTGGTTTATCCCTGCCCGGTGCATTTTACCGGCAGATGTTGCCAGCACCCGGATAAACTGCCGCTTCAAAGCGGGGGTGAAATTTCCGGAAAGTACGACATCTTCCAGAGAGATCACCCCGGTCAACTCCCGGGTTATCAGAAAAGATTCTCTGGCGCCGGGATTCCAGTTGCGCTCCCCGTATGCCGCAGTTTCCATAGTATCCACGCCGATATCATGCAGTTTTTCCAGAGCCCGGTATTCATTGCCCGCCCCGGTCACCGGCAATTTGAATTGCAGAAGATTTTTGAATATCTCCCGCCAGCCGACACCCCGGTGGATCTTGACAAAAAATCCATCTTTTTCAACTTCTATCCGGAATGTCCGGCGGTTTTTGACATTGCGGAACTCCTCACCTTCCAGAGCAAAGACCTTTTCAAAAATGTCACAATCCCGCCACAAACGGTCAAAGGGAGCGCGCAAATCTTTTTTTATTCTCATTTTGCACATCCGGTTATCAGATCGACGGCACATTTGGCGCGCCGGTAAAAGTCACCATTTTTCCCGTAATTCTCTGCTTCCAGCTGCAAATCAGCCAACTTGCCGGGAGTGGAAAGCAGCACCATCAAAGTCCGGTTGAATATCTTCTGCCGGAAAAGCCGCGGCAATACCGGATTGCCTGCCTCTTTGACCATCGGCGAAAATCCGCAGTTGGCACTGCACAATACCGGAGTACCGCAGGCAAGAGACTCCAGAAGCACCGTGCCGGTAGCCTCATTACGCGCCGGATGGATCATCAGATCAGCAGCGGCGATCAAACTTGCCACATCACTTCGGCCGCCGGCAAAAATCACCTGCCCGCCGATACCGCAGCGGGAAGCGAACTTGATATAAGCATCGGCACGGCATCTGCCGATGACCAGAAAACGGGTACGGTTGCGGATATTTTCCGGCAGAGCTGCCACCGCAGCAATTGAACGATCCACCCCTTTGGTATGAAATGCGGAACTGACCTGCACCAGCAGTATATCCTCTTCACCGACCCCCAATTCCCGACGCAACTCATCCCGGTTCTTCCGGAGTTCCAGAGCCGATGCGAATTTCTCATCGATTCCCGGCGGCAACTGATAAATCCGCTCATCCGGAGTACCGTAAAGCCGTTGAAAAGCCTTTTGCTGGGCTTGGGTTATGCAGAGTATACGGGTATCATTTTCCGCCTGAAACAACGCTTTTTCCATTCCGGCAAAGGTGCGGTAACGGGGAAGCATCTTCTCCAAAAACGAGCGGTTGACACTTTCGACAAATGGTTGATCGGCGGCAAAATACCAATCCGCCGGAGTAAGACGGTTGAATGCGACATGGGCAAGGAATTTCTCCTTCGCCAACTCCTTCGCCAGCTTTTTCTGAAAATCAAGAGCTTTGCCGTGATTGCTCCAACTGCGCACCGGGATCACCCGGAATTCGATCCCCGGCGGCACCCCGGCGATGTCATACCCCATACAGTAGATCACCACCCGGATATTGCGGGAGGTAAACTCCTGCGCCATACGCATCATGTCAAGCTGCAATCCGCCATACGGGAAGTATCTGAATATCGAAAACGCCACCTGCTCCGTGCAAGACGGAGGGCGGGAAGAGTTATCCCCGTCGTCAATCACCTGCTCCATACTTTTCCTCATGGTTATTTTTCCCGGAAACGACCGTTTATTCCGGATGAATATTATAATATAACGCAGAAAGCCGCTTTTTTCAACCTTGCAACTCATCCGGAAGCGTGCTATATTATCTTTTACGAGGATATTCACCATTTTTGGAGTATTTTTGACTATGGAAAAAAGTGCTGCCGAAAGATTCGGCAAATTGACTTTGCTTTCAGCTTCTGAACGCAACTATCCCAAACATCCGGGAGAGGCAAAACTTGAGTGTTTTGACAACCTGTATGCCGACCGGGATTATGTGATCGAATTTGATTGTCCGGAGTATACTTCGCTGTGTCCGGTGACCGGACAGCCGGATTTCGGCCACATCACGCTCCGCTATGTGCCGGATAAACTCTGCATTGAGAGCAAATCTCTCAAATTGTACCTCTACAGTTTCCGCAATGCCAATATTTTCCACGAAGAATCGGTAAACTCTCTGCTGGATGCAGTGGTAAAAACCTGTGCCCCCCGCAAGGCAGAGGTGATCGGTAAATTCCGTCCCAGAGGCGGTATAGCGATCAATGTCAAAGCAACTTACGGAGGGAAAATCGATGAGTTTTGAATTTATTGACAAGGGTTCGCCCACCTCGGCGCAGGGTTTTCTTGCGGCTGGGGTGACTGCCGGATTCAAGCGTTCCGGTGCGCCGGACTTTGCGATGGTATACAGCGAAACTCCGGCTGAATTTGCCGGAGTATTCACCAGCTGCACCTTCGCAGCCGCCCCGGTGCGCCTCTGTCAGGAAAGAGTGAGAAACGGTAAATTCCTGCAGGCAGTAATCATCAACAGCGGCAATGCCAATGCCTGTACCGGTGAGCAGGGGCTGGCAAACTCCCGCAAGAGCTGCGAAATCGCCGCCAAAGCATTGAATATCGCTCCGGAAACTGTCGCTGTGGCATCCACCGGCAGGATCGGAGTTCAAATGGATATGAGTTTGATCGAAAAAGGCGTGGCTCTTGCCGTTCCGTCTCTGTCTGCTGACGGCGGCAATACTGCGGCAGAAGCGATCATGACGACCGATACGGTTCCCAAAGCCGCAGCGGTCAAATTTGAAATCAACGGCAAAACGGTCACTATCGGAGCGATGACTAAAGGTGCCGGAATGATCGATCCGCACCTGACCACTCCGCATGCCACCATGATCTGTGTGGCAACTACCGATGCGGCGATTTCCAAAAAACAGCTGCAGAAAATAGTTGCCGCCAATGCAGATGCTTCATTCAACCGGATCACCGTCGACGGTGACATGAGCACCAACGATACAGTATTGATCCTTGCCAATGGAAAAAGCGGAGCAGTGATCGAACCGGATTCTCCGGAAGAGGCTCTTTTTGCCGAAGCATTGCTGGCGTTGATGCAGAATCTTGCCAAACGGATGGTGCTTGACGGCGAAGGAGCCACCAAGTTCGTAGAGATCAAAGTGGTCAATGCCCGCTCCGTCAGCGATGCCAAACTTGCCGCCGAAGCAGTAGGCAATTCCCTGCTCTGCAAAACCGCATGGTTCGGCAATGACCCCAACTGGGGACGGGTGGTGGCGGCTCTCGGCTACTCCGGAGCGCAGTTCACCGCTGAAAAATGCGACATTTATCTTGATGATATTCCGGTAGTAAAAAATGGCGGCGACGCCGGTACTCCGGAAGAACAACTGCTCAGTGCAGTAAAAAAACGGGAGTTCACCATCACTTGCGACTTCAACGAAGGGGCTGCCGACTACTGGGTGTGGGCAAGCGATGTCTCCTATGAATATGTAAAAATCAATGCTGATTATCATACTTGAAACTATTTGGAGAGAAAAT
Source organism: Lentisphaeria bacterium (assembly GCA_017508285.1). Taxonomy (GTDB): domain Bacteria; phylum Verrucomicrobiota; class Lentisphaeria; order Victivallales; family Victivallaceae; genus UBA1784. The sequence goes on along the minus strand of JAFVZG010000110.1, from coordinate 5,279 downwards.
GAAAAGATCTGACATCAAAACTCTGGTCATCACCGGTTTCGGTCTCAACTGCGAGAAAGAAACCGCAGCAGCCTGCCGCCTTGCCGGAAGCACTCCGGAACTGGTTCACCTCAATGACCTGCTCGCCGGCAAAGAGACTCTGGAAAAATACCACTTTCTCACTTTCATAGGCGGCTTCTCATTCGGCGACCACCTCGGCAGCGGAACTGTTTTCGCCAACCGGGTAAAATTCAACCTGCGCGACCAGCTGCAGAAATTCGTGGATGACGGCAAACTGGTCATCGGCATCTGCAACGGTTTCCAGACACTCACCCGTCTGGGTATGGTACCGGCTCTGGACGGCAATTACTTTGTCCAGACGGCGGCCCTGGCGCACAATGATTCCGGAGTATTCCGCGATGATTGGTGCCGTCTGAAAGCCAACAGTGCCTCTCCTTGCGTCTTCACCCGCAATATGGATACAGTCCGTCTGCCTCTCCGCCACGGCGAAGGAAAATTCGTGGCAGATGAAAAAATCCTTGCCGAGATCGAAGCCAGAAATCTGGTGGCGGTGCGTTATGTCGACGAAAACGGCAACAATGCCACGGAATTCCCGGCCAATCCCAACGGATCATTGAATTCCATCGCCGGCATCTGCGATCCGACCGGCAGAGTATTCGGCTTGATGCCCCACCCGGAAGCCTTCCTCTCTCCCTACAATGCGCCTGACTGGACGGAGGTCAAAGCAACCACCGGCAAACTGCCGGAAGAAGGTGACGGAGTGCAATTCTTCCGCAATGCCATCGATTATATCGAAGAAAACTTCTGAAAGTGATCTGAGAATCAGAAAGGGGCTGTTGCAGAACCTCAAAAAAGGTGAGCGACAGCCCCTTTGATTTTACCTGTCCCGGCAAGTTGCCGCAAGTACTGACTGGCGTGGTCGGCGTTGACGACCGAAAAATGGACTTTATGGACAAAATGGACATAATGGACTAAATGGACATGCGTGGTTACCCGTCTGCAGGCAGAATGTTGGCAAACTGCTTCCCAAAAATTCCCGAAGGGAGATTTTATAAATAATCAAACACTACCACTCTCAAGGCATGAGTAAGGCGCAAGCCGACGGAATGCCGCAGAGCGAGGACTCCGGAAAATCGACTGTAACCGCCGAGTGCGAAGCACGAGCGGCGAGGCGGCTCTACTGCCGCCGCAGGGAGATTTTCTGGAGATAATAAAATGGCATCTCCAATGGGAGTCGACACGAGGGCGCAAGCCCGAAGTGAGCCGGAGCAAAGCGACGGCAACCCACACATAAGTGAGCAATCCCATTTTTTGCGGAAGCGCAAAAAATGAACAAAGGCAAAAAGAAAAAGCAACAGCGGGGAAAACAAAGTTTTCCAAAGCGGTTGCTTGCTTTTTGCAGGGATTGGGAACGACAAAACGCGCGTTTAAAAAGAAAATGGCATCTCCAATGGGAGTCGAACCCATGTTGCCGGGATGAGAACCCGGTGTCCTAGGCCTCTAGACGATGGAGACGCGTTCATTTAACAGAAACAGAATATATCACAATATTTTCTGATTGTCAAGCAAGATTGCGCATAAAAGTTGAAAATATCGTAAATAAAGGTTATATTATGTAAAAATCCGTTATATCTGCAACATATATATAATAACATCGTGAGGATAGATAAAAATGGCTGAAGTCCGTACCAGATTTGCCCCCAGTCCGACGGGGTTCATGCATGTTGGAAATTTGCGAACTGCGCTTTATGCGTGGCTGTTGGCGCGTTCAGAAAAGGGTAAATTCATACTCCGCATAGAAGATACCGATCAGGCGCGTTATGTTGCCAATGCGGTGGAAGTGATTTACGCCTCATTGAAAAGTGCCGGTTTGGATCATGATGAAGGGCCGGATAAAGATGGCGGCTTCGGGCCATACATTCAGAGTGAACGCCGTGGTCTTTACCGTAAATATGCTGAAGAGCTGGTTGCATCCGGCAATGCGTATTACTGCTTTTGCGGCAAATGCGACGATGAGGATGATGAAGAGATCCACGAAGCATCGGCATTGTGTCCCTGTGCTGCGATGGATAAAGCCGAAGCGGCGGCGAAAGTGGCAGCCGGTGAAGCGCATGTCATCCGTCAGCGCATTGACCGCAGCAAAATAAGCACCTTTACTGACACGGTGTTTGGCACGATCAGCATTGAGAACAAGGTTCTGGATGACCAGATATTGCTCAAACAGGATAATATGCCGACTTACAACTTTGCCAATGTGGTCGATGATCACCTGATGAATATCACGCATGTGGTACGCGGTTCGGAATACCTTTCCAGCACGCCGAAGTACAATTTGCTCTACGAAGCATTCGGCTGGGAGATCCCGACATATGTGCATCTGCCGTTGATCATGGGCAGAGATGCGGAAGGCAATGTTTCCAAACTCAGCAAGCGTCACGGTTCAGTAAGTTTTGAGAATCTGGTTGCCGAGGGCTATCTGCCGGAAGCGATCGTCAACTACATTGCGCTTCTGGGCTGGTCGCCCAAAAGTGACCGGGAAATATTCACGCTTGCGGAATTATCAGAAGCCTTCAAAGTAACCGGTTTGAATAAATCCCCGGCGGTCTTTGATTATGACAAATTGCGGTGGATGAATTCCGAATATATCAAGGCTCTTTCCCCGGAAGATTTTGCAGCTGCCGCCGCTCCGTTTGCGCAGGTTTCCGGCACGGTATTGGAGAAATCCTGGAATAAGATCGCTGCCCTGCTCCACGGCAGAACGGAGGTTTTGAGCGAAATACCGGAAAAAATCGCTTTTCTGAAAGAACTGCCGGAGTATACGGTCGATCTTTTCAACCATAAAAAGAGCAAAAGTGATCCGGAAAACAGCCGGAGCGATCTGCCGGAACTGCAGAAAAAACTGGCGGAGTTATCCACCTGGGATGCCGAAAATATTTCCGGGGCGATCAGCAGTTTTGCCGCAGAAAAAGAGGTCAAAGCCGGTCGTCCGATGTGGCAGGTGCGCATAGCGGTTTCCGGTTGTGCAGTCACTCCGGGAGGTCCGGGAGAGATCATGGAAATTCTCGGCAAAGAAGAGTCACTGCGCCGGATCGCGCTCGCGCTGGAAAAACTTGCCTGAAAAAGTTGCATCCGTTGAGCGCAGGAGATATATTATATCGTTGACAACTGGTAGATAATTTTCCAAAAAAGGAGTATGAAAAATGAAACTTTTTATTACCGGATTGCTGGTTCTGATCGCCGGGTACTTCATCTACGGCAAAATCGTCACCAGGATACTGCAGCCGGATGATCGCAAAACCCCGGCGGAAACCGATGCCGACGGAGTGGATTTTGTTATTCTGCCTCACTGGAAAAATATGCTTATCCAGCTGCTCAACATTGCCGGTATCGGTCCGGTAATCGGTGTTATCAGCGGAATTCTTTTCGGCGACATAGTTTTTGTCATCATCCCGGTGGGGTGTGTGCTTATGGGGGCGGTACATGACTATGTGGCGGGAATGATGTCAATGCGCCACAAAGGAGCCAACCTTACGGAGTTGGTAAAACTTACTGCCGGCAAATATCTTTACCGGATATTCTCCGTATTTCTGGTGCTGGCACTGCTGCTGGTCGTGGCGGTATTCATCAATGTTCCAGCCCGGCTGACCGCCGGTTTGATCGGCGGGGAACACGCCTTTTTCTGGAGTGTGGTCGCGATATTCATCTACTATATCTGTGCGACGCTTTTCCCGGTGGATAAGATCATCGGGAGGGTTTATCCGATATTCGGGGCGGTGCTGCTCATCGGTACCGGAGCATTGTTTATCATGCTGATGAAGTCAGCTGTTTTTGAACCGTCACTGCTGAATGAGGGTGCAGAATTTCAGAGCAAGATGTTCACTGCGGCAAAAAATCAGCCGATACTGCCGATGCTTTTTGTCACGATCGCCTGCGGAATACTTTCCGGATTCCATGCCACTCAGGCTCCGATCGTGGCAAGAACGATCAAAAGCGAAAAACAGGGCTTCGGAGTATTTTTCAGCATGATGATCCTCGAAGGTCTGATCGCCATGATCTGGGCGGCTGGCGCATTGGCGATCTACAATAAATTCCCGGAATTGATCGCCACCAACCCGAATGGGGTACTGGTCAGGATCACCGGTCATTTCCTGCACAGCAACATCTCAATGATCGTCATTATCAGCGTGATAATTCTGGCGATCACCAGCGGAGACACCGCAATGCGGAGTTTGCGTTTGAGTCTGGCTGAGATGTTCCACATCAATCAGCAGCCGATAGTCAAGCGTCTTGCGGTAGTGTTTCCGCTGATCATGCTTACCGCCGGTTTGCTTTACTGGAGCAATCTTGATGCGGGCAGTTTCCAGAAGTTGTGGACATACTTTGCCTGGAGCAATCAGGTGATCGCCGCGTTTGCGCTGCTTGCCGGCTCGATCTATCTGTTTTCCATCAAGCGCCCGGCATTTATTACGGTATTGCCGGGGTGGTTCATCACCTTTGTGGTATCCACCTATATTCTCTGGATCAGTCCGGAACACGGCGGTCCGGTCGGTTTGGGTCTGGATTTAACCGATGCATATCTTTTTGCCGCGTTTATTGCCACCATAACCTTTGCATGGGCGAAAATCCGCGGCAATGAAGTCAACTTGAATTCCTGAAAAGAAAAATATATGGCAGAGCAAAAAAAAATCAGTGTTGAATTTGCCTCAAAATACAGTGACTTGAAACTTTTGAAGCGTCGCTGGTTTCCGTTGTGGAGACTGGATGGTTATGTCTTCAAAGAGTTTATGATCAAGTATCTGATATTGCTGATGGTATTCAGTGTGCTTTTTATTTTAAGCGACTTTTACCGGGAGATATCAGACTTTCTTGATGCCGATGCCTCTTTGAAAATGATCGTCACCTTTCTCCTCTACCGTCTGCCGGGAAATATCCGTTTCATTCTGCCGATATCCATGCTGCTCGGCTGTATGTGGACCATGGCGACGTTCGGGAAAAATCTGGAAGTCACCGCCATGCGGGCATCGGGAGTATCCCTTTTGCGCTGCGGCGGAGCGATATTTGCCGTGGGATTGGCAGTTACGGCAGTAAATATCTACTTCAACGAAGTATTGATACCTTTGACCTCGGTCGAGTCGGAAAAACTTCTGGATCAGGGCACCGGCAAAAATGATTACGCCAAAAGTCTTTTGACCTATAAAAGCGATGACGGCAAAAGAAGATGGCTGTTTCAACTTTTCACCGCCGGAGATACACAAAAAAATGTTACGATGAAAAGTGTC
>JAFVZG010000109.1 GCA_017508285.1 Lentisphaeria bacterium | reverse complement strand
GGAAAACAGTTATTATTTCTTCCAGAAGCGCACCTTTACTCTGCACGGTTCCGGTTTCAATGTCGCCTTTGTCGATGGTCATGTTGACAACCGGGATCCGGCAACTTTGTGGGATACCAAATACTTCAAGTACCGGGATTGACCTTTCTCTCAACTGAATAAGAGTGCAGGAAAACTCTCTTTGACAGGTTTTTTGTGCCTGATTCCGGGAGAAAAAATAAAAAAGTAATGTCCCAAATTTTTGTGAAACATACATACAAGACCGAATGAACGCATTTTATGGCGACACATAGAATATCTCACTTACATTATGATTTGTCAAAAACATAAAACGATTTGATTGCACCCGGTGGATGCCACCGACTTGTCACGGCGTAGTGCAACGAAGACGGACGGTTAGATTTTATCACAACAAATGTGACAATAATAATAAAAAAGTAAAGGAAAAATAAAGTTGAAAAAGCATCTTCTATTGTCAATTATCGGAGCCGCAGTGACCGCATTTGCCGTCGAACCGGTATACTACATATCCTTTGACAAAGTCATACAGGCCGACTTCGGCGGTACCGGTTCGGCGGCAACTTCCACTGGTGACGGCAGTACTGAAGCGGTGGGCATGAAAGGGCGGCTTTCGCCGAAATCTGGGAAGGTCGCTGCCGATAAACTGCTGGTGCCGGGAATTTCCGGCAAAGCATTTTCTTCCGGCAAAGATGCTTTCAACAATATCCATACCGTATTTTACAATCCGGTTCCCGCCATGCGCGGTAACGCCGGAACGGTCAGTTTCTGGCTCAAACCGGAGAATTGGCTGGGCAATGACCAGAATCAGCATGTATTCGTTACCGCTGCCAACGGTTCCCAGCGGCTTCTGATCTACCGCATCCCCTATGAATCCCGGCTTGCCGTATTTCTCGGCGACCTGAATCATTACAGTAAGGGGACGGTGATTTTTACCCGCGTCCCTTCGTGGAAGCCGGGGCAGTGGCATCAGGTGACGGTTTCATGGAACGAGCGGGCGGCGCAGCTGCATCTTGACGGTGTGAGCAAAGCGATGGCGGAGTTGAAAAGTCCGCTGACCAAAGATTTCACCACGGTCGCGGTCGGGGAACACTTTGGCAGCAGCGATCCCGGCAGAACTCTGATCGATGAAGTGCGGATATTTGACCGCAAACTCAGTGCTGCCGATCTGGAAAATGAGTATAAAAGATTATCCGGCAAACTTACTTCCGCCGCTGAACCGGTCAAATTCACGGTCGGCAAAAGAAGTGCCAGAGTCGATGGGGTGATAACTCCCGGAGAGTACACCTTTTCCACTGTCGGGGCAAGAGAGATGCGCAGCCGTATTCTGGCATCAGAGCCGATCCGCTTTTATATGAGTTATGATGAGGATAATCTCTTTGTGGCGGCGGCTACCCCCGGTACTGCGCTGAATACCAAAGCTCAGGGCGTGGATGGCAAGGTTTGGCTGGATGATTCAGTGGAGATCCTTATCAACGGCAATCATGCCAATCCGGTGGTCAATCAGATGATTTTCAATGCCAATGGAGCGGTATACGATTGTCAGAATGAGAGCGAAAAGTGGAATTCTGTGAGCCGTTCCGTTTCAAAAGTAGAAAACGGCGTTTGGGTCATGGAGGCGGCGATTCCGTGGAAATCACTCGGCGTTTCCGGCAAGATGAAAGAAGGGAAATTCCGGATGAATCTCTGCCGCAATACTCCGGCATCCAACAACTTTTTTTCTCTGGCCGGCGTGATGTCCCGTTACAGTGAACCGGAACACTTTATCCCGGTATACTTTGTTCCGGATGCACCGGATTTCCATTTGACTTCTCTGGGCAGCCCCGGTGACGGCAAACTGGATCTGCGTTTTGAAGCGGTCGGTAAAAAGCGGGAAAAATTAAGTATCCGTGCCGAAGCTCCGGCACCTTTGTATGCCTTTGACCGCACGACGGCGGTAAATTTGCTCCCCGGACGACGGGTCTCAGGAAAAGTTACCGGCGAAAGAATGCCGGAAAACCCTTTGCTCAATATCACCGCCACGCTCGGCAATGAGGTCATCTACCGCAATACTATTCCCTGCGGCACAGTTCAGCCGGTGGTAAAAAGTCATCTTTATACCGATATCGCCAAAAAACAGTTGGTGATGGTTTTCAAAAATCAGCGTCTGGATGCCGGTAAATGTCAGGTCAATGTGATCTTCTATGACCGGAAAAAGAGCCGCAAAATTTATGAGACCACCTGCAAGATCGCCGATGATATGCCGGTGGTGGAAGTGCCGGTGTCGATCGCCAAACTTCCTGCCGGTGACTACCACATCGAGCAGCGTGTACTTGATCCTGCCGGGAAATATCTTTTTTCGGTGGAAGAGATCTACATGATCCCGGAAAAAGATGGTTCATGGGCGGGCACAAAGGTCGGAATTTCCGATGAAGTTCCTCCGCCGTGGACTCCGGTGAAAGATGTAAACGGTACTTTTTACTGCTGGGGCAGAAATTATAAATTTGGCGGCAACGGCTTGCTTAGTTCCATTATCTCTCAGAAGCGGGAATTGCTTGCCAAACCGGCGGCATTGAAATTCGACGGCAAAGTTCTGCCGCTTGCGGTAGTGAAAACCGTTGCCAAAGCCGATAAAGTCACCTATTTTTTGAATTCAAAAGATCAGACCGTGAAAGTGAAAGCCGTCGCCGAATATGACGGAGTGATCTGGTTCACGGTCACTCTGCCGGAGGGGAAAGCCAAGCCCCGCGCTTTGTCGCTGGAGTTGCCGCTTGACCGCAAATATGTGGATGCGTTTGATGACAACAGCAGCTGTTTTGAGAAAACTTCTCTCGTCGGCAAAAAGAGTTTCAAATTTCACATCGACCCGGTAGCCAAACCATTTTTCTGGTGCGGCGGCAATGATACCGGTATATCTGGCGGCACTCACACTCACCGCGGGCGTTATGTAAAAGATAAACGGCGTGCCATGACTGTCACCGGGAATGAAAAAGAGGTGCTTGTTTCCCTGAATCTGGTGGATTCCCCCATAAAGGACCGCAAAGAACGGCAAATCAGTTTTTATCTGCAGCCGACTCCGACCAAACCTTTGAATCCGAAGCCGTGGAATATCCGCGACCGGATCAATAATATGATCGTATTCAATGCGGCGCGTTATTTCAATACCACCCGACCCGGCCATCTGGATGATTTGAAAAAGTGGGATTATCACTATAAGATGATTATCAAGCCCGCCACCGCCAAAGATGTCACATTCCAGTACTATTTTGCTCCCAAAGGTGCCGGATCGTACACGGCGGAATGGAACTATTTCGGCAATTTGTGGCACAATGATTCACCGAAACTCGGCAACTATGCCGGAGCTACGCATGACTTCAAAAAGAAGCCTGACGGCTGGACTTACGGCTGTCTGAATTGCCGCAATTATCTGGATTTTCAGCTGGATTCGATGAAATATTATCTTTCCAATCCCTATTTCGATGTGAAAGATCTCTACTTTGACCTCTCCTGGCCCCGCAGCTGCGGCAACAAACTCCACGGTTGTGTCTGGGTGGATGAATTCGGTTATGAGTACCATGACAACGACCTTTTGGGACTCCGGGAATTTTACCGCAGAGTGTGGCACATGGTGCGGCAGAAAAATCCGTCTACTTTCATTATCGGTCACATCATTTCCACCCGTACTCCGGCAGACAGTTACTTTGATGTCATCGCCGCCGGTGAATTGTATCAGTCGCGTCTGCTTAAAGATGGCGGTATAAATTATTACAATGTTCTTGATCCGGAACTTATGCGCATTGCTTACGGTACCCGCCTCAATGAGGCAACGGTGGCGTTGATCGGTCAATTCGGCAGGGCACTGCAGTTATTCATGCCCGATAAATGGCGCAGTTTATCCTTTGAAAATCCCGCCGTCGATATTGCCGCCCGGCACTTTCTGACCTATGAATTGGTCTGCGGATTGTCGGCATATTATTACTGCGGCAAGTGGCGTCCGGGAGAGATCTATGCCGCGTTTGACCAGTTGGGCAACACCCGTCCTGAGTTTCATCCGTGGTGGGCGGCAAATCCGGCGGTGAAAGCTGATAACGGCGCACTGGCGGCACTTTACACCAATAACGGCAAGGCGCTGGCGGCGGTGCTGAATGATTCAGATAAGCCGGTAACTGTAACTTTGACCTTTGACGGTAAATTCAACTTGAATGACCGGAAGTGCAGTGCGGTATTTTCCAAGAAAAATTATCAGCTCGATGGACAAAAACTTGTACTTACTCTTGCTCCTCGGGAAGGAGAACTTTTCCTCTTCGGGAAGTGATTGTAAAATAGAAGAAAAATTATGAAAAACCAACCTGTTTGTCTGCTGGGTATATTGGCATCAGCAGTTTGGCTGACTGCTGCTGAACCGGCATATTACCTTTCATTTGACAAGACCCTACAGGCTGATTTCGGTGGAACTGGCACTGCTTCGGTAACGACTGTTGACAGTGAGCAGGGGGCTGTCGGTATGATGGGAGTATTGACCAG
>JAFVZG010000108.1 GCA_017508285.1 Lentisphaeria bacterium | reverse complement strand
GGCGGCAATGTCGTGTTTTGCGCCGAGTACGGTGCGGGAGTGTACGACCGTACTCGACCGCACCGGCACAGAAGCAAGGCGCGAAAGTGCCCGCGATGCGCCACCGACGGTTAGATTTTATCACAACAAATGACAATAATCAATCATTATCTTTTTCAATTTCAATATCTTCTGCCGGGTGTACCCCGACGACGATCTCCCCTTTCCACTCCCGTTTCAAAGCGGCAAGTTCTGCGGCACTGCCCCGGAGGATCTCTTCGTGGATCTTGGTCGCCTCTCTGATGACGGAAACTTTTGCTTCCGGAGAAATATCTGACAACTCTTTCAGCGTGCGGGCGATCCGGAAAGGCGATTCAAAGAAAAAACCGGTTCTGCCATCGGCAAGGATGCGGGCGAAGAATTTCCCCCTTTTTCCCGGTTTGACCGGGGCAAAACCCCAGAAGGCAAATTTATCCACCGGCAATCCCGATGCCGTCACCGAAAAGGTCAGTGCCGAAACTCCGGGGATCACCACCGGTTCGATCCCGGCTTCCAGAGCCTGGCGCACCATCAGGAATCCCGGATCTGCTACCGACGGGGTACCGGCATCGGAAACCAGTGCCACCGAATGCCCTTCCAGCACATATTTCACCAGAGAATCGACTTTACTGTGTTCATTGAATGAGTGGCAGCTTTCCAACCGGGCGTGGATGTCAAAGTGGGCAAGCAGCTGCCGGGTATGACGGGTATCTTCGGCGGCAATAAGATCAACGGACTTCAAAGTTTCCAAAGCCCGGAGCGTGATATCATTCAAATTGCCGATGGGAGTACTGACCAGAAAAAGTTTGCCATCCATAAAAAAGCCTTCGAATTTACCTGAAAACATACAAAAGTATAATATACACACCACTTCGTCAGGATGCAAACTTGCGTATACTCTTTTCCGGTGTTATTTTATATACAAAGCATAAGAGATACTGCCGGCTGAAGTCATTCAAGAAATCAAAGATGCAGGGAATAAGTGGATAATCTGGTAAAATTCATCGCCTCCTCCGGAGCGGCATCCCGCCGTCAGGCACAGGAGTTGATCGCCGCCGGGAAAGTGGCGGTCAACGGGGAAACCATCCTCAATCCGGCGCACCGGGTTTCTGCAGATGAAACCGTTTCTCTTGACGGCAGGATCCTCCTTCCCGCAGAGAAAAAATGGTATATCCTTCTGCATAAACCCCGTGGATATGTCTGTTCAAATGCCGACCGGCACGCCGATAAACTGGCAGTGGAGCTGCTTAAGGATATACCGGCAAGGATGGTTTCTGCCGGCAGACTGGATAAGGATAGCGAAGGAGCGATCATCTTTTCCAATGACGGGGATTTTATCAATAAACTTGCCCATCCCCGTTACGGAGTGTTGAAGCGATACATCGTTCATACCGGCAAAGCCCTGAAAGACAGCGATTTGATCCGTATGGAAAACGGTTTGACCGACAGCGGCGAATTTCTGCGCGCCGAAGCGGTGAAAGAACTCAAGCCCAAAGTTTACGAATTCACTCTCAATGAGGGAAAAAAGCGGGAGATCCGCCGGATGACCGCCGCCTGCAAAAGTACCACGGTCAGGTTGATCAGAGTCAGTATCGGCGATGTGGAACTTGGCGATCTGCCCGCCGGAAGTTTCCGGGAATTGACCGCAGAAGAGGTCGCCGGTCTGAGAGGAGACAAACTGTGAATCACTATTCCCGTTTGCAGATAAATTTTCCGGAAAAAGCGATCTTCTGGCGCTTGGGCGGCAACTCTGCCAGAACGGTACTGGATGCCGAAAGTCACCGCCGTTTCAAAAAAATCGCCCTGACGGCTTTTGAAGCCTGCGAACCCAAAGGCAGATGGGAGATCTTTCCGGTAAAAGAGGTGACCGCCGATGGGATATATCTCAGCAGCGGAAGTTTTATTGCCGGAGGAAATTTCGCAGCAAAATGCCGCGGCATCAACGCCTTGTGGTGCGGCGCAGTCACGGTCGGCAGCCGGGTGACCGCTTTGCGGGATGAGCAGACGATGGTTTCCGCCGGAGCCATTTACGATGCGGTGGCAGCGGAGTGCGCCGATGAAGCGGCGGATGTTTTGCAGGAACTTGCCCGGCAGGAACTTTTGCGCCGGGGAATGCTGCTGGATGAAAGACGCTATTCCCCCGGATACGGGGATATGCCTCTGGAGGTGCAGAAATTCTTTTTCTCCACTTTGAATCTGGCTGAATTGGCTATGGTATTGAGTGAAAATTTATATATTATCCCGGAAAAGTCGGTCACCGCTTTTGCCGGAGTGAAAACAATATGAAGGGGTATTTTATGACCGGGAATGAGTTTCAGGAATATTTGAAAAAGTCCTTTATGATACTGGATGGTGCTACCGGTACCGAATTGATCAAACGGGGGATGCCTTCCGGCGTCTGCCCGGAGTTGTGGGTATATGAACACCCGGAAGCGATCTGCGATATCCACAATGCCTATATCGCCGCCGGCAGCAATATCGTTTACGCTCCGACATTCGGCGGCAACCGCTGCAAACTGGCAGAATTCGGCCTGGCTGACCGGCTTGGCGAAATCGTTACTTCTCTGGTCAAGATCACCAAAAACAATGCCGGTTCAAGAGCGTTGGTTTTCGGCGATATCGCTCCGACCGGCAAATTTATCGAACCATCCGGGGAGTTGGATTTTGATGAGGCGGTCGCCATCTTCCGCGAGGCGGCGCAGGCGATGAAAGATGGCGGAGCCGACGGATTTGCCATTGAAACGATGATGGATCTGCAGGAAGCGCGTGCCGCATTGCTCGGAGTCAGAGAAGCAGCCCCCGATCTGCCGGTAATCGTAACGATGACCTTTGAAAGTTCCCGGCGTACTCTGACCGGCAACACTCCGGAAGCGGCACTGGTGACCTTGCAGGCATTGGGGGCAGATGCTTTCGGCTGCAACTGTTCCACCGGGCCTGAGGAAATGGCACAGGTCATCGCCGCTTTGAAACCTTACGCCCGCATCCCTCTGATCGCCAAACCCAATGCCGGTCTGCCCCGGCTGGAAAACGGCAAAACCTGCTTTTCCATGGATGCAAAAATGTTTGCTTCTTACGGAAAAATTCTGGCGGATGCCGGAGCCTCGATCTTCGGCGGCTGCTGCGGAACCACCCCGGAACATATCGCCGCCCTCGCCGGAAATATCAGAGATATCCCCTTTCAATATACCCCCGCAGAGTACCGCAGTGTGGTTTCTTCCGCCAGCCGGATCTGCGAGATCGGCAAAAAGTTTGTGGTCATCGGCGAAAGGATCAACCCTACCGGCAAAAAGGCGTTTCAGGCGGAATTGCGTTCCGGCAGTTTGGATATGGCAATGGATTTTGCGCTCCAGCAAAGTGAAGCCGGAGCCGGGATACTGGATGTCAATGTCGGATTATCCGGCATCGATGAAAAAGAAACCATGCGCAAACTGGTGGCGAAATTGTGCCGGAGTACCGGGGAAGTGCTGTGTATCGACTCCACTGATCCGGCAACCGTGGAAGCCGCTTTGCGCCTCTATCCGGGCAGGGCACTGCTCAACAGCATTTCCGCTGAAAAGAACCGTCTGGAAAAAGTTCTGCCCATCGCCGCGAAATACGGTGCCATGCTCATCGCATTGCCGCTGACCGATGACGGCATCCCCTCCGGTGCCGACGGCAGAATGGCGGCAGTTGACCGGATCATTGCCGAAGCCGCCCGGTACGGTTACTGCGAAAAGGATATCTGTGTGGATGCCCTTATCATGGCAGTTGCCTCCGACAATCAGGCGGCATGGAGTGCCCTTGAAGTGATCTCCCGCTGCTCTGAACGGGGATTGCACACCGTTTGCGGATTATCCAACATCAGCTTCGGCTTGCCGGAAAGATCTCTGGTCAACCGGACTTTTCTGGGGATGGCTCTGGGACGCAATCTTTCCATGGCTATCGCCAACCCGCTCTTTCCCGAATTGATGTCGATGGTGATCGCCGCCGACTCCCTGCTTGGCCGGGATGAAAAGATGAATCGCCTGCTGGAATTCTCTGAAAAACAGAAGTCCGGTGGCACTTCCGGTCAGATCTCCTCTCAACGATCGTTTGCCCTCTCCCCGGTCGAAGCGGTAAAAGATGCCGTCTTGCGCGGTGACAGCGACCGGATCGAAAGCCGTCTGCAAGCGGCATTGGATGCCGGCAATTCGCCTGAATATCTGCTCAATGAGGTAATGATACCCGCCATTACCGAGGTCGGAAAAAAATATGAAGAGAAAAAGTTCTTCCTGCCACAGTTGATCTCCGGTGCCGAAGCGATGAGCCGCGGCAGTGCTTTTCTGGAACCGCTGCTGATATCCGGCGGCAGTCAGCCGGAAAAAAAGGCTAAATTCATTATTGCCACCGTCAAAGGAGATATCCACGACATCGGCAAAAATATTGTCGCGACCGTGTTGAAAAATTACGGTTTTGAGGTGATCGATCTGGGCAAAGATGTTCCGCCGGAAGTGATCATTGACCGGGCTCTTGCGGAAAAAGCTGATTTGATCGGCTTATCGGCATTGATGACCACCACCATGGGCGCAATGAAAGATACCGTCGAACTTGCCCGCCGGCGGGGCTTGACCAGTTTGAAATTCATTGTCGGCGGAGCGGTCGTGGATAAGGAGTTCGCCGACTCCATCGGCGCAGTTTACGCCGCCGACCCGATGTCAGCGGTCAATGCCGCAGAAGCCCTGATTGCTCAGTGAGTTTTCTTCAGCCATAAACTCATTTCGCCGATGGTAAACACCTTTGTCACGGCATTTTTACCGGCGGCATTCCTGACCTCTGCGATGATTTCCGGCATGGCGTAATCCGGCAGCAGGATACCGGAAACGGTGTCATCTGCCATCATCCGGCGGAAATTGTCAAGTATCACCTGATTGCGCACAGAAAGGTCAAGATGACAATAGTACGGCTGCAGACCGGGAATTATTTTCATATATTCATAGTCGGAAATTATCTGCTTCTTTATCCCTTTTTCCCGGATGACCTCAAGCAGTTGACGGTTGAGCACCGGATCACCGGCATCAAGCTGCCTGGAATGAAATTTCATCACCCGGTTGCGGGTGAATAATTGCGCCGGATTGGTCAATACAAAGATCAGCATCACCGCACTCAACAGCGGCAGAAGTTTGAATTTTGCCGCATACTTTTCCAGTAATTCCGTTGACAAAACGGCGACCAGCAGAGCAATAAATGGCAAAACCAGCGATAAATTGCGCAGGTCGTAACAGAAAAAGATGCTCCAGATCAGGAAAAACAGCAATGTCACTCCCAGCAGCGGCAAATAACCGCGTACCCGGCGGCAGATGCCGATCACCGCAAGATCAAAAATAATTACCACCACTCCCCAAAGCAGATGCAGACCGTAGAGTTTGCCTATCCCGATCACAATGCCGCTGCTTTTATCCAGTACCGCCCAGCGCGCACTGGCGATCCCCGGCAGACCGCTTTGCAATTTCAACACAAAGAGCCGGATACTGCACAAAAAGCGGTCAAAAAGGCTTTTTCCGCCGTAAATGGAGTGAGTCACCAGTTGGATATTGGATTGATTTCTGCCTTCACCGGTGCGGGCAATGGCGACCAGATACCACGGGGCAACAAAGAGAATACAGCCGCCGGTAACTGCCAAAAGAGTGCCGAACCACTGCCGCCGGGATATCTGCAATCTTTCCCGGCTCTCTTTCAGCATCCAATGCGCCAATACCCAAAAGGCAAAGAGCAGATACAAGCCTGCCTGTTTGGTCACTCCGGCGGCGGCAGTGATGATCGCCGCAGTTATCAACTGCCGGAAAAAGATACTTTTACTTTCCGCTTCACCGGCGTAAAGAAAAATAAAGTATACTGCCACCGGATAGTAGGAGATCAGAAGATCCAACTCCCCGCCGTGGGAAAGATACCCGACATTGCTGAAATAAAAACACCAGACCGGAATGGCGAACAACAGAGAATCCTTCCGCCTGAAAATACCGCGTTCCCAGAAAAAAAGCACCGTCAGCAGAGGAAAAATGGAAATTGCCGCCTTGGGAACAAACTGGATATTCTCACCGGTAAGATGATAGGCGATCGCCCAATTCATCGGCAGAAGCTGCGGATATTCGCCGACCCTTGCCGGGAATACCCCTTTTGCCCAGCTTTCAGCCCAGTAATTCCACGAAAGAGCCGAATCCCAGCAGGTAAAGATATTGTCGACCCCATTCCAGAACCAGTTGATACAGTAAAATATCCCTGCCAATGCCCCGGCAAAGGCGGTCATCCGCAGCCATTGCGGAGTATTCCCGCCGGCAAGATAAGCCCCCGCCGCCTGAAAATGCTTCTCAATGGCATCCAGCGGGTGGCATTTCAGTGATCCGGCGATCGGTTTCCGGTAGATAAAGATGACCAGAAACAGACAGCAGAATGTATATATCCAGCTTGCCAGCGGAGTAAACAGCCCCACCGCCGACATCACCGATGCAAAGAGGTAATTTACCGGCAGAGACAATCCCGGCAGCAATAAAAAACTCCGGAATCTGCCGAATGATGCCCGGAGTATTCCGGCAACCGCCAATCCCGGCAGGATCGTAAGCATCAGAAATGCCGCGACCTCTTTGAAAATCATTGCCGATCCTCCCGCCGTTTGAAGATAAACTCTTTCTGGATAAGGAAGTTGGCAAGATATATCAGCAATTCCGCCGCCGGTTTGGCAATATAGAAGTTCCAATTCGCCCCGCTTTCAATGGAGTGGAGCACCAGATAGGATGCCAAACCGGAAAGTGTCACCAGCAGCAGATATTGCGGCAAAGTCTTATACATCGGAGAATCTGAGTGAAAAACCACTTTGCGGACAAGGCTGTACTGCACCGCCGCCCCGGCGATCCTGCCGGATGCCACCGCCGCCGCCGTTGCCGCAGGAACTGCCAGATACCGCAAAGCGATCCACAACACCGGCACATAGACCAGATAATCCACCAGAGCCGTCAGCAGAGATACCAGAATATAACGGAAAAGCACGATATAGATCTTGAATGAATCGCGCAGCGGATGAAAATGGGATGAGGCATTGTTGTCGATATACAAAGTCTTTATCGGCACTGCCCCGATAACGAAACCGTAACGCCTTGCACAAAGCAGCATTTCCAATTCAAACTCATAACGGTCATAGGATATCTGCATCAACGGCGGGATGAATTCCCGTGGTATCGCCCGCAGCCCGGTCTGGGTATCGGCAATATCCATGCCGAGAAATATCCGCATCAGAAAAGCAGTCAGGCGGTTGCCGATTTTGCTCCGCAATGGCACTTTACCATCAAACTGCCGCACTCCGAGCCACAATTTGCCCGGATCAGCGGCGGCGGTCTCCTGCACTTTGGCAATATCTTCCACCCGGTGCTGACCGTCGGAATCGGCAGTTATGACCACCTTTATATCGGGATACTTCCGGTAAATATGGCTGAATGCCGTCTTCAACGCCGCCCCTTTGCCCCGGTTGGCGACATGGTGCAAAAGCACCACCTGCGGGCAACCGGAAACCTTTTCAAAAATTGGTGCAAAACTGCTGCCGCTGCCGTCATCCACCACAAAGATGCGGGTGTATCCGGCAGCAGTCAGATTTTCCAGCAGGATCAAAAGTTTTTCATCCGGCTCGTATGCCGGTATCAGGATCGCACAACTCTTGCCGTTATCCATTGCGGATCACTTTTTAAGCTGCTTGCTCCAGGAGTCCTTCAGAGTGACTGTCCGGTTGAATACCGGCAGGGCATCCGTTGAATCCGGATCAACGGCGAAGTAGCCGACCCGCTCAAACTGAATGGCTGTTCCGGCGGCAAGTCCGGCGGCTGCCGGTTCCAGAAAACCGGTGACGACCTTCTTGGAATCCGGATTGAGCTGAGTGAGGAAATCTTCACCATCCGCCCCCGGATTCTCCACCGAAAAGAGCCGGTCATAAAGGCGGAATTCCGCTTTCACCGCATCGGCGGCAGAAACCCAGTGGATCGTGCCTTTGACCTTTCTGCCGTCGGGGGAGTTACCGCCGCGGGTCGCCGGATCAAAGGTGCATTTCACTTCAGTGACATTACCGTCAGCATCGGTCACCACATCGGTACAGCGGATAAAGTAGCCGTAACGCAATCTGACTTCAGCTCCGGGAGCCAGACGGAAGTAACCTTTGGGAGGCTCCAGCATAAAGTCGGCACGGTCGATGTAAAGCGTATCAGAAAAGTTGATCTTGCGGCTGCCGGCATCCGGATTTTCCGGATTGTTGACCGCATCCAGCGGCTCGACGCCCTCAGCGGGGAAGTTGGTTATGGTCACTTTCAAGGGATCAAGCACCGCCATATAGCGGCTGGCGGAAGCGTTGAGTTCCTCGCGGATGCAGTGTTCCAATACAGCGGCATCGGTGGTGCCGTCAAATTTGGTGACACCGACGATCTTGCACATCTTGCGGATGGCGGCTGCCGGAACACCGCGACGGCGCATACCGCAAATAGTGGGCATACGGGGGTCATCCCAGTTGTCGACATAGTTTTCCTTGACCAGTTGGAGCAGTTTGCGCTTGCTCATCACGGTATAAGTGAGGTTGAGCCGGGAAAATTCGTACTGGTGAGGAGGATTG
Organism: Lentisphaeria bacterium; assembly: GCA_017508285.1. Taxonomy (GTDB): domain Bacteria; phylum Verrucomicrobiota; class Lentisphaeria; order Victivallales; family Victivallaceae; genus UBA1784. Next base: position 3,963 of record JAFVZG010000108.1, on the reverse strand, counting down.
GGGAAATCGAGATTTTCCAGCACCCAGTCGTAAAGCGGGCGGTGGATCTCAAATTCCAGAGTGCAGAGTGAATGGGTGATCCCTTCAAAGGCATCTTCCAGAGGATGAGCAAAGTCATACATCGGGTAGATGCAGTATTTATCCCCGTGACGGAAGTGGTGGATGCGGCGGATACGGTAGATCACCGGGTCGCGCATATTGATATTGGGCGAAGCCATGTCGATTTTGGCACGGAGAACCATTGCACCATCCTCAAATTCACCAGCTTTCATCCGGGCGAAAAGGTCGAGGTTTTCCTCAATGGAGCGGCTTCTGCCGGGAGAATCTTTACCCGGAGTCTGCAAATTGCCCTTATACTCTTCCCACTCCTCGTTGGTCAGAGTGCAGATGTAGGCTTTTCCCCGTTTGATCAGCTCCACCGCACAATCATACATCCGGTCAAAGTAATCACTGGCGTAGAGAACCGCCGCCGGTTCAAAGCCCAGCCAGCGGACATCGTTGATGATCGACTCCACATATTCAGTATTCTCTTTAGTGGGGTTGGTATCATCCATGCGCAGATTGCATTTGCCGTTGAATTCCTGAGCGACACCAAAGTCAAGACAGAGGGCTTTGGCGTGGCCGATATGGATATAGCCGTTGGGTTCGGGCGGGAAACGGGTGACGACCGCTCCGCCGTTTTTGCCGTTTTTAACATCATTGGCGATAATTTCCCGGATAAAATCCAACGGTTCATTTTTTTCGACGATCTCTGCCATAATAGAAAATCCTTTCCAAGAGGTTGATATAAATCCATATAATATAACCGTCTGACCGGAAAATTTCAATGCCGGAGCCGGATTTTATTGCGAATACCGGCAGGAGTGTCAGCATACCCCCTCAGGATAAAGACTCATCCGGAAGATTGCATTCAGCCGGAGTTCTTTCAATGGTATTGCAAACCCACAGCAGCAGAAGCGTCGCCAGCAGAACGATGATCTCAAAGATCCATATGTAACCTCCCACCCGGAGCGACTCTTTCTTAAAGAGCATCAAAGTCTGCACGACTCCTATCCCCAGAAGCAAGACCTGCTGCACAGCACCGATCCATAAGGCGCAATGGTGCAGTACGCCGCCGTAAACTCTTTCTCCGGCAGGAGGCATCCGGCGGCAAATGGCCCTGCGCAGCATGAACCACACCAAGAGCGTGACCGCCATTGCCGGAACCACAAAGCCCCAGAAGCGGATATCTTCGGCATAAAACGCTATCCACAAAGTAAAGCCGCTGTACAATACGAGCAGGGCATCCCAGCAGAATATTCCGGAACGCAGCATTTTACATGTGATCCCGGAAGAAGGAGTATTATCCAGAGTTTCCCATTTTTCCGGAGACCACGGCGCAGGAGCTTTGTAGTGCAATTCGCCGCCGAGCCGCAAATACTCTTTGTAGGTATGGAAGTAAAAGAATATCCCCAGACCGCTGAAAATCAACCGCCACACCCAGATGAAACGGTAGACAAAGTAGTGGTCAAAGCCCGGCCCGAGAAGTTTTCTCACCACGTCGATCGCCACTCCCAGCAGCAATCCCAGAAGCATCATCACCAGTGAACGCACTGTCGCATTGGCAGAACAGAATTGCCCGAAGCGGGATTTCGGCAGAGTCCTTATCAGCATCGGCATTCCGGCAAGACCGGCGATATTGGTGGTGATGGTCAGAATTATCAACCCCGCCAGAATGACAATGAAAATTATGTCAGATGACGGAGTGAAAAATATCCATTTGGCAAAAAACAGTGCAAAGACAAACTGCATGATATTGGCATAGATCAAAGTCCGCACCGGATGCCACCGGTCGATCAGAAATGCCCCCGCTGTTGCCAGTGCCATGCCGATCACCATGCCGACTGCTCCGTTGATGCCGTTGAGTTTGCCGATCGCTTCCAGATCCATCCCCATTGCCATATAGAAAAAGACCATGAATGTACCGATCCCGCCGATACCGGCAGACCAGAAGGTCGATGCCCAGACAAAGAACCAGTAATAACGGTGGGAAAAACTCTCTTTCATAAAAGTCCACACCCCGCGGATCCCCCGGCTCTCTCTTTTCTCATTATCAGTAAGCGGCGGCAGTACCGGCTCTTTGAGAAACAGGCACATCGCTCCGACTCCGAGAAAATATACCACCGCTCCCAAAAGCAGAACTTCGGTAAAATAAACATCGCCGTGCTTGAAAAGAAACAAATTGAATATCGTCGATGCCGCTGTTCCGGTAACCTGCACCATGCCAACCGCCCGGGCAAGAAATCTGGCAGGGATCACATCATTGTAAAGATAGTAGATCACCGAAGCAACAAACATATAGAAAAACTGGTAAAATACCATAACGATACCGATGATCATGACCGTCAGAGATGCCGGAGAAAATTCCGCCCACGGCGCAAGCACCCCGGAAAGCACATTGCCAAGCTGCCCGGAAAAGGCAAACCCCAGAAAGCCCAGACAGACCATCGGCAGAGTACCGAGAATAAAGACATTGCGCCTTCCGAGTCCGAATGGCCGGTTACGGTAACGGTCGCTCTTGAAACTTACCACCGGACACACGGTCATATTGAAAACACTGCCGATGGTACTCATTATCAGAGCAACTGTCGTATCTGACGCATTGAGGAACTTCAACCGCAAAGCGACCAGACTTACCATCTGACTGGAAAAGCGGAAACTGAAAAAACCCAGCATCAGCAGACCGATGGCAACAATCAAACCGGGCATGGTATATTTGAGAGTGCCGCACTCATAAAAAGTTTTTTTACCGCTCATGTATGTTTCTCCGTAACAATTTCTCAGGGTTTCCGTTAATATATACGGCTTCAGGATAAAAAGCAATCCTTTTTATCAGGTTTTCCTGAATTTATTTCCCAGTCACTTTTACCGGTGTTTTCCGGCGGAGCGAACTCCCGTTTGCCTTGCTTTTCCGGTGGTTTGTGATATATTATAGTGATATATCAGAGTAACTTTTGAATCGAAAGGATGAAAAAATGGAAAAGTACAAACAGGAATTTATTGAATTCATGATCGATTGTCAGGTTCTGAAGTTTGGCGACTTCGTGACCAAAAGCGGCAGAAAGACCCCATTTTTTGTAAATACCGGCTTCTACCGCACCGGAGCGCAGCTGCGCAAACTCGGCGAATATTACGCTCAGGCGATCAAAGATGCTTTCGGTCTGGAATTTGATGTGCTTTTCGGGCCTGCCTACAAAGGCATCCCCCTTTCGGTGACTGCCACTATCGCTCTTTCTGAAAAATTCGATGCCGATATCCGCTACTGCTCCAACCGCAAAGAGGTCAAGGATCACGGCGACAAAGGCATCCTGCTCGGCGGGCCGATCAATGACGGCGACAAAGTGGTCATCATTGAAGATGTCACTACTGCCGGGACTTCCATCGGCGAAACTCTGCCCATCCTGCAGGCGCAGGGCAATGTCGATGTTCTCGGTCTGGTCGTCAGTGTTGACCGCATGGAAAGAGGTCAGGGCGAAAAAAGCGCACTCAGCGAAATCTCCGAAAAATACGGCTTCAAGACCTGCGCCATCGTCACCATGAAAGAGGTTATCGAACACCTCTACAACCGCCCCTATAAAGGCAAAGTCATCATCGATGATACTCTGATGGCGGCGATCAACGCCTACTACGAACAATACGGCGCAAAATGATGTGACCAGCCGACGATAAACAGCCGCAAAGTCTGACGGGCACGATCTTAACAGCCTTGTGGGAGTTTTTGGGAGACTTTGGGAGTTTGTGGGAGCAGTCTGCCTGCAAAGCGTATGCAGACAGCAACCCAGGAAGCGACGAAGCGTGAGCTGAGGAGCGAGGGGGTTCCGGGGGAAACATCCCCCGGATGCGGCAGTCGTGGCGCAATACAAAGCCCGGCTTTCGCCATAAAAGGCGGAAGCGGGGTGAAGGATTGCGCCACATGAGTCGGGT
>JAFVZG010000107.1 GCA_017508285.1 Lentisphaeria bacterium | reverse complement strand
GCAAACTGGCGGAAACTGCGCTCAATTTCCTGCTGGCGGATAACGGGGAATTTTCCCCCCGCCGAATCCTTATCGCCCCGGAATTGCTCATCCGGGAAAGCACCCGCTGATTTTTCAGAAAAGTGCCGCGATCTCTTCCGGTGTCGGAAAACCGGTCTGATTGAGTTTGCGGATCGTTACCGCACTGCAGCATGTGCCGAATTCCGCCGCATTTACCAGCGTTGCTCCCGCCGCCAGGGCATAAGAAAATCCGGCTGTAAAACTGTCTCCGGCACCGACGGTATCTGTCGCACCATCCCACCGGATCGCCGGAATAAAGGTTGTTTGCCGGTGTTCAAAAACGAAACAGCCTCTTTCGCCGTCAGTAATGACCAGCTCCTGACCGCTTCTTTCCAGAATGATCCTGCCGGATTCCTCCGGGGGAACTCCCTCTTTGCCGCAAGCCAGTCGCGAGGCCGCCGAAGCATTGATTTTAAGCGTCACCCCCCGGATAAGCATCAAGGTGATCCCTGCCGTCAAAAACAAACCGCACCCTGCCGCAATACTTCCTGACCAATCCGGCAAATCCCGCCCGGAACGATGCCGTGTGGATGCCGTTGGCGATCTGCTCATTGACGATCAATACTTTCAGGTCAGGCAGCATTTCTGCCAATCCATCCAGCAGTTTGCCGGTTTCATCTTCGGTCAACGGGGTATTGCCAAGATCGATACGGGATTGTTCGACGCCGTTCAGCAGCGGTTTGCAATACACCGGGGTATGGTAAGTTTCACGGGCGATGGGAAGCAGATATCCGGAATATTCCGGAGTACCGGCAGTAAGTTCATGGTAAAGCCAGAAACCGAATGGATCAGCACCGACTGCTCCGAAACATGGAATATGATTTACTCCCAGCCCCCGGAGATTGGTGATGATATTCCCCGCTCCGCCCGGTGAATAACGCGCCGCCGTTACCGGAGTGGTAAGCAAACCGGTTTCCAGTGAAACTTCTCCCGCTTTTGGCTCCAAATCCCAATATACATCCGTACAAAAATCACCGGCCACCCCGATCGATCTTTGCGGCGGCGATGACAAAAGCCGGTTGATAACAGCAAAATCCATAATCCCCCCGGAAATCGTTTGATTTTTTCATGCTCAGGATAAATATAGCGCAAAATGGAAATTTTTTCAACCGGCCGATAACGATTTTGACCGATGCCAAACGCCTGACTCTTGATTTTTTTCAGCAAAATCCTATATTGAGTCCATAGAGCAGTCAAACTGCGCAAAACTCATAAGGAGGAGAAAAAATGAGGAGTTTCACCACACTGCATCTGCAGTACGCCCATCGTTTTTATAACTTCAAGGGCGAAGCACAATACCTTCACGGTCACACCGGAATTCTGACCATCGAGGTAAGCGACACCATCAACGCCGGAGTGAATATGGTCTACCCGTGCAATGAAATCAAAAAAATCGCCTGGGAGGTTCTGCAGAATTTCGACCATGCCCTGATACTCCGCGAAGATGATCCGCTTCTGCCGGCAATTCTTAAAGTCTATGAAACTCAAGGTATCCGCAACGGAGTTCCGACCAATACTATGACCGGCCCGGCAATCAAAAATGAACTCATTACCGCCCATCCCGAATGCCGTCTGGTCATAACCAAAGAAACCATGACCGTTGAAGGTATGATCAAAATCATCCACTTTCTTCTGAAAGACAAGTTGAATATCACCAAACTCACCTTTATCAGCGGAGACAACTCCGCCAGCGAAAAATACATCCCCTCCGGAACCATCTGCCGATGCCCATGCTGCGGTATAACCGTCGGCCCCGACGGCGTCTGCCCGAAATGCGGATGCAAAGTAAACAACTGCAACTGATTTGCAATAAAGCGTTTTTTTGCAAAGTGGCTCACGCCGCTGTTTGCTTTTGCAGCCGTTACGCTTTTGGGGGGCATGCAAATTGCCGCAAACTCTGACCGGCGTGGTCGGCGTTGACAACCGAAGATGGACTTAATGGACTTTATGGACATGCGTGGTTCCCCGTCTGCAAACATACCGCTTGCAGACTGCTCCCACAAAATTCCCACAGTCTCCCAAAGAAGCGACGAAGCGTGAGCTGAGGAGCGAGGGGGTTCCGGGGGAAACTTCCCCCGGATGCGGCAGTCGTGGCGCAATGCAAAGCCCGGCTTTCGCCATAAAAGGCGGAAGCGGGGTGCAGGATTGCGCCACATGAGTCGAGCCAGCCAAACGCCATAAAGCGCGTGCAAGCCAAAAGTACAAAAGTGCCGGTGGCACCGCGGGGGGTGCAGGGGGGCGGCGTGAGCCCACCTGCAAAAAGAAGCGTAAT
>JAFVZG010000106.1 GCA_017508285.1 Lentisphaeria bacterium | reverse complement strand
GCGCTCACGGGCACTGTTCAATGCAGGGAGCAATATCGCCGCCAGAATGGCGATTATCGCAATAACGACGAGCAGCTCTATCAAGGTAAACGAGTGTGCGGGGGACAAGGAAAACTTTCTTTTCACGGGAAAAGAGAGTTTTCCCTTTCCCCCGCGCCCCCTTTCGCTTTCAAAGAAAAGCGGATTTCTCTCCCCAAACCCCACTTCCCTTTTCAAGAAAAGCGGTACTTTTTGTTCAGCATCAACAGCAGTACTTTTTGCCAATTCAGCGCGAATGATTTTTTTCATGATACCTCCTGATCTGTTTATGGCGTTTTTTAAGATCGCAGTCTTAGTTTTTATCTATATTATACCGCAAGGCAAGTGACAAAACCTTAAATATTTGGATCAAAAATATAAAAAATCGTTCAAAAACGCAAAAAATGCCGCTTCGGTCAGAAAAATTACAATTTTTACACGGTAATCGTTTTTTACAATAAATTTTCTCTTGACAGCCGGAGTTTTTTGTTGTATACTAAGAAAAAGGAGGTGTATTATGGCATATATTGATGAGTCTGTGGAAACAATGGATGCTGTGAGCCTCTACTATCTTGCTTCGGGGAAATCACCGGGAGCGGTGAATCTGGTAAAAAAAGATTTGACTCTCGGTTCCCGCCACCGGCATGATTTCCATGAATTGACAGTGGTGCTGGATGGTACCGGCAATTATGAGTATCAGGGGTGTACTTATTCGATCAATCCCGGGGATATTTTTATCACACTGCCCGGTGAGATCCACTATTACAGCAATCAACGCAATTTGTCTCTGATGAATTTTGTCTGGTATCCGGAAGAGTTGCCGATTTTGCCGGAAAAGTTGAATGATGTTCCCGGCTACCGGACTTTTTTCAAACTTGAACCGCAGAGCCGCAACTTATTCAAATTTTCTCATTGCATGGTGCTTTCTCCGGAGCAGCTCAGCACTATGCAGATATTCTACCGGCGTATTGAAAAGGAACTTTCGCAAAGATCAGAAAGCACTCAGATTTATGTGGGGTTGCTCTTTGTGGAACTTCTGATAACGGTCAGCCGTTTCTACAATGAAAAACAGAAAAGTACAAAATCGGTCAACAATGAATTGCAGAAACTGGATGATGTATTGAATTTTCTTAATGCCAATATCGCCGCTCCGGTTACCCGGGCGCAGGCGGCGAAAGTTTACGGGAGCAGTGAAAGCACTTTTTTACGCATTTTCAAGCGTATCATGCAGGAGTCGTATTCGGATTACCTGATAAATCTGCGATTGCAGAGAGCCAGAAATATGCTGTTGAACAGTAATAAGACACTATCTGAAATATCTGCCGGGTGCGGATTCTGTGATTCCAACTATCTCTGTTTCCGTTTTCGCAAAAAGTTCGGTGAATCACCGCATCAATTCCGGATGAAAAACAATCCGTTTTTCGGCTGACAGATCCCGGCACCGGGTTTGATCATGCCGCGATATACGGTATTCCGGCAGAACAAGGCGGTTGGCACTTCTTGTGTGTGCGGGAGGTGCGGTCAATGTTTTTGCAGAATTTTTTCCAGCTGATTGATGCTGCGCCGGAGGAGGTCATCGGTTTTGCACTTTGCGGGGATGGTTTTCTCGGCGTGAAGCACATTGGCATGAGTTCTGCCGAATATTTCGCCGATCTCATTGCTGGAAAGTTTGGTCAGTTTCCGGCAGAGGTACATAGCCACCATTCGCGGGTCGGCGATGTTGCGTGAACGCCCTTTGCCGAGCATCTCGTTAATGGTGATGCCGAAGTGATTGGCGACGGTCTGCTGGATCATTTCCGGGCGGATATCCCGGGCGATGCTCTCTTCGGTAAGCTGAGCATGGAGCAACTCTTCGGCTTCGGCGATGGAGAGATCTTCGGTGCCGCTCATTTCCGCATAGGCGGAAAGCCGGAGGAAACAACCTTTGAGGCGGCGCACTGAACTGGAGATATTTTCTGCCAGAAATTCCAGAATGGCATCGGGCAGGGGAGGTTCGGTCAGATTGGCACTGCGCCACATCCGGAGGATAACCAGACGCTGTTCATATTCGGGCATACCGATCTGGCAGGTCATGCCCTGTTCAAAACGGCTGCTCAAACGGCGGTCGATACCGGATAATTCGCAGGGTTGACGGTCGCTGGTCATAACGATCTGTTTGCCGCTCTGATAGAGGATGTTGAAAATATTGAAGAACTCCTCCTGCAGGGCAGTTTTTTTCTCAAGCAGATGGATATCGTCGATCAAAAGGACATCCACGTCGCGCAGATTGGCACGGAATTCGCTGCGGCTGCGGCGGTTTACCAGAAGATCGTAGTAGTCATTGAGCATGGAGTCACAGGTGACATTACGGATGACCAATTCCGGGCGGGTCGCGGAGATCTCACCGGCGACAGCCTGAAGCAGGTGGGTTTTGCCGATCCCGTTGGTGCCGTATATAAAGAGCGGGTTGTAGCACTCACCCGGGGCTGCGGCTGCGGAACGGGCCATCGCGAAAGCGTGACGGTTGCAGTTGCCGGTGACAAAGTTATCGAAAGAGTAGAGTTGTCTGCGCCGGTTATTGCGTGGAACGGAAGTTTCCAGACGCGCCGGTGCCGGTTGAGCCGGAGTAAACACCGGGCGGGGGGCGACACCGGAGCGCAATTCAAAACGGTAGGATTTGCCATTGATATTGTCGAGGGCACTTTGCAGGAGGTCGCCATAGTTATCGGCGACCACATCCAGGAAAAAGTCATCGGGCACACCGATGGTCAGCAAATCCTCCTTTACATCGACAGCGGTCATTTGAGAGAACCACTGATTGTAAAGAGATTCACTGCGGTTTTTCAAGATGCTGACGGCGAGATCCCAGATCTCTTCCGCTCTGAATGCTCCTGAATCACTCATTGTTTTTCCCTTTTTACCTTACAAAAACTTATCCGAAAAGAGAGCAAAAGCCCCCTAACCGCGAATCGTTGCCAACCCGCGGCACGAAGAACTTACCAAAATGATCACCGCCCGGTTCATTACAGTGACAACTGCACAAAAAAAGGCACTTTTCTCAGTTGCTTTTCAGCATTCCCGCTGTTGCCATTTTTTTGCCATCCGCCGGAACTGCTTTTCAGCATTCCCGCTGTTGCCTTTCAGCATCTGCCGGAACTTCAGAAACCAGCATCCCGAATTTACCGGAATTGCTTTTCCACATCCCGCATCTGCCTTTCCGCATCAGTAGAGTTGCTTTTCAGCATCCCCGCTGTTGCCATTTTTTTGCCATCCGCCGGAGCCTCAGAAAATCTGCATCCCCCGGGGTGGGCTGATGATCTTATTCACCGTTGCCGGTGAGTGTCAACCGGATCGTTGCAGTGATCCGGGTCAACAGTGCATAATATATGCCGTGAGAGAGGTTTTTGCAAATGGGGTTGGTGTTAATTTTGGTGGAGAGAGGGGGGATAAAAAATGTAAGCTCGCATTAATAGAGGGAGTTACACAAAATATTTTTTTTTTATAAAAATTTTTGATAAAAAAATTCCTTGAAAAAGAAAAGATTACAAATATTTTTGCATCTCAGGTATACTTCAAGGAGTTACGCAGAATTGGCGCGAAAAAATGATTTTGAGAGTTGAAAATAAAGCACTCCTAAGTAAAAAAATATTAAAAATTGAGAATTAATTAGATACGGAAGTGTATTATAATTTTGTAACTTGAAAATCCTTCCTGAAAGGGGGTGGTTTACGATCGCAGAAGAGAGTTTTCAGCGAAGTTATTAACAAGTTATTAACAAGAGTCTGGAACAAAGAAAAAGAGTAAAAATAAAGAGCAGCAGTGATGGTATTATTTCAAAGCGGCGGCGGTAAAACTGAGAGATCTGGCGATGACGATGACATCGACATCGGCGGCTCCGGCAGCCAGAAGAGTTTTGGCGGCGGCGGAGAGAGTGGAACCGGTGGTCATGACATCATCGACCAGGAGCAGATGTTTGCCGCAGATGGTATTGGAGTTGGTGTAAAAGGCATTTTTCATGGCGGAATGCCGTTTGGAACGGTTGAGGGTGGCTTGATGGTGCATGGAGAGGCGTTTTTTCAAAGGGGATGCGACGGGGATATTGCATTCTTTACTGATGATTTTTGCCAACAGAGCGGATTGGTTGTAACCGCGTTGGAAAGAACGGATAAGATTCAGTGGTACGGGGATGATGAGGTCGTAGTTGCGGTTTGAGTTTTTTATCAATCCGGCGGCGAGTTTTCCCAGCGGTCGAGCCAATTCGGGGTGATTGGCGAATTTGAATTTCCGTATCAGGTCTCTGCCTTTATGGCGGTAGGCAAAGAGGGCGAAGGCGTTTTTCCATGGGCGTGACGGTTCGGTGAGACATTGCGGGCAGAGATCGGCGATGCCGTGATTTTCTGCGCCGCATCCCGGGCAGCGGTATTTTTGGTCAAAGAAGTCGATTTTTTCGAGGTATTGCTGACAGAGAAGACCTGCGGCAGAAACATTTTCAGAGAGGCACCCCGGACAAACGGCGGCAAAGAAGTTGAAGATTTTGCGGATCATAATGACTCCCGCGGCGGCAGTGGCGGCAGATAATCCCGATGCAGGGTGACATTATCGAGGAATATTCCGCGAAAAGTTACTTCGATGAGAAAGAATCTGCCGGCGATGCCGGTGATATCCAGTGATTTCATATAGACTTGAGCGGCGTGATAGTTGCGTTTGCGCTGGCGGAAAGAGAGATTGTGCAGCGGAGAGAACCCGTTTTTACGGTGCATGGATTTGACTTCGGTGAAGATGAGTTCATCATTGCCGAATGCGACGATATCCAATTCCCCGGCGCGGCATCGCCAATTGCGGCAGAGGATGGTGAAGTTGAGCAGCTGCAGTAATCCGGCGGCGGTTTTTTCTCCGCGTCTGCCGAGTTTCATGCGGTGATCTTTAGCGTGTTTGATACTCATGAGGTCATTGCGCAGACAAATCGTTCCCGGTTGCAGAGATCCCGGAGGATGGCGGTTTTGAATCCGGCATTTCCCAGTAATCCGGCGGTTATTCCGGCCTGAGGCGGAGACAATTCAAAGATGGCACTGCCGCCAGGCAGCAGATGATGCGGCAGATTTTCAATGGTTTTGCGGATCAAAGCCATGCCGTTTTCCGGGGCAGTCAATGCCAGACGGGGTTCAAAGTCCCGCACTTCCCGGTCGAGCAGAGGGAATTCTTCATCGGTCACATAGGGTAAATTGGCACCGATGATGTCAAATTTGACGAGGGGGATGGCATCAAAGAGATAACTGTGGATGAATTCGATATTCTTTACCTTATATATAGAGGCGTTTTCTCCGGCGACATCGAGGGCATCGCGGCTGACATCGATAGCGGTGACATGGAGATCCGGGCGCTCGGTGGCGACGGCGATGGCGATCGCTCCGCTGCCGCATCCGAGGTCAAGGATGGAACCGTTTCCCGGAGCGCGGTCGATGATCCATTGGGCGAGCAATTCGGTTTCCGGTCGCGGGATAAGCACCCGGGGGTCGACTTTCAGCATCAGATTGCGGAAAGGTGCGGAGCCGAGCAGATATTGGAGAGGTTCACCGGCGGCGCGTCTTTGAGCGATTTCCCACGCCTGCTGAGCGGAGGCGGATTCGCTGATAATCCAACGGGTTTCCTGATTGAAGTTGCCGATCCCGCTGTTTTTCAGCAGGTAGCGGATTTTTTCTGCCGGATCATCCATATATATTCCTTGAAGTAACAGTCATGGTCATTACGGTTAATATAGCACGCCGCAGAGTGAACTGCAATAAAAATTTTCAAGTTTGCTATTGAAAAATCATTCACAGATGTTATATTGTCAGGAAGTCAACAAATCAGGAGATGCGGCAGCAGATGGTACAATTGGTGGATAAACAGATTTTTTTGCGGGATGCTGACGGGGGAGTAGTTCCCTTTGATGCCGGGAAATTGCAGACCCGGCTGATCGGCGGCTTTCTTGCCACCGGTCTGCGGGAAGACAGTTTTATGGCAGAAGAGATCGTATTGGCATTGGAGTATACTCTGCTGCACTCTCCCAGAACGGAGTTGATCTTCAGCAACAGTGAGATCGATGCGGCAGTTATCCGTCTGCTTGAAAGTATCGGTTATCCGGAAGTGGCACATATATTCCGGCGCAACGGTCATGAAAAGTTGCTGCGCATAGATACCGATGAAGTGACGGTCGCCAGTCTGGTATCGGCGCATATCGGTTGTTCAGCGGTGCGTGCCGGCAAGATCGGTGAGGCGGTTTCTCAGGCATTCGGTCAACTGCAGATATCCAGTGCATCGCCGCATTTGATTCTGGAGTTGGCGCGACATTATGAGCGTGAGTTTGCGGAGAGTGATTTTCTTTCTGATGAGGAGTATCTGCCGCAAGTGCCGCAGCAGACGCTTACCCGCCGGGAGATCTACGATTTGCTGCCGGTTGAAGCGAAGAAACTGGTGGATAACGGAGTGCTGAGGATAAACGGGATAACGACATTGTTTCCGAGTGTGCGCTTTTTCTTCTTTATGAAGGAATTCGCCCGGTCGGAAAAACTCTCTTATCCGGTTACGGAGTTGGAAATAGAGCCGCTTTTGCACAATGCCGGAAATGCTCTGGAGGCGGCGCGCAAAGCCATTGCCGGTAAGTTGCGCCATCCGGAAGAATTGCCATGCTGTTTGTCATTGCCGGATATTTTTGATTTTCTTGAAGAGTGTGCCGGGAGTTCTCCGGATCAGAAACTGGCGTGTGAATTGGCATCGGTTCTGACAGCGGCATTGGATTGTGAACTTTACCGGCTGGCATTTGATTAATTTGTGAAAAATTTCAAATGTTACTGGAAAAGATTGAAAAAGCGGGATATATTACCCTGATGAGAGAAATCGTACAGACAGTAAATAAGTTATAAAACAGGAGAAAAGACGAATGAAGTTTAGCGTAGACAGAGTAAAATTGCAGAAGGCTTTGCAGAGAGTCGGCAATATTATCGGTTCCCGTTCAATGTTGCCGCTTCTGGGCAATGTGATGATCAAGGCCGGGGAAAACTCTCTGGAATTGACCACCACAGATTTTGAGTTGCGTCTGGTAACCACGGTCGAAGCCGAAGTGGAAACTGCCGGTGTGACGACGCTCCCGGCGAAAAAACTCTCTTCGCTGATCGGCAGTTTCTCTGCTGAAAAGGTGGATTTTGACATCAATGAAAATGATCTTGCCAAAATTACCTGCGGAACAGCCAAATTCACGTTGCTTGGACTTTCAGCGGCTGATTTTCCGGAAGAACTTGCGTTTAAGACGGAGCATGAAGTCCGGATCAAAGAGAGTGTATTCAAACGGATGGTCGGTTCCATCTCTTATGCTGTGAGCGTGGATGATTCCCGCAAAGTGCTTACCGGTGTGCTGCTGAGTCTCCGGGATAACGGTATGACTCTGGTTGCGACCGACGGCAAGCGTATGGCGATGCAGGAATCCGGCCCGGAATCCATTACCGGCGGTGACGGCGATGCCATTATTCCTTTGAAAGCGATGTCCGAGATCCGCCGCCAGCTTGACGGCGATGAATTGCTGACGATCGAAGTCGGTGAAAAATTCTGCCGCTTCACCTGTGCCGGAGTGGTGTTGACCAGCAAACTTATCGAAGGGGCATACCCGAATTACCGTCAGGTGGTTCCGGGCAGTTTTGCCAACGAAGTCGAATTGCCGGTGGCAGCACTGCTTGCCAAAATCGAAACGGTGGCTCTGATGATCGCCGGAGCGAACAGTTCGATCATTCTCCGCTTTGCGGATAATCAGCTGCAGCTGCAGGCATCCAGCGCGGAAGTCGGTGAAGGCAGCGATCTTCTGGAAACCTCTTACGAAGGGGATGCATTTGAGGTGTCATTCAATCCGGTATTCCTTGCAGATCCGTTGCGCAATACCGATGCTGATATGGTGAGATTCAAATTGAATGATCCTCTCAGTCCGGTCGCTATTGAAGCCGGGGAAGGATTCCTCTATATCATCATGCCGATCCGTAAAAAGTAAACGGCGTATTTTCATTACTGAAAAATTGGAAACTGTTTGAGATGGTTCTCCGATCTTTGGAATTGACCGATTTCCGCAACTTTGAGTCGCGGAAATTGGTTTTTTCTTCCCGTAATATCTTTTTTACCGGGGCAAACGGTTCAGGTAAAAGCAACCTGTTGGAAAGTATTGCATTTGCCAGTTTGCTGCGTTCATTCCGCGGAGCATCTCCACGGGAAATGATCCGTATCGGGGGGAGGGAGTTCCGGCTTCAGGTCATGCTTGAAAGCAGGATCGGCAATCACCGTCTGCAGATAAGTGAAGAGATTTCCGGCAGACGCCGGTTGTTTATCAATGGCGAAGCCATCCGCAAAAGCAGTGACTTCATCCGGGAATTCCATACGGTGGTTTTCGCTCCGGAAGACAGGGAGATCGTTTCCGGAACTTCCGGCTGCCGCCGGAGATTTTTTGATATCATGATATCCGGTGTGGATGGGGAGTATCTGCAGCGTCTTTCCCGGTATCACCGGGCATTGATCCAGCGTAACCGGGCGTTGAAAAATGCTCCGCATACGGCATCGGCATTTGAGGAGGAACTGGCTGAGCAGGCTCCGTTTATTGCTGCAAAGAGGCGGCATTTTGCCGCGGTGACCGGAGAGAAGGTTGCCGCATTGCTTGGGGAAAAGGGCAGTTTTCAGATAGTTTACCGTACTGATTCCGGTGCCGACAGCAAGGAGCACCGGCGGATCTTTGAGGCGAAGAAAGAGAGTGAATTGCGCCGTCAATGCACTTTATGCGGGCCGCAATTGGATGAATTTGAATTTTTTTACAATGGCAAATTACTGCGTACTTACGGTTCGACCGGTCAGAGGCGTTTGATCGCCCTGCTGTTGAAACTTGCGGAATTCGATATCCTGCAAAGCAATTCCCGTGCGCCGGTAGTGGTACTGGCAGATGATGTCACCGGCGAATTGGATGAATCAAACCTGAAACTTTTTCTCAATAATATCGCCCAGGCGGATCAATGTTTTTTTACATTTGCTGAGCCGCCCGGATTTTCCCTTCCTGACAGTGAATATATTGCCGTTGCCGGGGGGGATTGAGAAGCGGCAGGCATCTTGGGTTTGAAATTGAAAGCACCGGCAAAAACCGTCGGCTTTTTTTGTTTCGGCTATTGATTTAATGCATCCGGCGTGATATCTTAAGTGCAAGTATAAAAATCAGGTGTGAATATGTTGAAAACAGGTTTTGACAGTGAAAAGTATTTGGCGGAACAATCCGCCGCCATTCTTGAGCGTGCCGGTAAATTCGGGGATAAACTTTATCTGGAATTCGGCGGCAAGTTGATTTGCGACTTTCATGCGGCACGGGTGCTGCCGGGATTTGACCCGGATGCCAAGATCAAGCTGCTTCAGCGGTTGAAAGATAAGGTCGATATCGTTATCTGTATCTACGCCGGGGCGATCGAAGAGAAAAAAATGCGTGCCGATTTCGGGCTTTCCTACGATGCCGATACCATGCGGACTATCGATGATTTGCGTGATTGGGGTCTGGCGGTCAAGGCGGTGGTGGTCACCCGCTACCGGGATCAGCCGTCGGTGAAAGGATTTATCAACCGTCTTTCCCGGCGCGGTATCCGGGTCTACACGCACCGTCCTATTGAGGGCTATCCCACTGATGTGGATACCATTGCCAGTGAATTGGGTTACGGCGCAAACGAATATATTGAAACCGACCGGCCGATCGTGGTGGTCACCGGTCCGGGGCCGAATTCCGGAAAGATGGGGACCTGTCTTTCTCAGGTATATCACGATTTCAAGCGGGGGATAAAGGCGGGATACGCCAAATTTGAAACTTTCCCGGTGTGGAATCTGCCATTGAAACACCCGGTCAATGTGGCGTATGAAGCCGCTACAGCCGACTTGGGGGATATCAATATGGTCGACTCATTTCATCTGGAATCCCGCGGCGAAACGGCGGTAAATTACAACCGTGATATTGAGATTTTTCCGGTGGTGCGCCGGATCTGCGCCAAGATAATGGAGCCGGAGCAGCTCTATGTTTCACCCACTGATATGGGGGTCAACCGCCTGGGGTTTGCCATCAGTGATGATGAAGCGGTGCAGTATGCCGCCAAACAGGAGATCATCCGCCGTCACTTCCGGGCGATGCGCAATTATGCTGAGGGTGAAGTTGAAGCATGTGTGCCGGAGCGTATCAAACTGCTGATGGATGAACTCGGCATATCCGAAAATGACCGTGCAGTAGTTGCCCCGGCGCGGGAAGCGGCAGATGCCGCAACTAAAAATCCTGCCAAATTCGGCAACGGCAATGTTTTTTGCGGCGCGGCGATCGAATTGCATGACGGCACGATCATTACCGGCAAGAATACGCCGCTTCTCCACGCGGCATCAAGTTGTATCATCAATGCGATCAAACATCTTGCCGGTTTGCCGTCAAGTCTGCATCTGCTCTCCCCTCAAGTGATCACTTCGGTCGGGCAGTTGAAGCATGATATTTTTGCGGAAAAGCAGATATCGCTTGCTCTCAGTGAAACATTGACAGCTTTGAGTGTCAGTACTCCATCTAATCCGGCGGCGGCATTGGCAATGGCTCAGTTGGAAAAATTGCGCGGCTGTGAAATGCATATGAGCCATATTCCTCCTGCCGGAGATGAGACCGGGTTGCGTAAACTCGGCATAAATTTGACCAGTGAACCGGTCTTTACCAGCCGGAATTTATTTATGGAACAATAGTTTTTAATAGAGGTGAGTTATCATGAAAAAGATCAGAGTTGCAGTATTTGGTGCATCCGGTTACGCCGGAGAGGAGTTGCTCCGGCTGCTGTTGCGTCATAATCAGGTGGAGATCGCCGCCATTACCTCCCGGAAAAATGCCGGGGAACCGGTTTCCACGGTTTTTCCGCGTTTTACCGGTTTGCCGCTGAGTTTTGTCGCTCCGGATGAAGCGATGGCAAAATGTGATTTTGATGCCGCCATATTGGCATTGCCTCATGGTCTGGCGACGGAGTTTGCCATCCCGCTGTTGAATAAAGGGGTGAAGGTTTTCGATATTTCTGCAGATTTCCGTTTGAAAAGTACCGCCAAATATAAAGAATATTACAAGGCGGATCACCCGGCTCCGGAATTGCTCGCCAAAGCGGTTTACGGGCAACCGGAACTTTACCGTGAAGAGTTGAGAACCGCTGATCTGGTGGCATGTGCCGGTTGTTACCCGACCAGTTCCATTCTGCCGACAGTGCCGCTTCTGAGAGCGAAACTGGTTTCTCCTGAAGGTATTGTGGTCGCCAGTTGTTCCGGTTGTACCGGGGCGGGGCGCAAGGTCGATCTGCCCTATATTTATCCTGAATGCAATGAGAGTATCAAGGCTTATGCTCCGGTCGGTCACCGTCATTTGCCGGAGATCGAACAGGAGATGGCATTCGGAGCAGGAGTCGATGAGGTTAAAATCAACTTTATTCCGCACCTTGCTCCGTTGAATCGCGGTATCAATTCCACGATCCTGATGAATGCCATGCCCGGCTGCACTCTGGAAAAGGTCGGCGAGGTATTGAATGCGGCTTACGGCAATGAACAGTTTATCCGGGTGCTGCCCGCCAAACGCTGTGCCGATACCAAATATGTGTTTATGACCAACTGCTGTGAAATCGGTTACTTCTTTGATGAGCATACCAATAAAGTGATCATTACCAGCTGCATCGACAACCTGACCAAGGGAGCAGCCGGACAGGCTATTCAGTGTATGAATATCCGTTTCGGCATTGATGAGGCGACCGGATTGCTCTGATATGATCGAAGTTGGTATAATCAGGGAATTTCCCGGTGATATGCTTGAGCGTATCGCCGGGTTTTATGTTGATGCCGGCTGGCTGGGAAAGGGGGAGGATCACTCGTTTCTGCTGCCGGCACTGCAGGGTTCGACATTGGTTGCCGGGGCATTTGACAACGGGGTTATCGTCGGATGTGCCCGCGGGATATCTGACGGTTGTTCAGATGCCTACATACAGGATGTTGTCGTATCTCCGGATCACCGCCGTCAGGGGATCGGCAGAATGCTGATAGATTGTCTGGTTTCCGGATTGCGGTCAAAGGGGATCGACTGGATCGGATTGGTCGGCGAACCGGGGACAGAAAAGTTCTACCGATCGATCGGCTGGCAGGAAAAACCGGGGTTTACATTGTGGCAAATCAATAAACAATGAATTTTTTTAATTTTTTGTTTGCAATCACAATGAATGCGAATTATAGTATAATAGTGTTCAAGATCGGGGGAACAATGCGCCTGTATGCAAATTCTCCTCTTCATAATTACTCCTCGCGGGTGTGATGTTGATTTCCGGTCTTGAACTTTTTTTTGGGGATATTTTTATGGATAGAAGCAAATCGTTGGTTCTGGTCGATGCTTACAGTCAGATATTCCGCTCTTTTTTTGCGATCCGGATGCTGACCAATTCCCGCGGAGAACCGGTCAATGCGGCATTTGTTTTTACCAAATTGCTGCTGCAGTTGGAAAAGTCCCATCCTTCGCCTTACGGGGCAATGCTTTTTGATTGCGGCAAAGTTGCATTCCGCTTGGAGTTGAATCCGCAATATAAAGCCAACCGTCCGCCGATGCCGGATGCATTGAGGCAGCAGATGCCGCTTATCCGTGAGATCGCAGAGGCATTCGGCTGGGAATTGCTGCAGTGTGACGGCTTGGAAGCCGATGATCTTATCGGCGGCTTATCCTGCCGTTTCAGCGATTTGCCGGTAGAGATAGTCAGCAGTGATAAAGATTTGTCTCAGTTGATCGACGAAAGAGTGACAATGCTGATCCCCGGCAGCGGGGCATCCGGTTTCAATCGCCGCGGTATTGCGGAAGTGAAGGAGAAATTCGGCGTTGCTCCGGAAGAGATGGTCGATTATCTGGCTTTGATCGGGGATAATTCCGATAATATTCCCGGTGTTCCCGGCATCGGTCCCAAAAGCGCAGTGGATATATTGCAGCTTTTCGGGGCGGCTGACCGGTGGCTCAATGCTCCGGAAAAGATCGATGCGGAAAATAAGTACGGTAAAAAATTGCTCCCGGCGTTGGATATTATCCGCAGAAACCGGGAGTTGATCCGGCTGCGTACCGATTTGCCGGAAGAGCTGCAGTTGGATACGCCGCCGGTAAGACACAAACCGGATTGGCGGCGTATAACGGAGATTTGCCGGGATAATCAATTCAGGAGCATTTTGAAGGAACTTCCGGAAATTGAAGATGAAAAAGATGATTTTTTTGAAGATGATCTTTTTGCGTTTGCCAAAGAAAATTCTGCAGTGCAAGTCGCCGGAAAAAGTGCCGCTGACGGGGGTGAAGAGATTCAGGGGGAACTTTTTTGACCATCCGGTGATTGCAAAAATGCATTTTGTGTGGTATATTAAAGTTTAGCATTATGTTTTGTTTTTGAAAACAATCTTATTGGAGGTTTTCCTTAACTATGGAAAGTCCGGTTTTTGAGTTGCCGCAGAGTGAGTTGGCGGCGTTGAAAATCAAGTTGGAAGCGGAGTATTCCGCTTTTGCCGCACAGAATCTTGCTTTGAATATGGCACGCGGCAAACCATCCGGTAAATTATTGGATCATAACAATCCGGTTTTAGATACATTAAGTGATCATTGTGCAGCTGACGGTACCGATGCCAGAAATTACGGTATCCTTGAGGGATTGCCGGAAATGCGTAAATTTTTCGGTGAAGTGCTTGATATGGATCCGGAAAGGATCATCGTCGGCGGCAATTCCAGTTTGACATTGATGTATGATTCCATCATGCGGCTTTTTGTTTTCGGTACCGGCGGCAATCCGGCATGGAGAACTTTGCCGGTGCTGAAATTCCTCTGTCCCAGCCCCGGGTATGACCGTCACTTCGCCATCACTCAGGAATTCGGTTTTGAGATGATCCCGGTGCCGATGACGGAAAACGGGCCGGATATGGATGTCGTTGAAGAACTGGCTGCCGGTGATGCGGCGATCAAAGGTATCTGGTGTGTGCCGCTTTACAGCAATCCTCAGGGGATATGCTACAGTGACGAGACGGTGGCGAGACTCGGCAGAATGAAAACTGCTGCCCCTGACTTCCGGATCTTCTGGGATAATGCTTACGGAGTTCACCATCTCTATGAAGAGGTGAAGCTGGCGGATATTTTTGCCGCCTGTGAAGCGGGGGGGAATCCTGACCGTGCTTACTACTTCTTCTCCACCAGCAAAATCACTTTCCCCGGAGCGGGGGTGGCGATGATGGCGGCATCTTACGCCGAGCGCAAAGAGATTTTGAAACGGATGGGGATCCAGACTATCGGCAGTGACAAACTCAATCAGCTGCGTACTTTGCGCACCTTGAAAGATGCTCCGACTTTGAAAAAACATATGGCGGAATTGGCAGAAATACTGCGTCCGAAATTTGATATCGTACTCAATACTCTTGAAGCAGAATTGCGCGATGGCGGTTATGCCAGTTGGATAACTCCCCGCGGCGGTTACTTTGTCTCTCTGGATACTCTGGATGGTTGTGCAAAAAAGAGTTTGGAGCTTGCGAAAAATGCCGGAGTCACCATGACCGGTGCCGGTGCGACATTCCCTTACAAGCATGACCCGAAAGATCGCAATATCCGTATTGCTCCGACTTATCCGACTGATGAGGAATTGCAGACGGCGATGAAGTTGTTCTGTGTGTGTGTGAAACTGGCAACGGTCAAAAAGTTGTGCGGTGAGTACTGAAAAAATATTCCGGAGGTATGAAAGATGATTTTTCCGACAGTAGATAATTCGTTGCTGGTGGCAGTCGATCTGCAGGCAAAATTGCTTCCCGCGATCAGCAATGCGGAAAATATCATCAACCGTTCTGGAATAATGCTGCGCGGTGCGGTGGAGCTGGGCATGGATATCGCAGTAACTGAGCAATATCCCCGGGGATTGGGTTCCACTCTGCCGGAGTTGTCTACCTGGCTTCCGGATGATACTCCGGTAGTGAGCAAGACCGGCTTTTCAGTTTTTCAGTCTCCGGAGTTCCGGGAGGTGCTGCTCCGTAAAAAGCACGATGTGATGATTTTTATCGGAGTTGAATCCCATGTTTGTTTGCTGCAAAGCGTTTATGATGCTCTGGCAGACGGTTATGAGGTGATTGTGGTTGCCGATGCGGTCGGCAGCCGCAAAGAAAGTGACCGGGAATTGGCATTGGCGGCCGCCAGAGCTGCCGGTGCATCAGTTCTGAGCAGCGAATCAGTATTATTTATGTTGTTGCGGGATGCAAAGCACCCCCGCTTCAAAGCGATATCCGGATTGATAAAGTAAAAGGATGGCGTTATGGCTATATTCAGCAGAGGCAAATATTCGACATTGAAAACCGGTGTAAAGCGCAAAATGGTGATCCCGGATGGTTCGTGGGTCAAATGCAAAAAATGCAGTCAGACGCTGTATACTGAGCGTCTGGAAGATAATTTGCAGGTTTGCTGGTGCTGCGGTTACCACATGCCCATGACTGTAGCGGCACGGATCCGGCAGTTGAGCGACAAAGGCAGTTTTCAGGAATATGATACCAACTTGCGATCAGTTGACCGTCTCGGCTTTGTCGATTCCAAAAGTTATGTCGACCGTCTCGCGGAAAACCGGAAGAAATCCGGAGCGGATGAAGCAGTGTGTACCGGTCATGCCACTTTGAATAACATCCCTTTTTCACTCGGCGTCATGGACTTCAACTTCATGGGAGCCTCCATGGGGTCGGTGGTCGGCGAGAAGATCACCCGGATGATCGAGCGCGCCACTGAAAACGGAGAAACTGCAGTATTGGTCACCGCTTCAGGCGGCGCACGCATGCAGGAAGGTATTCTGAGTCTGATGCAGATGGCTAAAACCAGCGGAGCTTTGGCGCGTCACCGTGAGAAGCGTCTCGGTTATATCGTGATCATGGCGAATCCGACTTACGGCGGTGTTTCCGCAAGTTTCGCCACTTTGGGTGATGTTATTCTTGCCGAGCCGGGGGCGATGATCGGTTTTGCCGGACCCCGGGTGGTTCAGGAAACTACCAAATCAGTATTGCCGGAAGGATTCCAGACGGCAGAATTTTTGCTCAATCACGGTTTGATCGACCGGGTGGTGGAGCGTAAAAATTTGCGAAAAGAATTGGCATTCTTACTTGACATTTTCAAGAAGAAGATATAAATTAATAATGCCGCAAGACGGACCTTGTGTGTTGTCTGATGCGCCAACCGGGTCAGGTGGGGAACCAAGCAGCCCTACGCGATATCCGACAGGCCATGAGTAATCTGTTTTGCGGCGTTTCTTTTTTTTTGGTAATGTCCCAAATTTTGTGAAACATACATACAAGACTGAATGAACACATTTTATGGCGGCACATAGAATATATCACTTGCATTAATTTGATTGCACCCGGCGGATGCAGCGGGCGGCAATGTCGTGTTTTGCGCCGGGTACGGTGCGGGAGTGTACTACCGTATTCGACCGTACCGGCACAGACGCAAGGCGCGAAAGTGCCAGCGATGCGCCACCGACTTGTCACGGCGTAGTGCAACGAAGACGGACGGTTAGATTTTAT
>JAFVZG010000105.1 GCA_017508285.1 Lentisphaeria bacterium | reverse complement strand
GAATCATTGTTAAACGGGATAATTCAATATGAAAAAAGGATTTTTACTCTCTTTGACAGCAGTTTTTGCCGCGACATTTTCCCTCTCTCTGACGGCGGGAAAAATTGACCCTGAAATGGCAAAATTGCGGCGGGAAAAACTCAATTCCCGACCGCGCCGGGTGATCTTCAACAATGACGGTTGTGAGATATCTTCTGCCATGCTGCGCCAGCCGTCGGTGGCAAATTTCCTGAAATTGCGCCACAACGGTCTGATCAACTCTCATGTCGATGTGATAAGTTACTGCCCGGTAACGACCGGCTTCGGCAATGTCAGTTATCAGAGCAAGATCTGCAACGACATGACCAATCACCCCAAATTCAAAGCCAGTCTCCAATGGTTCTACCGGAACAATACCGACCCGATGATGGAGTCGTGCCGCTTTGCTCACGCCAATAATATGGAGAGTTTCTACTCCATGCGGATGAATGACTGCCACGATGCTTTCAGCGGCGGCAAGGATCTGTGGCCGCCATTCAAGAGCAGACATCCGGAATTGCTCTTCGGCACGGCAGAGAACCGCCCGCCTTACGGATACTGGAGCGGGGTGGATTACAGCAGAAAAGAGATCCGGGATATGGCGTGCGCCATTATTGAAGAAGCGGTGACAAAATTCCCGCTGGATGGCGTCGAATTGGATTTCTGCCGCCATTGGGCGTTCCTCAAATCTGCCGCATACGGCGATCCGGTAACCCAAAGTGAAATCGACGGCATGACTGATATGATCCTCCGGATGCGTATCATCTGCGATAAAGCCGGTAAAAAGCGCAACCGCCCGATCCTGCTGATGGTCAGAGTATTGGACTCCGTCGAAGCGTGTCTGGCGCAGGGGCTCGACCTGAAAAAATGGTGCGCCGACGGTCTGGTAGATGTCGTTGCCGGCGGCAGTGAGATCCGGCTCAACCAGACGGCGTATATGGCAGAATTATCCCGCCAATACCCCGATGTCAGATTCTACTCCACTCAGACCGAAGCGCAGATGGTCGGTCAGCATGCCCTGCTCAAACGCAACAACAATCCGCTGAATTTCCGGGGGCAGGCGGCAGTCGCCCTGTATGAAAAAGTGGGTATTTACTCATTCAATGAATATTTCCCCGGTCTGGATCACGCCCGCTACCTCAATGAAATAGGCGATGAAAAACTGCTTATGGGACTGAATAAATTTTACTATTTCTCCCATATCTACTCCAATGCCGGGAGCTTCGGCAGGGATTGGGAAAGATTTCAGGTCATGCCCAAAGCCGTACCGCCCGCCCCGATGCCTTTCAACCGGATAAAAAAGGATATCCCGCTGTATTGCGGCAATGAAAATCCCGGTGCCAAAATGCTCCTGATGCTCCATTTGCGCAATGTGACCAAAGATAATATCCGGGTATATTTCAATGGTTCTCTATTGAAAAACGCCCGCTCTCTCGACGGACTTGCCGTTTATGAGGTGCCGCAAAATATCTGGCATCCGGGCAGAAATACCGTCTCGCTCCACACCGTCGGCGATGCCGGAGCGCGGCAGCTGCTGGCAGGCGATCAGCTGCTGGTATACGGCGGCAATCAGGGTGCATGGCGCAGACTTTTCGGCAGTGCCGGTTTTGTTCCCGGCAAATCAGAATATATCCGGGATAAAGCCTATGTGCTTTGCGATGTAACGGATACTCATGTTTCCAATCTGGTGCATCCTCTGGAAGCGGCGCCTGACAGCGATATCACCGTCAGCACCGATGCCAAACTGGGCTTTGCCGATGATCCGGAAGCGGCAGTCATGCGTATCGCCGATGGCGTTTTCACCGAAACATTGCAGTTCCACGCCAACGGGGTCAAACTGAAAAATGCCGGATTTTTCCACCCCTGCGACACTGCGGGCAGTTTCCGCAATTATGCAATGAATATAAAAAAACATACTCTCACCTTGAGCATTGACGGAATTCAGGTATACCGCGGTGCGATGAAGACCGCTTTTGCCGATGATGCAGAGGTCGTGGAAAAGTATTCCACCGCCAAAACCGGATATCTTGCCGGAAACAGCATCATCATCGGTTCGCTTTCCCCCAAAGGTAAAAGCCGGATAAGTTTCCGCAATTTGAGCGTTGCCAATACTTCGGT
>JAFVZG010000104.1 GCA_017508285.1 Lentisphaeria bacterium | reverse complement strand
GAACATTGCTTCGTAGAGCTGCTGAATGATGAGTTTTGCACGGGGGTTGAGACATTTCATGGTCATTTTCTTCTTTTTGAACAGTTGTTGAACGCACATTGAACACTTTACTGATTGTATGCTGTATCTACTGTCTCTGCTGTCTTGAGCCCCAGAAAAAACTTGCGGCAGCTCAAGTCTCCGTCGTAAAGCAGTTTGTAGGTTTGTACCGTATTCTTTTTGCCGGATTCCAATATCACCAGTTCCATATCCATCAACTCCTGCAAGTGGATGTGGAGTATAACATCAAGGAGGTCAGAAGTCAAATTGCCGGTTTTGAGTGAGATTTTTACCTCACGGGCACGACCGTTGGTAAGAATTGAGGGAATACGACACCGGAAGTAATAGATGCCATTACGCTTGACGAGATTCGGGATTTCTGCCGCCATGAAACACATTTTCGTTGGTTGTGGTCCAGTTTGTGGTCCACTTCAAGGCAGAATCCAGACAGGTGAAGATGTGAAGAAAAAACTTCGTTTTTTAAGAGAAGAGCGGCTGTCGCCGCACGAAGTGAAGCCTGACGGCTTCGTTGACCATTTTTTTGCAAAAAAAATGGTCGAGGTGAGAGGATTTGAACCTCCGGCCTCTGCGTCCCGAACGCAGCGCTCTAGCCAGACTGAGCCACACGGCGAAGCGGGGCCTGAGCGCAAGCGAAGGCACCCCATAATCAGTGAATGTCTTGCAGAAAAGTCCTGATTTCGGGAACGCCAATCCGTGCAATGTAATCCCCACATTTTTGCATGATGCAAAAATGAACTGCAAAAAGAAAAAGCAACAGCGTGGCAAATCATATTTGTCTAAGCTGTTGCTTGCTTTTTGCGGGGGATTACGTCTTGAAAATTTGCAAAAAAAATGGTCGGGGTGAGAGGATTTGAACCTCCGGCCTCTGCGTCCCGAACGCAGCGCTCTAGCCAGACTGAGCCACACCCCGACTTGAATCGGAAAACACCTTGATCGGTGTTTGTTTTCATAATATAGCATCTCTTTTGAAGTTTGCAAGTCAAAAGCAGAGAAAAAGCCAAAAAATATTTATTTCCACGAGGCAATTTTGCGGCAAACTTCTTTTGCTTCGGCAATGATATCCGTTTCCCCGGGGATAATGCGGTTTTTCATCAGGAATTTTCCGTCACAGATCACGGAGTCTATCACTCCCGGATCGGCAGCGTAAACCAGATCGGCAATCAAATCATAATTTGCACTCATTACCACATGATCAAGATCGATCAAAAGCAGATCGGCGTCGTTGCCGACCGCAATTTTACCGGCAGTCGTACCGGCAAATTCTGCACCGGTGATTGTTGCCGCCCGGAATATATCGGCAGTTTTACCGGCAGTCGGCACCTTCGATACCGTTTTTGCCGTCAATGCCGCAACTTTCATCTCATCAAGCATTGATAAGTTGTTGTTGCTGGATGTTCCATCTGTACCGATGGCGATTTTACATCCGGCTTTCATTGCCGATTCAAAATCAAACATTCCGCTGCACAACTTCATATTCGACACGGGGTTGTGGGCAATGTATGCTCCACGGGCGGCAATTATTTCGCGGTCTTTTTCTGTCAGGTAAACGCAGTGTGCAAGCATTGCTCTTTCATTTATCAGACCGAGAGAATCCAGATATTCCACCGGGGTTTTATTGTGTTCTTTCAAACAATCTTCCACTTCTTTGGCGGTTTCAGCCACATGGATATGCACCTGTCTGCCGTCTTTTTCCATCATGCCGGAAATTTGCTGCAGGGTTTCTCTGCTGACGGTATAAATCGCATGCGGAGTATGGGAAACCCTTACTCTCGGATTATCCTTAGCCGCTTCGATCAATGCGGCATTTGCGCTTTTTGCGTCATCGGAAACATTGCCGAGGTAGAGCAATCCCAATGTGGCACGCATTCCCGTCTCGTTGACGGCACGCAATGCTGCTTCCGGGTGCCAGTATGAGTCGTTGAAGTAGACTGTGCCTGAATGGATCATTTCCAGCGCTGCCAGTTTGGTGCCGGTATATATATCCCGGGCTGTAAGTTTGGCTTCTGCCGGCCAGATGTGATTGCTCAGCCAGTCAAAGAGTTCCATATCTTCGGCATATCCTCTGAAAAGGGTCATCGCCGCATGGTTGTGAGCATTGTAAAAAGGCGGGATCGCTGCCATATTTGAGGCATCGAAAATTTCTGCTGCCCCGTCAGCAATGGTTCCAATCGCAGCGATGATACCATCTTTTATTGCGATGTTCGTGATTTCTCCATTCAACCGGCAGTTTTTTATCAGCAAATCGTACATGATATTATTTCCTTTGCAATGTTTTATTTATAAGATAGCCTGATTTTACATGATTCTCAAGCAGACAACCGGCAAAAGTTGAAAAGATGTTGTAAAGAATTTCCTGAATCAGTGAAATATGCCATTGATTTACGCCAATTCATCAGTGATAAAAGACATTTCTGAAGCGATCAAGCCCCCGTTTTTTATGTCGTCGACAATGGATTTTTCCAACTTGCGCTCCGGGAAGTTTATTCCGGCAGGCAGATCAGATGAGAGCAGTTTGACTATGCCGTAATTATTCAAAGCCATTGTAGCATCGATATACTTCAAATGGGTCGGTTCTTCAAGGATGAAATTCAAAGGCGATTTGTGATTCAATACTCTGGATGATGGCAGAGAGGTGCCGAATTCATCCTCCACTCCCATATTGGCAATGATCGCACCGGAAGCTGCAAGATCATCGCACCATTGGCTCAATGCTCCGGCAACTCCGGTCACAGAAACAATACACCACGCTCCGGCTATCGCCTCTCTGACAGCCGGTGCATTTGAGGCATCGAGAAACTTTATGTGCTCCGGCAGAGAAATTGGCTGCAGGTCAGCGACCGTGACACAGGCTCCGGCACTTGCCGCATAGCGTGCCACACCGGTGCCGACTTTGCCTCCGCCGAAAACTAAAATGTTTTTTCCTTTGAAGTCGGTAAATCCCGATTGTTTCATCGCCCGCAAAAATCCTTCACCGGTACCGAGAATAGTCTCCAGTTTTTTCAAAACTCCGGAATCTGCAGAAAAGACCGGTTTTTTCCAGTTTTTATAATATCCCAGTCCGCTTCTGGTCAATTCGACATTTCCATACCGGCTTTCGGCGATTCTCACACTTCCGGCGCAATCGGCTGCGACATCCCAGGTGGAGAGAGCCAGTTCTTCGGGACTTGCCACTTTTATCCCGAATTCCGGAACGATTTCAAGGATCGCCGGATCGCAGGGAATATTTTTGCCGACGGTGATGGTCAAGTCAGCCCCACCGGCAAGCAGGGCGGCATATTTTACCAGAGTATTCCGGAAAACCGGTGTTGCATCCAGAATTTTTGCCGATGCCAGCGGTTTGCTTTTCTCCCACCGCCGCCATTGGGCAGCAAGGGCAGGGTACTCCGGCGGCGAGTAATATTTGGAAATAAATTCAAACAGTTTATCCATATTTTACTTTAATAAAGCAGACTTTGCAGGATTTCCCGGTCATCAAAGTGATGCTTTACTCCTTTTATTTCCTGATAATTTTCGTGTCCCTTGCCGGCGATAACGACAATATCATCTTTTTCTGCGGTTTTTACGGCATATTTCAAGGCATCGAGCCGGGAAACGATGGCATCAAATTGGTAATCATCCGGGATTCCTGCGGCAATCTCAGCCATGATTTCCAAGGGGTTTTCCGATCGGGGATTGTCGCTGGTGATGATCACTTTATCCGCCAGAGCAGCGGCAACTTTCCCCATTCGCGGGCGTTTGCTTTTATCCCGGTCGCCGCCGCAGCCGAAAACCACGATCAATTTGCCGTGACAAAGTTTTCTGACTGTTTGCAGAAGATTATCGAGGGCATCATCGGTATGAGCATAGTCCACCAGAAAAACGGTTCCTGAAGGGGCGGTGAATTTTTCCAGTCTGCCCGGTACACTGAATGGAGCAGTAAGGGCACGGTCGATCGCTTCCGGAGAGAGTCCATCGCACAGAAGCAAGGTCAAAACGCCGGCGACATTGCTGATATTGTAATCACCGGGCAGGGGGAATGTTACCTGAAAAGCCTGCAGCGCGTTGCTCAATATGAAACTGCTGCCGTTTATATTGCTTTTTGCTTCAGATATCCGCCATCCGGAAAACTCTCTGCTCCCGAATGTCGGGATCTTCAAATCGGGACTTTCTTTTGCCAGTTCTTCCGCCAGTCTCACCCCTTCCGGAGAATCAACATTTATTGCGGCGATACCACCCGGCTGAATAAGGTCACAGAACAGAGATTTTTTTGCCTGATAGTAACTTTCCATGTCATGATGGTAATCCAGATGGTCGCCGGTAAGGTTGGTGAAAACAGCCCCGCGCAGAGTTATTCCATGCAGCCGTTTCTGATCCAGAGAGTGGCTGGAAAATTCCATTGCCGCACTTTTCATGCCGTTTTCCACCATTGCCGCCATGAGCGGGAAAAGGGTTTGCGGATCCGGCGTGGTATGAGTCGGGGCGAAGGTGGATTTGCCGTCGTAATATTCCACAGTGGAAACCAGTCCGCAGGGAGTGCCGGCATACTCAAGCAGATGACGCAGTAAATATGCCGAAGTTGTTTTTCCGTTGGTACCGGTTATTCCGTAAACTTTCAACTTCCGGTCAGGATTTTTGCACCGGAAGCGGCAGAGCAGAGAGAGAGCCTGACGGCTGTCTTTTACCCGGCAAAAGAGTACATCCGGCGGATATGCATCAAGTTTTGCAGTGTGTATCACCGCTGACACTCCGGTTCGCAAGGCATCCGGAATAAAACGGTTGCCGTCACATCCGGTGCCGGGGATCGCTGCAAAGATCGCTCCGGGGATCAAGTGGCGTGAATCGGAAATTACCGGAGCATCGGGGAGGAGAAGTCTGTCGCCGTGTCTTTCCAGCAGCAGATCGCCGAAGAGTTCTTCCGGAGAGATTTGCATGCTCATCTTGCTTCCTCCGGTAATGCTTTTTCCACGGCATTGCCTCTTGAGCCTTTGGCAAATACGGTGTCGCCGGACTTCAGTATTGAGAGCAGATATTTGCCTGCCTCTTCCGGGGTTTGCCAATGGTTGCCGGATAGGTTTTCAAACTCTTTACCGATGGTAAGTGTTATTGCGCCGGGGAGTTTCTCTTTGATCAGTGCCAATAAATTACGGTGTTCGGCAAAAGAGGAATCGCCAAGTTCCCGCATGCCGCCGAGCAGCAGGATCAGCCGTCCGGGAAGAGACGCGTTTGCCAGCAGATTGACGGATGCGAGCATGCTTGCCGGGTTGGCATTGTAGGCATCATTATAAAATGTTACTCCATTGATGACGGTTTTTTTCATCCGCATGCCCGGCAATTCGGTTTGCGGCAGGGCTCGGGCAATAATTTCAGCGGGAATTCCGCAAGCCCATGCCAAAGCGGCTGCTCCGGCGGCATTTATGGCATTGTGGATTCCGGTAAGGTGCCATGATATCCGGTGTATTGTGCCATCGGGGAAATGCAAATCAAAAGTGCTTCCGGTCAATTCTCCTGAGATGAATTTGGCAAAAATATCGCCCTTGCCATCGATTCCGAAGGTCACAATTCTGCGTTTTCCTGCAGCAGTGCGTAAAATATCCTTCCCGGCACACTCCGCCGGAAATACGGCAACTCCGTTATCGGGCAGGGTGGAGAAAATGGCACTTTTTTCCTTCGCCACACCGTTGAGGTCAATGAGTTTTTCCAGATGGCACGGGGCAATCGAATTGACGATCGCGCCATGCGGCATGATCATTGCAGCAAGCGGGGCGATCTCTCCGGGGGAACTGGTTCCGGCTTCCAAAACAGCGAACTTGTGGCAGGAATCCAGTTTGAATAGATTTTGCCCGACACCGATTTGATTGTTGGTATTGCCGATGGTGTAAAGCACCTTGTCAGCAGATGAGGCACAGGAACAGATCGCCCGGAGCATCTCTTTTACACTGGTTTTGCCGACACTGCCGGTTACTCCGAAAACCTGCAATCCGGCAAAACGCTGCCGGTGCATCGCGGCACAATTCTGCATCGCTTTCAGAGTATCATCGACCGTAAGTACCGGGATATTTGCCGGAAGAGATACTTCACGGTTACGATTTATGCAGAGAGCCTCACATCCGGAATCAACGGCCTGCATAAGAAAATCATGGGCATCAAATCTTTCACCGGCAAGTGCGAAAAAAATTCTGCCTTTATTATCGCATCTGGTATCAGTGGTTATTGCCAATGCACCGGCAGGGGTGAGGTCACTCAACCATTTCCCGCCGGTGGCAGCGGATAATTCATCAGGCAGGAATACGGCTGCCATCAGAGATCCTGCCCGAAATTCAAAATCGTCCGGACTTTGTCATCCCGGAAGACCAGACGGATGATATCTTTACTGATTTTCCAGTATATCCAGGTGCCGTTTTTGAGATTGGCAGTACGGCATGCCGGCGGCGGACCGTAAGCGAGCAGCACCGCTTTTTCATTCATGCCGGGTACAACTTCGCCGCGCAGGACACGCTGAAGCATCGGTTGCGGAATACCGGCAAATAATTCTTTCGGAGCAATGGTGGTAAAGGTGTAAGAGATAAATTCTCTCATAGTGCAGAGACGCTGGGCAGACGAGAACCTGATGCAATGGATTTTTCCGGTGGGGACGACTTTGAAACGGATCTCATCGTTCCATATGCCGGTTTCAAGCGGTTCAATTTCGGTACCGACCGGGATAAATGATCCCTGTTGGGTATTCAGGCAATCCATTGCCAATGGATCACTGTACCACAGGTTGTAGGCGGTGTATATTTTCTGTTCTTTGGTCTGCTGGAATACTTCAGAAAAAAGTACCGGATCAGCGCATCCGCAGAAAACAACTCCGGCGATGACGGCAGCCAACAAATTAAAACGCTTCATTCAAAAAACCCTCTTCTCTGTAAAATATATTCCGGGGATTCCGGTTTCGCAGAATCCCCGGTTGAATATCCGGATCGTGCCGGGCATCAGCCGACAAAAACTTTCTCCAGATCGATATCGCTGTATGCTTTGAGAGTAACAAGGGTCTTGGTATGAAGAATACCGTCGATATCTCTGGTCATTTTGGTGGCGATAATATCTGCCAATTCAGCGTTATCGGCAACGCGTATCATCGCGACAAGGTCATATTCTCCGGCGACAGAATAAACTTCGGTGACACCTTTGAGTTTTATCAGGCCGTCAATTACATCGTTGATCATGGAACGTTCAACGCTGACCAAAACAATACCAGTAACCATGGGGACTTTTTCTCCTTTTTTGAAATTACCCTTGATTTGCCTCCGGAATCCGCATCCGGAGGTGAACTCTTATAAACTATAAGCGACATTTCTGCGGATGTCAAATGAAAAATGCAAAATTTTTGAAATTTATTTTTTTGACTTGAATATTCGGCGAATGTGGGTTATCTTTTAAGATTGCCAAAATATATATGCATTTGTAGAAACAGAAATCAACAAAGTGGATAATAAGCTACGGAGAGAAAAATGAAAAAAGTTCTGGTAGTCGGTTCCGGCGGTCGCGAGCACGCATTGGTGTGGCAGTTGAAACGCAGTCCGCAGGTAAAAAAAGTTTTTTGCGCACCCGGTAATGCCGGAATCGCCGCTGATGCCGAATGCGTCAACATTAAAGTTGACCAGTTGGAAAAATTGGCTGACTTCGCAGAAAAAGAAAAAATCGATTTGACAGTTGTCGGTCCGGAAGCTCCGCTTTGCGCCGGTATCGTGGATGTATTCAAAGCGAGAAATCTGAAAATTTTCGGACCGGATAAGGTTGCCGCCCAGTTGGAAGGCAGTAAGGATTTCGCCAAAAAATTCATGGTCAAATACGGTATTCCCACCGCGGCTTCTGAAACCTTTGAGGATCCTCAGGCCGCTTGTGACTACATCGATGCCCAATTTGATGCCGGAGCCAAAGGTATCGTTGTCAAAGCCGACGGCTTGGCAGCCGGTAAGGGTGTGCTGGTCGCCGAGAACCGTACCGGTGCCAAAGATTTTGTCAAAGAGGAGTGCTTCGGCGGAGCATTCGGCAGTGCCGGAGCCAAAGTGGTGATCGAAGAGCTGCTGCTCGGAGAAGAGGCAAGTGTATTGGCTCTTACCGATGGTAAAACCATTATCCAGATGGTATCTTCTCAGGATCACAAGCGGATTTTTGACAATGATAAAGGGCCGAATACCGGAGGTATGGGAGCCTATTCACCGGCTCCGGTGGTGACCAAAGAGGTTGAACAACTGATCGAAACTCAGATTTTGCAGCCTTTCCTCAAAGGTATCAATGAGGAAAAACTCAACTTCCGCGGTGTGATCTTCTGCGGAGTCATGATCGACGACGGCAAGCCGAAAGTTCTGGAATTCAATGTCCGTTTCGGCGATCCGGAAATCCAGCCGGTGATGCGCCGTTTTGTCGGTGACTGGTACGATGTGCTGGAAAAAACTGTTGACGGCAGATTGGCAGAAGCTGAATTGAAGTGGAGCAGTGAACACGCTATTTCCGTGGTGCTTGCTTCCGGCGGTTATCCGGGATCTTATGAAAAGGGCAAGGAGATCACCGGACTTGACCGTGCCAAAGAGTGCGGTGCCGAGGTGTTCCATTGCGGAACAGCCAGAAAAGGCGATAAAATCGTCACTGACGGCGGCAGAGTTTTGGGAGTAAGCGCGGTCGGCAAAAATATTCTGGATGCCAAACGCAGTGCGTACTATGGAGTAAGGCAGATCGCTTTCGACGGGATGTTTTACCGCAATGATATCGGTGACAAGGCTTTGCGCCGGGCATATATGCCGATGAAACGCAACAAGGCTTATATCTGTGTTGTTGCTATGGCTCTGGTTTGTGCGGCGTGGATCCAGCCGTTTTACAATCAGGTTTGCACTGAGAAATTTTTGATTGCCAAGGTGCTGATCTCTCTTTATTTGCTGATCCGTTGTCTGCTGCTGATCCGTAAAAACCGTTTCAGTATCCGCATTTGTGTCGGTTCATTCGCCATTCTGGCAATGATGATGATGCTGACATCGATGATGATCAAGCGTGAAGATGCCAGGTTGAAAGCACCTGTCAGTACGGTTCATCAGGAGCAGGTGGTCAATCAAAACAAGTAAGTCAACCGGATTGAATCGAAGCACCCGGCAGAGACATCTTTGCCGGGTGTTTTATGTTTGACAGGAATTGAAAAACGGTTTATTCGCGATATTGGATCGGCCGGATTCTGCGGTCTGCTTTCCAGAGTGAGGCACACGACAGAGAATGCTCTCAAGGTAAATAAATGAAATTTTATACCACGGAGCAAACCGTTTTT
>JAFVZG010000103.1 GCA_017508285.1 Lentisphaeria bacterium | reverse complement strand
GGGTAGCGAAAAAACTCGCCCTTCGCTTCGCTGGGGCTCGGACATATCATCACAAAGAAGTCCGCTTTTTTTGAAAGAGAAAGGGGGCGCGGGGGAAAGGGAAAACCTTTTTTCTCGTGAAAAAAAGTTTTCCTTGTCCCCCGCACACTCGTTTACCTTGATAGAGCTGCTCGTCGTGATAGCGATTATCGCCATTCTGGCGGGGATTTTGCTTCCGGCATTGAATTCCGCCCGGGAACGCGGCAGGGCGGCGAGCTGTATCAACAACCTCAAACAGCTGGGTAATGCCGTAGCTTTTTACACCGATGCCAATGAAGACTATCTGCCGCCAAGCCAATTCACCAGTAATTACAGCTGGCACTATTACCTTGAAAAAATCATCAATCCGGGAACCAACGGTTTCGCCGGCAAAGGAGTTTTTGTCTGTCCTTCCTGTCCGTATCAGGATCCTGACGGCAAAGAACCGGGCAGAACTTACGGATACAATACCTCATGTTACCAAGCAAACGGCAGCGGTGCCAATGCAGAATTACGCTTCAAAACCTTCCGCAAAGTCACCAAAATCGCCAGAGCTACCGAAAGGCCGCTGATCATCGACTATTACTATCATGACCGCGCAGACACCAACAGACCGTCATATTTCGGTGCAGGAGACTTTTCCACAGAAAACAGTGCACAATTCACCCGGGTGAGCTGGCACAATAAAACCACCAATATCCTTACCCCGGTCGGCAATGTCTACAATGACAAGGCTCTGGGCTCCATATATCCGACGAACAGAGTCGAATTCAATAACGATACATGGTAATAAATCAGCAATCGCAAAGAAAGGAAAAAAAATGTTGAAAAAATTGATGTTGCTCTGCGGAATGGCGGTTTTTACCGCTATGGCAGTCGAGTTGCCGGAGCGTATCATATCCGGATACAGCGGTCATATTTTTGGCGGCCGCAACAGTAAAATCGAAGGAGGACACATCTGGCGGATGATGGAGATCATGAAGCAGCAGAAATTCAACTCCATCGATGTCAAAATCATGCAGGCTCTCCCCCGTAATATCCGGCATATGCAGCTGGATAAATACAAACAGGATATGGTAAAATTATACAATAAAGCCAATGAATGCAACCTGTTGCTGCAAATTTACCTCTACCCCTGCCCCGATGCCAAACGCCGCCCGGAGTGGGAGGAACATGCCAAATGTCAGGCAGTCGTCGCTGCTGACGGTTTGACTCTTGACAATGTCTTTTCCCTCAACGATGTAAAATCATGGCGGATGCTGTTTGAACACGCCTACCAGTTTGCCAGACTTCACCGGGAGATCCCTTTTGCTTCTCTGAAATTCGATCTGGAACTCAACCAATTATATTACAGTTATGACGACGGCACCTGGAGCAGATTTTGCACCGCCAATCCGCAATTTGCCGCGACAACTCCCGCTGCCGGACGCGCCGCATTGCTCAAAGAGAAAAAAGCCGAAGCCCTCTACAAAGCATTTTTTGAAAAAGAAGTGGAAAAAGCTGTCAAAACTTTTGCCGATGAACTTCATGCCATATCTCCTTCGCTGATCCTCGGTTATATGCCCTCTCATCACGGAGAACTGGCAAGGATCATGGAATCCACGCTTGCCACAGACAAAACTCCGGCGATCATCGACGGCTGGGAATTATACAACGGAGCCGGATTTGAAGATTATGTCGCCCAAAGAGCAAAACTTGCCAAACAGCGGCACCCCAACAACCGTTATGTAAGCTGGCTGCGCCCGGATAACTACTCCCCGGAAGATATCACGACCCAAGCCTATCACGCCGGAGCAAATCTGGATGGTTACTCCATCTGGGTCCTCTGGATGCTCGATGCCGCCACCCCGAAACGCATCCCCAAGGGGATCACCTCTGTCGATGCTCACTGGGCGGCATTCGGCAAAGCCAATGCGGCACTCAGAGAGGATATTGCCGCACGCACACTGGCAAAACCGGTGCGGATACCTTTCAAAAAAGCCAAATCCAAAGTGGCGTCGATCAATTATTCCGATTTGATCATTCCGACCTTGCGCCCGGTCGGCAGCGGCAGCATG
>JAFVZG010000001.1 GCA_017508285.1 Lentisphaeria bacterium | reverse complement strand
TAATATTTATAGAATATATCACACCGGGTGTGATTTGTCAACAACCGGAGAGTGATTATTTGTCTGCATAGTGCCGCCGGGGAAGTATTCGATCCATAAACTTCCGTTTCCGGCGGTTGCCGCTCATGCTGCGGAAAAATTAGCCGCACCTAAACAATTTGAAAAACCGCAAAACCGGCTTGATATTTTCCGGAGGTGTGTTATATTAAATCCGGAAGGGAGTACCGCGCTTTGCGGAAACCCGGTTGTTTTTTATTGTAACTGGCGGTTTACTGCCGCTGTAATCAAGTATTAAAGGAGTTAAGAAAATGGCTGCTACTATCAATCAGGAAACCTGCGTCGGTTGCGGAAGCTGCGTTGATGCCTGCCCGGTCAGTGCTATCAAAATTGAAAACGACAAAGCGGTCGTCGCCGATGGCGAATGCATCGAATGCGGCGCTTGCGTCGGCAGCTGCCCGACCGAAGCCATCTCCCTCTGATCATTTCATGGAGAAGAAAAAACCGATTGGATTTGTTTCCGGTCGGTTTTTTTTGTTTTTTACGGCGGTGGTATCCGCCGTTTTTTATGCCGGTTATCTGGATCGGGAGTTGTGGTTTGATGAAGTGCTGACTTTGCAGTTTGCGCTTCTGCCGTCGCCTCTGGAAATATACCGCAGTTACACTATTCCCAACAACCAGATCGTCCACACATGGTTTATCCACTGGCTGGTCAACTGCGGAATTCCGCCGGAATCGATGCGGCTTTTTCCCTTGCTGTGCGCGATATTGACAATAATCATATTGTGGCGGGCATTTTCCCGGGAAAAGGGTCCTTTGCCGCTGACAGTTGCGTTGACGGCATTGATGGTTTCCCCGCCGTTTCTTCTCTACGCCAGTGCTTTGCGCGGTTATATGCTGGCGGCACTGCTGACGGTTTCGGCACTCTGTTCGGCGCGCAAATACGCCTTGAGCGGCAACAGGATCGCTCTGGCACTTTGGTTTCTGTCGGCGTTTTTTGCCTGCGGAGTGATGCCGTCAGCACTGGCAGGCATCGGTGCAGCCGGTTTGTATTCAATTCCTTACTGCGGCAAAAAGTATTGGCGGAACCGTCGGGTTTATCTGCTGGCGGCAACAGCCATTGCCGGATTTCTGCTCTTTTACGCTCCGATAGTCAGAAATCTTTTGCAGGCTTTTGATTTGAAAGAGGGGTGGCACGAACCGTTTGCGGCGATATTGGCGGTGACAGTGGCGGTGGCGGTTACTTTTCTGCTTCCGCTTGCGGCGGGAGCATTCTTTCATCATCCGCGTTTGCGGGAATTGCCGCGCACTTTGATCTGGTTTTTACCGCTTGGGGCGTTGATTTTGCCGGTTTATCCATTTCCGAGGGTCTGGTTTATCCTGTTTCCGGTGATGGCACTGCTGACAGCCGGATATTTGCGGCGCATGCCGGAAAAGGGATTGAAGATCCTTTGGGCGGCAGCACTTTTCTGGGGGATATTCAGCTGTACCGCACTATTCCGTGAATCGGTATCGCTTCCGGTCTCCCGCGGCGGTCAGGATGACTTTTACGCTCCCCGTTTTGTGCGGCAAAGTTTCACCCCCTCGCTGACGGCACGGATGCTCTGCCGGGAGTATGCGGCATCGGGATCGGGGATCTTTATCACCTTTGATGCCGATCCGTTTGCCCTGAATTACGCTCTTACGGCGGCAGATAAAGAAGCGGTTCTGCCTCCGGTGGTGATCGATGTGCCATTCGGCAAAGTCAAAGGAGTTCCGGAAAATACTCTCTGCGTATTGTCTGCCGATGACGACCCGGCAGTTTATGAAAAGCGTTTCACCGGGAAATTATGGGAAGTTTACCATAATGGCATTCATAAAGTATATCTTTTCAGGAGGGAAAGCAAGTGATAAAGTATTCCGGAGCGGTAATATTGCTTCTATCGGTCAGCGGCTGTCTGATTTTCACCAACGACCCGGCGGCAGACAAGGCGGCGGCGGCTTACTGCCAATTGATGATGCCGGTAAACAGCGGGAAGATCACGCTCAGTGAAGCACTGCCCAAAGCGCAAACTCCGGCGGAAAAACTCCGGATACGGCGGTGCTTTGCCATGTATTTGTGGTCAAAGGAGAATAAAATGCCTGCCTCGACCGAATTGTGGCGCATAAAATTGAATACTCAACTCGGATTTCTGCCGGAAAGCCGTATTGAGTACTCCGGTGAGCAGTATTCTCTCTGCCCGGATGAACTTCCCACAGTGGAAACCGCCGAAAAAGCGGCATTTATTATCAGTGACGGCAAAATCCCCACTCTGGAACTTGCCGCAAAAGTGCGTTCAGCCCACCTTGAAGCGGTGACGGCAATGAATTTTCTGCATAAAAACCCGATCCCTTCCGCCCGGATAACCTATCTGAATAAGTGCCTTGATCTTGCCGGGGCGATCGGCGTCGATCTGCCGCAGTTGAATGAGTTGGATGATTACGAACAACGTTTTGATGCAGCGGCGGCAAGGTGGAAAAAAAGCCGTGAATTTTGCAAATAAACATATTTTAATCAAAAAACACCGCTTTTTTGCCGTAAGTAATTTGCTTTTTTACAAAGAGGTGGTATTTTAATACAATGCTATGTGGCAAATTTTATCACTTAGAGGTTGAAAAATGGGTAACTTGAAAAAGAAACGGCGGAAAAAAATCGCCAAACACAAACGCAAAAAGCAGCTTAAATTGCTTCGTCACAAAAACAAGTAATTAATCCGCTGTACCGCCCGGAAACACTCCGGCGCGGCGGAGGGGGCCGCTGCCTTACAGCGGCGGTCATACTGTTGCGGCGTCCGTTTCCGGCATTATATGCAGGGACGGACGCTTGTGTTATATAAAAATGTTTAGTAATTTGTTAAGAGAACTTGATTATGTCATTGATTGGGAAAAATCTGCCTAATATTCTGACGGTCAGCCGTATTTTTGCGGTATTGATTTTTGTGGCGATCGCGTCGGTCGCCCATCTGGGGGTGATCAGTGATCCGGATTGGAACTTCGGGTTGCGGCTGTTTGCGGTGATACTGGCTCTGCTTGCCGGTCTGACCGATCTTCTGGATGGTTATCTGGCGCGGCGTTATCACTGGGTCAGCGACTTCGGGGCATTGATGGATCCTCTGGCAGATAAGATATTTGTGACCGGCACGATGCTGATGGCAGTGGAGTTCCGGATCATTCCGGCGTGGATCGCCATTGCGGTGCTTTTCCGTGAATTCATGGTGACCGGCTTGCGCACTCTGGCGGCAAAGAAACAGATCGTTATTTCGGCTGACCGCTGGGGAAAATTGAAAACCGCTTCCCAGATGACCATGCTGGGCATTGCCGGTATCGCCTGGGCGATCGACGGCGGCAGCAACTATTTGTATACGGAATCGTGGTTCGGCATCCGGATCTGGTATATCTGGCTGGCATTTATGACCGGTATCGTGCTTATCACGCTCTTTTCCGGCTTGGGTTACTTTATCCGTTACAGAAAATTATTCCTCTCATCTGAAGAGTGAATCAGATCTGTCAGCCTGCAGTCTGATACAGGGCGATCCGGGTGTGGTGATTCGTCTGTAATCATACCGCATGCAGACTGCTCCCACAAAATTCCCAAAAATTCCCACAGTCTCCCAAAGAAGCGACGAAGCGTGAGCTGAGGAGCGAGGGGGTTCCGGGGGAGGCATCCCCCGGATGCGGCAGTCGTGGCGCAATACAAAGCCCGACTTTCGCCATAAAAGGCGGAAGCGGGGTGAAGGATTGCGCCACATGAGTCGAGCCAGCCAAACGCCATAAAGCGCGTGCAAGCTAAAAGTACAAAAGTGCCGGTGGCACCGCGGGGGGGTGCAGGGGGGCGGCGTGAGCCACCCTGCAAAAAGAAGCGTAATGCATGCAAAAAAAGCCGCGCCTGTATGCAAAAAAGGCGGCGTGAGTTTCCCCGGCAAAAAAAGTTACGCCGGTATGCAAACCGGTCAGAGTTTGCGGTCTTACAAATTTTTTTCATTTTTTTCTTGACAATATACCAAACGGATGTTATTTTATTTACCGGTAAATAAGAAGGGTGTAAATAATGAACATCACGGC